>NZ_AHCF03000003.1:1542500-1885000 GCF_000238275.3 Pseudoalteromonas undina
TGCTGAAGTTCAGCTTGCTGCTCTGGTGTTAATGGTTTTTGTTCTTGTTGCTGCATTTTAATAACCTTTTTACTTCTTTGTTTACACTTTAAGGGCATAACAAATAAGGCGCAAGCATAAATAGCGTGCTTAACACCTTATTCGCAGCTGTTTGCTGGGTTTTTAAGCAAAGTACACTTACTTTTTGTTGTGATCAAACGAACCCACAGCACCTGGGAATACCACTGGCGACTCAATACCCTGTTTATTCACGCTAGCAACTCCAAAATAGTAATTATCAATAACCACATTTTTTAGGGTAAATTCACTGACCTTATCAACCCATTGACTGTATTGCCATTGTGGTTCACTAGTATAGCGCCAGTATATACGATAGCCTGCTACATTTTTATCCTCTGTTGGCTGCCAAGAAAGTGTGGTACTGGCGCGTACGGCACCACTAATTTTCACCTCTTTTGGTGGCGCAGGGGCCCACGCCATTGACGCAAGGCTTACCGCATTTAATGAGGTAAGTTTTGCGGCGTAATCAAAATCCACCCCATCAATAGTATCACCGTACACTACCCCATTTTCGGTGCGCAGGTCTTGATGTTGGCGATCATAATGCTCGTTGGTTTCCATAATGCGCACAGCCGCAAAACCCGCATCATTAAACGGACGATGATGCCCGCCTCGTGCAAAACGGTCGAGCCTATATACCAGCATGGTATCTAAGTTCTCAATGTATTTATCAGCAATGGTGTCTATGTAACGCGCTAAATTACGGCTCGCTGAGTCAACTTCGCCGCCAGTAAAACGACGTGTACGGGCTTGTTCTTTAGTTTCAACTACACGCGTACCTTCAGAAAAAATACGTGCAGTAGTGTTATCGGTGACGCCATTAATGCCGGTGATGTTACCAATCATGTCGTTATTTAAAACACCATGAACCTGCCAATTATTTTTTTGTGCGTAAGCAGTTAAAATTTTACCGCCAAATAAACCTTGCTCTTCACCTGAGAGTGCTGCATATACCACTGAGCCATTAAATGTATATTGCGATAACACCCGTGCCGCTTCAATCACACCGGCAACCCCTGATGCATTATCGTTTGCCCCAGGTGAATCGCTAGTAAAATCCATAACATCACTAACGCGTGAGTCTATATCTCCCGACATCATCACCATACGGTTAGGATCGGTGTTACCGCGCTGAATCGCAATTATGTTAACCACTTCCACGGGTTCAGGAATGCGCTTTTCACCCGAGATGGTTTGTTTTACTTCTAGTATCTCTAAACAGCCACCACACTGTGCCGAAATTGCTTCAAATTCTTTTTTTATCCAGCGTCTTGCCGCGCCAATACCACGGGTATCCGATTTAGTTTCAGATAAAGTATGGCGGGTACCAAAATCCACTAACGTTTGAATATCATCTCCAATACGCTGCGCTGAAATTTGATCTGCAATATTGTGCAATGATGCTTGTTGTGTGGTTTGTGCCGCCACACTATAAAATGACGCGCTACAAACAGATGCAACCGCACTATACTTAATAATCCGAGTAACTAACTTTAAAGGTGAAATTGACATAGCAGTTTAATCCTTATTGTTGATGTTTTTAAAATGACAGCTCTGCAGGTATACAGCAATGCATTTGAGATAGACGTTAAAAACCTCAGGTTAAATTACATTTAATTAACACGCTTAGTTTAGGTATCGCTTGCTCAGTTTCTAGTTTAATAAAAATAATCACTTATGCTGTTTTGTACGTATATTAAAGAGAGAAACACGATTAATCAGCTATCATTTTATATACCCAGTTTAAAAATAATAAGGTGCTGTAAAAATATGAAGAAACACGAAGAATTACCAGAGGATCATGTTGACCCGCTTATGCAGTATTTACATCATGCGATTCGCTTTGCTATTAAAATATTAGCGGTGCTCATGGTGCTAGTTATTTTTTGGAGTATTGCTGATGTAGTATATGTTTTATATATGCGATTGAGCTCTCCCCCTTATTTTTTATTAAACATTGAAGACATTCTGCAAACCTTTGGTGCTTTTATGGTGGTGCTTATTGCGGTAGAAATATTTACCAATATTCGTTTATATTTAGGCTCAAGTTCACTGCCTGTTGAGCTGGTCATTGCCACCGCACTAATGGCTGTGGCGCGTAAAATTATTGTTTTAGATTTAAAATTAGTGACCTCAGAACAAATTATTGGCCTTGCATTAGTGACTTTAGCCTTAGGTATATCTTACTGGCTGGTAAAAAATAAAACCGGTCATACAAAACTGTAAATCGTTAACTTAACTTAAGATAACAGCTAAATACCTCATTCCCACTGCGCCTTTGCGCTTTACAATGGTATAGTGGGATACCTCTATAAATACTTAATAAGCTTCTAATATGTATCGATTATTTGAACGGATGACTAAACCGTTCCCGGAGCGTACTCCGTCTCAGCCTCCTAATACCTTATTTGCATTTTGCCGCCATTACACCAAAGGCATGGAACTGTCGTTAGTCCTTATGTCGCTCAGTGCCGCATTATTAGCTATTTTAGAAGTGTCTTTATTTAGTTACATGGGACAGCTGGTTGACTGGCTTGGCGAGTACACCCCTGAAGAACTTTTTTCGCAGCAACAATCCGAATTAATAAAAATGGGGTTAATGCTTTTGGTTGTGATGCCTGTGGTAGTCTTTTTTAGGTCAGCTATTTTACATCAAGCACTGTTGGGCAACTATCCGATGTCGATACGTTGGTTAGCGCACCGTTATTTATTACGCCAAAGTGTCAGCTTTTATCAAAATGAATTTGCCGGGCGAATAGCCACTAAAGTGTTACAAACCTCATTAGCTGTGCGTGAGTCAGTCACTAAGTTACTTGATGTATTGATGTACATTGCCGTTTATTTTGGCTCAATGGTGTTTTTAGTAGCCGCCTCAGATTGGCGCTTAATGCTGCCATTATTAGTGTGGTTAGCATTATATATTTGCGTGCAAATTTACTTTGTACCACGGTTAAAAAGCATTGCTAGCTCACAAGCTGATGCACGCTCAGAAATGACCGGCCGTATTGTTGACAGCTACACCAATATTTCAACCATTAAGCTGTTTTCTTATACTCAACGCGAAGAGCAATATGCTAAACAAAGCATGGATGTATTTTTACAGCCTGTATATAAACAAATGCGTTTGGTAACCAGCCTTAACGTGGTTATTCAAAGCTTGAACTATTTACTGGTATTTTCGGTGGCAGCAGTGTCTTTGTATTTATGGTCGTTAAGTGCCATTAGTGCGGGGGCTATTGCAGTAGCATTGAGTTTGTCGTTAAGGCTTAATGGTATGGCCCAATGGATCATGTGGGAAATTAGCAGCTTATTTGAAAACATTGGTACCGTAGCCGATGGCATGCGCACCCTTTCAAACCCGATTGCGGTTGATGACAAGCCAAAAGCCGATAGTTTAAAAGTAACTCAAGGTTCAATCGACTTTAACAATGTACACTTTAATTATGGTAAAGCCGCTAATGAAAATAACCGAGGTCCTGTAATTAACGGTTTAAACTTAAATATTAAACCGGGCGAAAAAATTGGCTTAGTGGGTCGCTCTGGCGCGGGTAAATCCACATTAGTTAACTTGTTGCTACGTTTTTACGATACAGACAAAGGCTGTATTAGTATTGATGGCCAAAATATAACTGATGTAAGCCAAGAAAGCCTTCGCCGCTATATCGCTATGGTCACCCAAGACACCTCACTACTGCACCGCTCAGTAAAAGACAACATCTTATACGGCAGACCTGATGCAACCGAAGCGGAAATGCTCGATGCGACCAAACAAGCCAAAGCGCTCGATTTTATAAACGATTTAGAAGACAGCAAAGGCAATAAAGGCTTTGATGCACAAGTGGGCGAACGAGGGGTAACCCTCTCGGGCGGGCAACGCCAGCGGATTGCTATTGCTCGGGTGTTACTCAAAAACGCGCCTATTCTTATACTTGATGAGGCCACCAGCGCTTTAGACTCAGAGGTAGAAGCAGCTATTCAAGCCAGCTTAGATGATTTAATGACAGGCAAAACGGTCATTGCTATTGCACACCGATTATCAACCATTGCACAAATGGACAGGCTTATTGTGCTTGATGAAGGTGGCGTTGTAGAGCAAGGCAGTCACGATGAGTTAATTGCCCAAGGCGGCATTTACGCTGCACTGTGGGCACATCAAACCGGCGGCTTTATTGGTATTGAATAAAAAAACCATCTCAGAGTAGGTCATCATTTGGCCTGCTCTTGTTTACTAAAATTTAACTTTATTATTGATTTTAAACGCTATTTATAGCCTTTTAGTCGAATTTTATAGCCCACCTCTTGCCTCACTGTTTTTATAATGTCACATTCGCGACTGACTTTTTTATCATTCATCAGGCAATTCACCATGTCTTTATTAAGCAAACATAAATACACCCTTTATGGAGTGCTCGCTATTTTACTTTGGAGCAGTTTAACTGCCTTTATTCGTGATTTATCAGAATTATTTAGCCCAATTGGCGGTGCCGCTTTAATTTATAGCGTCAGTGCGATTTTTTTAATGTTAGTCATGGGTGTACCAAAGCTAAGCAATTATCCAAAACGCTATTTAGTCTTTGGTGGCAGCTTATTTGTTATTTACGAAATATGTTTAGCTTTATCCCTCGGCTTTGCAAATAGTCGCCAGCAAGCGTTGGAAATGGCGATTATTAACTACCTTTGGCCAGCGTTAACCATTTTATTATCGATTATTGTTAACCGTACTAAAGTAAGCATATTAGTATACCCGAGCATATTGATTGCGTTTTTAGGCGTTGCATGGTGCATTGCAGGTAATAGTGGTTTATCTGTAGGAGTATTAACCGCTAATATTAGTGACAATCCATTACCCTACTCCATGGCGTTCGCAGCGGCGTTTATTTGGGCTATATATTGCAGTGTAACGGTTAAACTTAGCGAGGGTAAAAATGCCATTAGTGTATTTTTTGCAGCCACGGCAATCTCTTTATGGATAAGTTACAGATTGAGTAATGAACCCAGCTTTGAGTTTAGCCTAGATTCTAGCTTTACCTTAATATTGGCAGGCGTGGTTATTGGTGGAGGTTACGCACTGTGGAACCAAGCAATAATTGGCGGTAACCTAGTGTTGTTAGGCACCTTGTCTTACTTTATCCCTGTGTTATCAACACTATTTGCTGCTATTTACTTATCAGTATCGCTCACCAGCGCATTCTGGCAAGGCGTTGTGTTAGTGACATTAGGCTCATTAATGTGTTTTATTGTGACCCGAAAAACAAAGCCAGCCCGATAAAATATGTAAGCGAAAAGCTAGAGGCTGTCTGCTTTTCGCTTTAATCATTTACTTAACTAGCTAATCGCAGCCCTAACAGCACTAACATCACAATGTTTGCTATCACACTGATTAAAAAGAAGTAACTACGCGGGCTGGGGTTTTTCTCGGTGGCAATTGCGTAATACAGTGCCATATGAATTAAACGTGCAATCACATATACCCAAATACATATTGCAAATACCGAGCTGTGATAATTCATCACAAAAGCAAATAAAACCGTTCCTATAAACAACGCGCTGTTTTCTAGGGTGTTATGAAAAGTACGATGCGCCCTAAATATAAAACTCTCATGAGATAGCTCTTTATCTATTTTTCCTGGCACTGCACCGGGTTGTTTAGCCTTACTAAACGTCGCCACGGCCCACTGAACTAACATCATAATTAAGTATAAATAAAATGCTACAAACGCAGAATGTGCAATATCGGTCATTGTTTTTTCCTTTGTGTTGTTATTAGAGTAATAGTTACAGCAACTATTAAGCCAAATTTAAACCACTGATATGTATATAAATTATTTTATAAAATATACATTTTTTGTAATAGATTCCTGCTTTATATAAAAATTACGGTGTTTATGTAATGTATATCAAACCGCAAGCCAAGATTAATACTAATTACGTATTTTATAAATTTAACTTGAGCATTTATTCTAATTATTGTTTTATAGTGTTACTAGAAACGGAACGGCGGAATTTGTATGAAAAATAAAATAACCAAATCTTTAGCTACAGCGGCATTATTGAACTTTATATCAGTACCTGCTTTTTCAGCTCAAGATCATATTGAAAATACAGAAAACTTGGTACAGCAAGCTCAATACAAAAACGTAGCAACTATTAAGCGTAATTTCGCAAAGCAAGTAGCGCTTAATTATCCAGTGTTGGATGCTGATTTAAAACAATCATTAAATAAATATAACTTAGTTTTAAATGCTGATCAGTTATCAACTGTAGCACGGCATACAAAGCGTAATATAAGTCAGGCAAATAGCGCCTTACAACAACTTAAAGGCTTACCAAACAATACAGGAAGCTTGTTACAAGTTCGCTTGGCAAGTGAGTCCATGCTTACTGATTGGCAACAAGGTGAAAGCCCTTTATTCGCATTTGCACCCGCTGGTGACGATAGCCAATGGAGCGAGATTGAAGCGTTCGATCAGTTTGGTGACATTCATTATCTGAGCGTTGACCAAATGCCAACCCAACCTGTTTTTATTGTGGAGTTAGATCAACAAAAAGTACAGGATGCGGGTATTGCAGTAATGAAAGGAATTTTGTCTGCTAACAAGTTCAGCAAAAACATGGTTAGCCCACAAAATCAATTAAGTAATGAGCAGCCATTACAAACTAGTGTGCTAAAAAAAATACATTTAGAGGATGATAAAGAGCCTTGGATTTCAGGAAAGGCAGAAGTTTATGCCATCGTAACGGGGATTAATCCTAGCAGAGATGAACCAATATTAGATATTGTTGATTTACCTTATTTAGATCATGACCAAACCACTTACAGCCCTAATCAGGTTTTAATTCATTGGCAACGTTATCGTTGGCAAGCGGTCGATTTGCTTTTAATGGAGCAAGATGACAACACTAATTATAAAACCTTAGCAATGAAATTATTAGAAATATCAGAGCAAGTAATGGCAAGTATCCCTGATTTACAAGCACAGGGCTATACTATTATTCCTAAACTTACTAATGAATTGCTTAAAGCAATGCCTGATGAATGGTTTACCAATAATGATGATTATGTTGATGTTTTTTACACGCTATTTGAAAACAAAGACTATCAAGAATATAAAGGGGCCAGCAGTAATGCTACTATTACCTTGTCACCTTTAGAGATTAACCCTCGTCAGTAAATAGCGACTCGCCACTGTTTGGCTTGGTAACTAAACAGTGGTGAGTTAATCATTACTCCCGCAGTTTAAGCGTGATACATACAACGCCGTGATCGGTACTTAAATCGTCGCGCTCAAACTCGGGGTTAATTAAATGACGATCATAAGTATGATAATCGCTTACTTCAAAAAAACTGTCGTCATAGCCAGAATCAAACTCACAAGACAACAAAATATAATCAAGTACTGAACTGCTTGCGCCAAAGTAATGTGTTGCTTTTCGTAGTGGTTTTAAGCCTTGATTATCTTTATCGATAACACCTTGTATTGACTCATTAGCTACTTCATTAGGCTCGCAGTCATCGTTTAACTTTGTAAATAACTGCCACGCATCGTTAAGACAATATTTTGCAAGGTAGGTTTTACTATCAAACGCAGGGGCAAAACGCAGTGTATTGGTTAGTAAATGGCTTAAAACGCCATCAGCTAGGTCGTTATTAAAATCTCCCATTAGTATCATAGGCTGTTGCGTGGCCTCACGACGGCTTATCATTTCTATCATCAGCAATGTTGCTTCACTACCGCGCTGAATAGTTGAGCCCCAGCCACCCGCTACATTCGCTTTTAAAATTTCAATAATGTTTTTTTCAGCTGTTAGCTCTTTATTAGTTTCATCAATCTCAATTAATGGCCGTTTAGATTTAAAATGCACCACATAGCAATCGGTATTACCGATATGCGGCAAATTTATTGTGGCTCTAAGAACTTTACGACTAAAGGCAAAATCTTCAGTTAAACCTAAAGTATTGGCAAGCTCATAGTCGTGTTTAACGCTCGCTACTTCAACGATGGGGTATTTTGCTGCTATTGCAACAACGGGGCGTTTATAAATAAAATCATCTATTACCTGTGGCTCATCCACCACAGCGAGGTGCGCATAACCTTGCTGCTTTACTAATTCTTTAAGCGACTCAATGCTAAACACTTCCTGAAAGCCAATTACATCGGGCTGATGCTCGGTTAAATAATCAATAATCCAGCGCTGTTTTTTTGCCCATTGCTCCGCGGTATATATCCGCTCAAACTCATAATAAGCATTAGGTGGCTCAAGATAATTAAACAGGTTAAATGTGGCTATTTTTAATGTTGAATTGGTTATCATCATCTCAGGGGATTGTTCTGAGTTATCAGTTAAAGGTGATGTATTACAGTCACTAATAATGGTCGCCTTTGAAAGTTTATATTGTGTGCTATTGTCAACATCATATAAGATTTTTGCTGAGTGCCAAAGCTTGATAACAACTAAAACCAATTAAATCGTTTAAATTTTAAGCAAACGAAACCTATCCCCTTTAAATTTATATACAAGTTGGTATGCTACGCGACCTTTTTTAACATATGGTTATCAAAAAAGGCAAAGCCAAGGGGCGGCTAATGCTGCAAGGCACTTAGTATAAGTGGCAGCAATATTACAGGCATCACGTTAAACAAACGTTAGGTGTAACTTTAAATAGCAATATAAAAAGCACTATTAGGGTCAAACTATGCGATTAGGACCAGGACTACTCGTCACCGCTGCCTTCATTGGACCAGGGACTATTACCACCGCGAGCGTAGCGGGTGCAAACTTTGGTTTTGCACTAATATGGACATTACTATTTTCAGTAATTGCCACCATATTATTACAATCTATGGCGGCGCGCCTAGGCGTAGCCACTGGGCAAGACTTAGCACAAGCACTAAGAGCCCATATTGAAACTCCCCTATTTAAATCTCTCGCTATATTTTTAGTGATCAGCGCCATTGGTGTTGGCAGTGCCGCCTACGAGGCTGGTAATTTAAGCGGTGCCAGCATGGGATTAATTGAAATATTCCCTCAGGTAAATGCCCAACTTTGGACGCCACTGATTGCATTTTTAAGTGCCATACTACTTTATAGCGGTAAACACAAAGTTGTTGAAAATGCGCTTATTTTACTAGTGATTTTAATGAGCCTAGTGTTTATCTCTACGCTTGTTATGGCGGCTCCCTCGCTCAGTGACGTATTAGCTGGTTTTATTCCTAGCATGCCTGAGGGCTCAGTCACCACAGTATTAGCATTGGTAGGTACGACCATAGTGCCATACAACTTATTTTTACACTCAGGGGTACTGGCTGCTCGCCATGACAGCGAGAGTGACAAACAAAAAGTAATTAAAGAAACCAATATAGATACGGGCGTGTCCATCACCCTAGGTGGTGTGATCACCTTAGCTATTTTATCAACCGCATCAGTGGCATTTTATGGCACCGATGCAGGGCAAATTAGCGCTGCCAATATGGCGGTGCAGCTTGAGCCATTACTTGGCGATGCCGCCCATTACTTTTTTGCTATTGGTTTATTTGCCGCAGGTTTAACCAGCGCAATAACTGCTCCTCTTGCGGGCGCTTACGCCGTATGTGGCATGTTAGGTTGGTCAAATAAAATGGATAACGTTCGCTTTAAAAGCGTTGCCATTGTTATTTTATTATTTGGTGCGGCGGTGGCTTCTCTGGGTTTAGACCCTGTCGCGGTGATAATTTTTGCCCAAGCTGCCAATGGCTTATTGCTGCCTATAGTCACCACTTACCTTGTGTGGTTAGTTAATCAAAAAGCAGTAATGGGTAAATACACTAACTCAGTATTGGTAAACCTACTTACTTTACCAGTGTTAGTACTTATTTTTGGCCTAAGTAGTTACAAGCTCTTTAGTTTGATTTTTTAATCCTACTCTGCGATTTATGAACACACAAAAGCCGCTGTATTAATAGCGGCTTTTTACATTGCATTGCAAACCAATACTCACTTAAAAACCGTGATGCTCTGTCTTTTGCTTATTTGCCTTAATGAGTTTTGCAAATACATAACCCCCTACTGCACCTGCACATAATTGCGCATAAAACCCCCAGCCTCTTGCACCCGCAATAATAGTAATATTCATAATAGATTCAATAGCAATTAACGCTGTTGCAAACGCTACAATACCCGCAGTTACAAATAATTGTATCCCCTGATTTTTAAGCTTTTTCGCGATAAACCAAGTCACAAAAAATGCGAGAGCAAGTGCAATCGCAATAATAGCGCCGTAAGTAGGTAGCAAGCCAAGCCAATCTTCAAGGGTTAAATTAACACGATCATTAAAGCCCACCACTACACCTACATTAACTAATTGATTGACAACGTATTGGCTATGAAACAAGCTAGCAAGAGTGAATGTAAGTAACCAAGAAACTAAAAATGAAGGGAGTGTACGTGTTAAAAACTGCATGGTTATCTCAACTTAAAATGAAACTTTTTCCTTACACTAGCAAAGGCTTGCAGGGTAAACAATCTCTACGTTGTATTACGCTACTCTCGCTTTTAACGTTTTCTTGTAACGTCAGTGCCGAATTACCAACACAGCAATATACTGCTAGTACCTTAGCAACAGATCTCAATTCACCATGGAGCATGGTTAAGCTCCCAAACAATACGTGGTTAGTTACAGAGCGTGATGGCCATGTTGTCATCATTAAAAACAACCAACAAAGCCGAGTTAAAATAAACTTCGAGGGCTTATACGTTGCAGGGCAAGGCGGTTTACTCGATATAGTACTTTCGCCAAATTACAGTGAATCAAAAGAAATAATATTCACTTATGCCCAAGGTGAGCTTGATGCAAACAGACTCGTTATTGCCAAAGCTAAGTTTGATGGCGAGCAGTTTTCAGTACCAAAAGTTATTTATAAAGTTGCCACCGATAAGGGCACACCGCAGCATTACTCTGGCCGGGCGCTTGTACTGCCCGATAATAGCTTACTGTTTTCAAGTGGTGATGGCTTTGACTACCGCGAGCAAGCACAAGTTATAACCAGCCAATTAGGTAAAGTGCTACGAATTAATTTAAATGGCACTATTCCAAGCGATAACCCGTTTATTAAACATGAAAACCCTACCGCGCATGCCATTTATTCACTCGGGCACCGTAACTTGCAAGGCTTGGTTTATGATTACGATACCAAGCAAATCATTAGCCACGAACACGGCCCCGCAGGCGGTGATGAGCTCAACTATTTAAAGGCTGGCACCAATTACGGCTGGCCAGTAATAACCAACGGTGATGACTACTCGCAAGCACGTATTTCGCCCTTTAGAGACTACCCAGGCATGGCTAAACCAACCGTAGATTGGACGCCCTCAATTGCGCCATCAGGCATGGCATATTATGGCTCTATGCATGCAGCCTTCCCTTCACTGCAACGCCACGTACTCATTACCACATTGGTCGATAAAAAGCTCTACAGCGTTAATTTAAAAAATGGTGAATTCACCCAGTCGCATATTTTTCCAGAAGCCACAGGCAGGCTCAGAGATGTGTTTGTTACTGCTGAAGGTAATATAGCGATATTAACGGATGGAAAAGAGGCAAGGTTAATGCTGGTAACGCCAAAGTGATATTCACTTAAATGAATGGTGATTATCTCGTAGGATTTATTTTAAAAGTTAAACATTAAAATAAATCCTACGAGACTAAAAGTAGCAGCAAGCTAAATTCATACTTAAAGTCAGACCCTTTAGGGAAGCTTTACTAAAAGATTTTTATAGTGTGTTTAAATTAACTTTGCTCTCGCAGGCTTTTTGAAAATCATCAGGAGAAATTACGATTTGCCGCGTTGTATTTTTAACCTTCTTTTTTATCTCTTCTTTATTAAAAACTAAGTAACAGCCACTGCCGTCACTTATCTCAATTGAAGATAAATATTTATCCATTATTTTTGATTCACTTGATGACTGTTCATATTGCCAAACGTTTACTTCATCTGCTTTTAATGGCATGTCCATTACCTGAGTACCGTACTCAGTTTTAAACACCACTTTAACCATTAATTCTTCAGCCGTAGAGTTTTTAACACTAGCCCAGTAAATACTTGAACATGAGCTCAATACAAAAGTTATTAGTAATCCAAAAATTAATACCTTTAATCTTTCCATAGAACCTCAGAACTCCAAATTAATCTTTTTATATCAACGTCAAGCGCTTCACTGCGTGTAATGCGTTGCTTCAAATTAGCGGTATTTTTTGTGTCATTGTAATACTTCATGAGATCAATCTTTCCTTGATTTGGATAACCTAGAGAAGACGCTTTAACATTTTGAAGGAGAACATTTGTACTACCTTTATGACCCCAAGATAAATTAATACCTCCTACATACATAAGTATACAATGGCCAAACTCATGCGCTGAAACCCAGCGTATCGAGGATAAATACTTTAAACTATTGAGTGAGCTCAGCCCATTGATTATGCCAATCCCATTTTGTGGTTGGGTAACCATGGATCAGTAATAAACTCAGCGCTCCCTCTTCCCCTTGCACATGATATCTAATCTCATGACCTTGAAGTTCAAACGTCGATTGGCTCTTATGCCACGAAGCTAATAGTAAGTAATTATTGTAGTGTTACTAATGACATTCATGACGATTTCGGCGCATTTATAGGATTATAAACAAATGAATAAAGTATCTATCATAATAAACTTTTAATGTGGTGTTACTTAAGTGCTCCATGAAAATGTACATGAATTTATTATTTGCGGGTAGCCATTTCCATGACTAATATCATTTAAGATAGGACGACAATAACGAAATTAAGGAGTCAAAGTGAAAATATTGTCCGTTGACGATAACCCTCAAAATAGAAACATCATGGAAATTGCGCTTTCTAAGCAACACGATATTGCTTCATCTGATGGAACCGAGCCAATATTAGCACTAATGGAACAGCACCAGCCACAAGTCGTCTTAATGGATATTTTACTTAGTAATGGCCTTACTGGTTATGATTTAGTTGAACAAATAAAACAATCCGGTGAATACGATGATTGCGAAATTATATTTATATCCGCTTTAACATCAAGTGAAGACAAACTCACAGCATATGGGTATGGCGGCGATGATTATGTTGCCAAGCCAGTAGACTTTAAGGAACTAAACGAAAAATTAAAGCGTGTTGAACTGCGTATTACAGAGCGAAATAATCTAAAAGAAATGTACGATGTGGCCTCTACAACTGCTTTTACCTCAATGCAACAAGCAAGTGAACTCGGAGAGTTAGTTTCATTCTTTACTGACAACCTTGACGTAACCGATTTAGATACATTATTTGCTAACGTACAGCAGTACTTTACCAATGCAGGCGCCAGCTGCTGTGTAGAGTTTAGAGTAGCAGACCAATATCACCAATTTCCAAAACAAACTATTTCTGAACTAGAAAAAGAAATTCTTGAACTGGGAAGAAGAGCAAAACGAATAGTGCCATTTAGCTCTAACTTATTATTTAACGCACCTGCTTGCTCAATACTTGTAAAAGGAATAAATGCAAAAGATGAAGGCTTACTCGGACGACTTCGAGATAATTTTGCTATTTTACTTACTATTATAGAAAGCCGAATGGAATTTATTGAACAGCAATTAGAAAAAGCGACGATACGTCAACAAGCTTTAAACACCCTCAAGAGCCAACTTGCTGATGATTTTAGTACCATAAAAAAGCTATGCTCAGAGCAAGATAAGCAAGTAAAAATACTCGTTAATGATTTATCTCAAGCTATACAATCAAAAATGATCACTCTAGGTTTGGATGAAGAGCAAGAGTCGGAGCTAGTAGGATTAGTTGATGAAACGAAAGAAATTGTAGAAGAAACCTTAGTCCTGTCTTTTACACTAGAAGAAAAATTACAAGCCATAACAAAACGCTTAAAAGCAGTTGAATAAATTAAGTACAATTTATAGACTGAGCTCGATAGAACCGTAGAACTCTGTTGGGTGGCGCCTTTGGCTTAACCAACCTACCTTTAGACGTAGGTCGGATAAGTGGCGAAGCCACGCCATCCGACAAAAATGATGAATTGACTTGGGGCAACCCGATTTATCATGCTGTGTATAATATGCAAAATTGCGGCTTAAATTAAGCCGCTTTAATTACTCATAATCAGCTAATGGCTCACTAATTGTCAGTGTATCAGTGCCAAAATCTAGCACCGCTTGGTATTTTCTAAAAAATGGAGAGCCTAATAATCCATGTATTATATTGTCACCACCAGCTACCTGAACATGGTCTAGGTTTAGTGTTACAAACTCTGTACTTTCAAACAACTGCCCTGCTAATTCAAATTTCAAAACGTCTATTAAGCCCATCTTGTGGTCGGCTGTACCTAAACCTGCGGCATTTTCTTCACTAAACACTTCTTCTATTCCAAGCTTTTGAATACATGCCCTATCTAAAACAGATGCACCCGCCGCTGTATCTAAAATTAAATTTACTTTATGCCCGTTTATTTTAGCTTGTATTATTTGATGACCTGTTTCTGTTACTTCAAATTTCAAACTTGTGGTTTTGGCTAATTCCATGAATGTTCCTTATTCTATATTTAGGTTAATTAATAGACACTATATTACAAACACTTATGAAAACAACCCACCTTATAAATAAGTAAACAAATGGCTTTTCACCAACGGCTATATCGTAATTATAATTTGCTAAAAATAACTCTCCCCAAATGCACAAAACTTATGTTGGCAAAGCAACATTAATTCACAAAGAGGATAAGAGACGCTTCGCTTTTAGAGGAAGAATAACAGATTAAATTAAGGCGTTTTTGTAAATTTAAGTGCTGATGTCTGAAGTCAAGATTTGACCACCTTTGGTTTTAACAAATAAAATTATTCGAATTCGCATCTGACGCATAACGCTTGCCTAACCGGCGCGAAATAGCAGGCTAAAATTAGCGACGAAGGAGCGCAAGCCTGCTGATTTGCGTCCGTGGTTTAGGCACTTGTTATGTTTCGCTACCACAAAAACTTGCTTTTAATGTTATCGCTCGGAACCATACTTTTCTCTGTTCTGCCCAAAACATCGTACTTTTTTTTGGCAAAAACAGCCATGAAAGTAACCTCTGCTTTACCTAGGTAAATCGTGAATATATCCATCTCAGCCTGTTCATTTCATTCAGGTAATAAATACCTTATGAACTTCAACTGATGTGCTATAGATGAACTAATGGTTCTGAACTGTAAGGTTCCTTTTCTTGTTATGTAGTGTTAGTCGAAAACGATATCAGTTGTATAGTTAGGGAAAGCTTGTGCTAACCTTTTTTTCGATAATTGTAACCAAAGTTTACTTTCACCAATCAAAAATGGAGCTGAAGTATAAGCATTAATTACATTGCCGTGTTTAGGTAAGTTCATAGTGTCGATAAGTACATCGCCATCAGGTTTAACAAACTCGAGATTATCAATATAAATTAAAGTGCCATGCCTTAAAAGAGGAGGAATACAAGGATCTGTCATAACAAATTTTTGCACCCGAGAGAACAAATCGTCAATTTTTTCTTTGTCATTAAAATCTATATCTTTGATAAATATTTGAAACCCGACTCTACTTTTACTTTCAGCTTCAATACAAATAAGACTAGCAGCAGGTAGCTCTGTTTTTTGAACCAGTTTTGAAGCACTATTTTCTTTTTTAGCGGCACATGAGGCTAAAAGGCACATTGACCCAATTAAAATTGATTTTCTAAGATACATATAACGTCATTCAACTAAATAGAAACATAACGCCCTGTTAATGGGCAAAATATAGTTGGTTAGAGTAAGCGACGAAGGAGCAAAAGCCAACAGTATTTTGTCCTTGTTTAACAGTTTGTTAGCTGTAAATTACATTAGTTATTGCATGCCTGCCATTTTATATAAGAAATATGCAAAGCCAGAAAATGCTAGAGCGCCAACAACGACCATGATTGTTAGTGTTTTTGATTTTGTCATTGAATCTACAAGTGCAACTTCGGTTTGCATCCGAATAAGATCTAGATTGTCATTTGATTCTTTTAACTGAGGCTTACCACTTTTCTGTTCCATGAAAATATACTCCATTAGTTGATATGATTCTTGTACTGCTAACGCCGCATTAAGGTGTGAGCGACGCTTGGCTATACTTGAGCGAAGCGAAAGCGCCAAGCGTTGTGAATCACTCTTAAATGCTTTGTTAGGTAAATTTACAAGTGAGAGTAAATTTGTTTAGCACGACCGATATAGTATGGCGGATTTTTAGGACCACTATGATCTACGATTTCAACAGATGACACATTAAAACCATTATTCATCAAGGTTGATTCAATATGACTATACAGTGAACCAGCTTCACTAGGCGGTCTTGTTGCTACAACTAACAAATCACGATTCGATAATGTAGCTAACAATGCTGCTAATGATGTTGTTGAATGACCTGCTTCTTCAAAACTCTGAGTTCTCACTTCGCCAGTAATAAGCTTATTAGTTTTGGAATCAGTGAGATGGAACACACGTTGTCCACCACTTAAACCGACTAAAGGCTTAAAATGCTCTTTGAGTGTGTAACTCTTCCCCGCAAAATGTTCACCAAACACAATTACTGCATTTTTCGCTGATGGCATAAAACTGATCCTATACAAGCTGTTGATAGTACTTAAATAAGGGAGATTACTAACTTTTCAAGGGCTGAACTCAATTATTTACCTAACAACTTTGTATCCGACATTTGTCGCTTTATAAACCGACAAATGTCCAAATATTACAATTAATCTAATTTAACCAGCGAATAAGCACATGTAAACAATTAGTTAGCTCTCATCTAAATTTACTGGATGCAGAAAAACACCAAAATGGTGGAGATCAGTAATATTGGACAAAAAGTGTTGTGCAAATAAACAATAAAGGCAGGTTTATTATTTTTACTGACAAATAGCGTAACTTAGACTTTTATTTTCGCCTTGAGCCTTTCTCCTCGAACCTTTTCCCTTTAACCTTTTCCCTAAAACAAAAAAGCCGCTGTTCGTTAAAACAGCGGCTTTCTTTATTAAAGCTTACAGCTAAAAACTGACAGCTTACAGCTAGTACTTTAAGCTTTCCCAATCACTTCAAGTCCACCCATGTATGGGCGAAGTACTTCTGGTACTACTACTGAGCCGTCGGCTTGTTGGTAGTTCTCTAGTATAGCTACAAGTGTACGGCCAACCGCTAAACCTGAACCGTTTAGTGTGTGTAAAAGCTCTGGTTTTTTAGCGCCTTCACGACGAAAACGTGCTTGCATACGGCGTGCTTGGAAATCGACCATGTTTGAACAAGACGAAATTTCGCGGTACGTGTCTTGCGCTGGTAACCATACTTCTAAATCGTATGTTTTAGCAGCGCCAAAGCCCATGTCGCCCATACATAAAATAACTTTACGGTATGGTAATTCCAGCGCTTGAAGTATTTGCTCAGCATGGCCTGTTAGCTCTTCGAGTGCTTGCATTGAATCTTCTGGTTTTACAAGTTGTACTAGTTCTACTTTATCAAACTGGTGCTGACGGATTAAACCACGTGTATCGCGACCGTAGCTGCCTGCTTCACTTCTAAAACATGGTGTGTGCGCTGTTAGGCGAATAGGTAAATCGCTTTCTTCGTAAATTTCATCACGGGCGCTGTTGGTAAGCGGTACTTCTGCTGTAGGAATAAGGCTAAAACCAGCTTGTTGCTCGCCATCATCGTTCACTAGGCCTAATGTGTGGAATAAATCGCCCGCAAACTTAGGTAATTGGCTGGTGCCGTAAAGGCTTGCGCTATTAACTAAGTACGGTACATACATTTCTGTGTAGCCGTTTGTGTCTGTGTGGGTGTCTAGCATGTATTGGGTAAGTGCACGGTGCATACGTGCTACTTGGCCGCGCATTACGGTAAAACGCGCGCCACTAATTTTAACGCCCATTTCAAAGTCTAAGCCGTTTAGGTCTTGCCCTACGTCAACGTGATCTTTTACCTCAAAGTCGTATTTTTTAGGTGTACCCCACGTTAAAATTTCTACGTTGTCGTCTTCGTCAGCGCCTTCTGGTACCGACTCGTCCGGTAAATTTGGAATTGCTAAGGCAATTTGTTTAATTGCTTCTAACACTTCGTCTTGCTCAGCTTTAGCTGCGTCTAATTCGCTGCCTAAGTTAGCCACTGCGTCTAGCAATGGCTGTGCGTCTTCGCCTTTTGCTTTTGCTTGACCAATGGCTTTAGCACTGGCATTACGTTGACTTTGAAGTTCTTGCGTTTTTACTTGTAATGTTTTGCGTTTTTCTTCAAGTTCAGTCACTACCGCTACATCTAGTTCATAACCACGTGCGGCTAAACGTGCTGCAGTTTGTTCGACATCTTGACGTAAATATTTAGAATCTAACATGTTAGTTTTTTAACCTTTTTGCATTACTAGCTGAAGGCCCAGCCAAGCCATAAAAATACACACCATCACGTTTAAGATGATATTGAGGGCCATTTTAATAAAGTGACCTTGTTGTAATAACAACAACGAATCCATTGAGAATGTTGAAAAGGTGGTTAACGCACCTAAAAAGCCAATTCCGATGAGGGTTTTAGCGGGACTCACGGCAATAACCTGCTTATCGATTAAACCGTACAAAATGCCCATCAACAATGAACCCAGAATATTAACCGTCAACGTGCCAAAAGGGAATCCCCTACCGAGGAGTTTTAGCATGGTTTCGCTAATAAAAAACCGTAAACAGGCTCCTGAGGCTCCGCCAAGGGCTATCATCATGTAAAGTTTAATCATGCTCATAACGTTTTACTGGGCTTTGCGCGTCGCGCTCTTTTAAATAATCGAGCTTTTGTTTAATTTTTTGCTCAAGTCCACGATCACTTGGCTGGTAGTATTGCTTGCTATCCATTTCTGGCGGTAGGTATTTTTCGCCAGCAGCAAATGCACCCTCTTCGTTATGCGCATAACGATACTCTGCGCCATAGCCTAAGTTTTTCATTAAATTAGTGGGGGCATTACGTAAATGCTCTGGTACAGGGTAGCTTGGCTGATTTTTAGCATCATCTTTGGCTTGATTAAACGCCATATAAACCGCATTGCTTTTAGGCGCACTAGCCAAGTACAAGGTGGCCTGTGCAATGGCGCGCTCGCCTTCGCTTGGGCCAACACGTTGGAATATATCCCATGCGTTTAAAGCCACTTCCATCGCTCGCGGATCGGCGTTGCCTATGTCTTCGGTGGCAATTGCTAATAAGCGCCTTGCAACATACAGCGGGTCGCCGCCACCTGCTAAAATACGGCAGTACCAATAAAGCGCACCATCGGGTGAACTGCCTCGCACCGATTTATGAAACGCCGAAATTAAATCGTAAAATTCATCGCCGCCTTTATCGTATTTCGCTAAATGCGTCGGCAGTACTTGGCTGAGTACCTGTTCATCAACATGAAATTGGCCGTTTTGCTCAGTGGTTAAATCGACTGCTTGCTCGAGTAAATTAAGCACTTTACGAGCATCGCCACCACTTGCTTGGCATAGCGCCTGTTTGGCGTTATCTGCAATCACGATGTGTTTTTGGCTTAATTGCTCATCTTGTTTAAGTGCACGCTCTATTACCGTGTATAAATCGCTTTCCTGCAAGGATTTTAAAACATACACCCTTGCACGAGACAAAATCGCGTTATTAAGCGCAAACGAGGGGTTTTCGGTGGTGGCACCAACAAATATAAAAGTGCCATCTTCAATATGCGGTAAAAACGCATCTTGCTGAGATTTATTAAAGCGGTGTACTTCATCAACAAACATTAAAGTGCGCTGACCACGGCTTTGTAAGTTATCGCGCGCTTGGGTTACGCTATCGCGTATATCTTTTACGCCCGCCGTTACTGCCGACATTTGAATTAGTTCAGCGTCGGCATGGTTGGCAATAATTTGCGCTAGCGTAGTTTTACCTACCCCTGGAGGGCCCCATAAAATTAAACTATGGCAACGTCCTGCAACAATAGCTTGATGCAGCGGTTTGTCGCTACTTAGTAAATGCTGTTGCCCTATGTAATCGTTAAGCGATAAAGGGCGCATACGCGCAGCGAGTGGACGTACATCGGGCCCAAAGTTAAAACCTAAATTACTCACCGTTACTCTGATCGTCTATTTCTACACCCGCTGGCGGGGTAAATTCAAAAGTTGTTTTATCAAGCTCAGTATTAACCTGTGCATTGCTAAATATAAACGCAGACAGCTGGCCTGAGTTATCTTTAACCACCAGTTTTGCAAGCCCCTGCTCGTTATCAGCAAAAGTAATATCAAGCTGCTCTACTTGGCTTTCTACGCCTTTATTTGGGGTAATGCTAAAGCCTAAGTCGGTGGCAAGCACACTGTACTTTTCCCATTGCGCAGGGTCTTTAGAGGTGAGCAATATAAACGGTGTAGAGTCAATTAAACCGCTGGTTTTCATGATGGTTACTTGCTCAGCAAAGCTATCAAAGTAATAGGTTTTATCGCCGTTTGACACAAATAAAGTGTCGTCTGGGTTAGTTTGCTGCCAGCGAATCATCAATGGCTGTTGCAAGGCAATATTGCCTTGGCCTTGCATTACCAGTTGGCCTTCACCGTCGGTTACGTTTTGTTTAAATTGTGCTTTAAAGCTTTTTAAGGTCGATAACTTATCTTGTAATGCTTGGCTGTCGTCAGCAAAACTTGGCATAGCAACTAAACTGCCCAATACCAATAATAAACTACTTAATTTTTTCATTAATTTGCTCCATTAGGTACTAATACATCGCGAGCGCCGTTATGTCCTGGTGCACTCACGATACCTGATGTTTCCATTTGTTCTACTAAACGTGCAGCACGGTTATAGCCTACACGTAATTTACGTTGCACTGATGATACCGATACTTTACCGGTTTCTATTACAAAGGCGACCGCTTCGTCGTATAACGGATCTGACTCTTCATCGCCATTTTCGCTGGCTTCACCTGGTAATAGAATATCTTCCGTAGCATCACCATTTAAAATCTCGTCTATGTAGTTTGGTTTAGCACGGGCTTTCCAATCGTTTACTACAGCATGTACTTCATGGTCGTCTACAAACGCGCCATGCACACGCTCAGGTACACTGGTACCTGGCGGTAAATAAAGCATGTCACCCATGCCTAATAAATTTTCTGCGCCTTGTTGATCAAGTATGGTGCGCGAGTCTATTTTACTTGATACCTGAAACGCCATACGTGTAGGTATATTCGCTTTAATTAAACCGGTTATTACATCAACCGACGGACGCTGCGTTGCCAAAATTAAGTGAATACCCGCAGCACGCGCTTTTTGCGCAATACGAGCAATTAGCTCTTCAACTTTTTTACCTACAATCATCATCATATCGGCAAATTCGTCAATAACCACAACTATGCTAGGTAATTTATCTAGCTCATCAGGGCCCTCTTTCATGCCGTCGGTGTCTTTAAATAATGGATCCATAATTGGGTAGCCCGCTTCTTTGGCTTCCATTACTTTTTGGTTGTAACCTTTTAAGTTACGCACACCTAATGCCGACATCAGCTTATAACGGCGTTCCATTTCACCTACACACCAACGCAGTGCGTTAGCCGCTTCTTTCATGTCGGTCACAACTTCACATAATAAATGCGGAATGCCTTCGTATACTGAAAGCTCAAGCATTTTCGGGTCAATCATGATCATACGAACATCTTCAGGGCCCGATTTATACAGTAAGCTTAATATCATTACATTAACGCCCACTGACTTACCTGAACCGGTTGTACCGGCCACTAATAAATGTGGCATTTTACCTAAGTCGGCACACACAGGTTGCCCTGCAATATCTTTACCAAGCACCATGGTTAATGGCGATGGGTTTTGCTCAAACTTAGGTGCGTTTATCACTTCTGACAAACGTACAATTTCACGGTATTTATTAGGCAGCTCAATACCGATATAGGTTTTACCCGGAATAACTTCTACCACGCGCACACTAATTGCCGATAACGAGCGCGCTAAATCTTTTGACAACCCAGTAATTTTAGACACCTTAATACCCGGTGCTAAATCAAGCTCAAAACGAGTAACAACGGGCCCGGGGTAAACTCCAACCACGGTAGCTTGCACGTTAAAATCGAGTAATTTTGTTTCTACAAGGCGCGATACACTATCAAGCTCTTCTTGTGAAATTGGGTTTTTTGCTTTGTCGGGTCTGTCGAGTAAATCTAATGATGGCAATGGCCCCGGAGGTGGCTCTTGCTCTAATAATTGCTCAAACTTCTCTTTGGCAGTTGGCGGCGGTTGAAACCCTGATTTTGGCTTGTTAATTGGCCTTGCTGGTGAAACCACGGTTGTAGCTGGTTTTTCAGGTTCAACCACTGGGCTTTGATCGAGCGCATTAAGTGCTGCTTCTGTGTCCATAGGTTCATCGTCTATGGCGCTAAAACTAATTTCTTGATCGAGTATTTGGTCAAGCTCGTCAAACGGCATAAACTCGTCGTCTTGCGGCGCGTTTACTTTAGTTGTTGGTTTATCGATTGCTTTTGGTTTGTCTGCTTTTTTATTAGCAAGTTCAGGTTCTTGTTGTCGTGTATCGTCTTCAAAATAGGCATCGGGTTGCTCGTCTTGTACTTTACCTGCAATGTGCTCGCGCTGCATCCAACCTCGAGCATAGGTGACCAAAAAGCGGTATAACCTAACTATTAAGTCACCTAAATAATCAACAAATTGTACCCACGACACACCTGTTAATAGCGTTAACCCTGCAAAAAAGAAACACAGCAGTAAAATAGAGGTACCGGTAAAATTAAACGCTGGCATCATCGCCGATGCAATCACATCGCCCACCACCCCACCGGATGAAAAATTATAAATATCATCAAAATTAATACTGCTAATAGCGGTTGCTGAGGTGATAAACAGCGCAAAGCCAATAATGCGTAATCCAAGTGTGGTGTAATCGAGTTGTAAAATACGGTGTGGCTGCTTAAACACCAAGTAACCTAGCAGCTGAATAGCCGCTGGCACAAAATAGGCAAGCCAGCCAAAGGTAAGGAGTAAAATATCGGCCACCCACGCGCCCGCTGTACCCGTAATATTTTGTACATTGGTAAATTCACCCGTTTGCGACCAAGCAGGATCGGCTGGGTGAAAACTAATTAAAGCACATAAAATAAATACCGCTGCAAAGGTGCTGACGATGAGCCCCGTTTCTAATAGTCTTTGTACACCGTTTAGGCGCATAATTACCTATCCCTCATTATTATTTTTTACACTCACTTGGCAATAGAATACCTTAGCAGGAAATGTATTTTGATGCACTTTATCTTAACCATGATGGCCTGATTATGAACAAGTTTTTATTATTTAGTCGTACACTCATTAAAAAAGCAAAGTTGGTTGCAACAATAAAAGTATATTAAAGGCTGTTACTTTATCATTAAGCAACAAAAGGACGAATAACAACGCCTTCTTCACCTTTTACTTCTTCCATCACTACGTAGGTACGACTTTCACTCACATTGGGCAGCTTTAATAATATATCACCGAGTACGCCTCGGTATTCTGACATATCGTTAACCCGGGTTTTTAATAAAAAGTCGAAATTACCCGAAACCAAATGACATTCTATAATTTCCTCGTGCTTTCTAACAGCAGCACTGAACTCTTCAAACACGTCGGGCGATGTTTTAGTAATGGTTACTTCCACATACACAGAAAGCCCTTGACCAAGTTTGGCAGGATCCACCACTGCTTTATAGCCTAAAATATACCCTTCTCGTTCAAGCTTTTTCACTCGCTCTAGACAGGGCGTGGCGCTTAGGCCAACTCGTCGGGCCAGTTCAACATTTGACAGGCGGCCATCAAGTTGTAATTCGACTAAAATTTTGCGATCAATACGGTCTAATAAGTTATGCATGGCTTTTTAGTTTTTTATTCTAATAAAATTAATTTTACAGATACTAACACTACAAAGAGCTTAAAAAAAGGTGAGACACACTACCCTAGCATGAATATAATAGTGGAAAATTTTTATCCCGTTCTAACAAGGCAAAATTATGATTATTGGTGTACCTAAAGAAATTAAAAACCACGAGTACCGTGTAGGTATGGTTCCTGCGAGTGTTCGCGAACTTGTAAATCACGGCCACCAAGTGATTGTTGAAACGAATGCTGGTATGGGCATTGGTTTTACAAATGATGATTATGTTCAAGCAGGCGCTGAAATTTTAGAAACAGCTGCTGACGTTTTTGCAAAAGCAGAAATGATCATCAAGGTAAAAGAGCCACAAGCTGTTGAGCGTGCAATGTTACGTGAAGACCAAATTCTTTTCACTTACCTTCACCTTGCACCGGATCTTCCTCAAACTGAAGACCTTGTTAAAAGTAAAGCAATCTGTATTGCTTATGAAACAGTAACTGATTCACGCGGTGGTTTACCACTTTTAGCGCCAATGAGTGAAGTTGCTGGTCGTATGTCTATTCAAGCAGGTGCACAAGCGCTAGAAAAAGCTAACCACGGTCGTGGTATGTTACTAGGTGGTGTACCCGGTGTTGAGCCAGCTAAAGTTGTTGTTATTGGTGGCGGCATGGTTGGTCGTAGCGCTGCACAAATGGCGGTTGGCTTAGGTGCTGAGGTTGTTGTACTTGACCGTAACATCGACGTACTACGTGCACTAGACGCACAGTTTGGTAACAAAGTTAAAGCTATTTACTCAACAGCTGATGCGCTTGAAAAGCACGTATTAGAAGCTGACCTAGTAATTGGTGGCGTGCTTATCCCAGGTGCTGCTGCACCTAAACTAGTGACTGCTGAACACATTAAAGCAATGAAGCCAGGTGCTGCTATTGTTGATGTTGCGATTGACCAAGGTGGTTGTATTGCAACCTCTAAAGCAACTACGCACGCTGATCCTACTTTCATCGTTGATGAAGTTGTTCACTACTGTGTTGCTAACATGCCTGGTGCTGTTCCACGTACATCGACGTTTGCACTTAATAATGCAACATTACCGTTCATCATTAACCTTGCAAACAAAGGTTACAAAAAAGCACTACTAGATGACGCTCACTTCTTAAAAGGCTTAAACGTAATTAAAGGCCAAGTAACATACAAAGAAGTAGCTGAAGCGTTCAACATGGAATATGTTGACCCACGCACTGCAGTAGAAAACGCGTAACTATTATTGTTACCGCTTATACCTAAGCCATAATTTAGGTATAAGCATTAAAAAAGCAGCTAATTAGCTGCTTTTTTTGTATCTAAATTTTAGGGTCTGTGGTCAACAGACCCTAATGTTATATAAATCGTTTAATAATAAAGTCGACTTTTACGCGCTTAGCTTGACCAAGCAGTTTTTTCACTGGCTGCGGGTAATCGCTCATAGTTTCTAAATCATCAGGGCCGGTTAAACGACGACAATGCTTTAAAATTTCTTGGCGTTCATTATCAATGTCGCGCATTATCGTTTGCTCAGGGTCTTCTATCAGAATACCATTTTCGATATCTAGCCCCCATGCACGCGGATTTAAATTATGCCCGCTAAGTAAATGCACTTTACGGTCACAACAAATCCCTTTTAAATGAAACGAGTTACTCTCGTGTTTCCACAGGTATACGTTTAAGTTGCCATTATCTATGTGGCGTTTTTGCGATTTTACAAATTTATGCAAAATAGTTTCGTATAAATACGGTAATGCACCAATTTTACTAAACGGCTCGCTAGGTGGCAGGTAAAAATCGTTTGCGGTTTTATCGCCCACCACAATAGTGACTTGTTTACCTTGCTTTAATAAGCGACGTAAAGAGCGCATTAAAGGAGCCGGGAAATTAAAATACGGCGTGTATAACACCAACTCTTGCTCGGTAGTATCAAACAGCGCTTTGATTAAGCGATTAAGTTCGTTATTACGACGGCCTAAACCCAAAAACAAACGAATGCCCATTGCATGAGTATTCAATAGTTGCGCACTTTTATAGCTTGCCGATTTAAGCTCACGCATAAGTTGCTTTTGTTCAAGTTTAAAGTCAGCCATGCGTTTAAGCGGTCGTTGATCAATTCTTGGAACTGCTTCAGAGCTCAATAACGTTGATTCGATAAAGTCGACTACTGAGTCACATAACTCGCTTTGCGAAACTAAAAAGTATCGATCAAGTCGGTATCGGTCGCTATATTGCAAATACACATTATTTAAACTGGCACCGCTATATAGCAATGTGTCGTCTATAACAAAGCCTTTTAAATGCAATACCCCAAACAGTTCTTTTGCCTTTACGGGAACACCATACACTTGAACGTTTGAATTAAACTTCTCTAAGCTGTCGCAATATAAGCTTGCATTGCCCTCTGACTTTTCTGCACCAATTAAACCACGCTGTGCGCGATGAAAATCAACCAGTACTTTTATTTCAAGCGAAGGGTTAGCTAACGATGCACTGTGTAGTGCGGCTAATATTTCACGACCCGCTTCATCATCTTGTAAGTAAAGTGTGGTGATATAAATTCGTTTTTTTGCGTTGGCAATTAAATCTAACAATTGCGTACGGTATTCTTGCGCATTGGTTAAGACGTTAACGTCTTTTGAAGTCAACCCAAATGCGGGTTTTTCTTGCCAAAATAACATAGTTGCCTATTCACTTAGGTCACATAATTAAGCAGTGACAAATCAAAATTAGTTAAAAGATAACAAAAAAAATCAGGCTGGTCATGAATTAACGTTGTTTTATTGGCTAACAGTCTATTTATTAGGCGAGCACTGTCTTTAACGCATTTACTAGTACACATTAATGAACAGCTTCGCAATTTGCGAAAAAAAATAATCTCATCTTTTATTTACTTCCTGCTTGTTTTTCTTAGAATCGGGCGCATTAAAACCGTATTAAACGTTTAGGAAAAGATCATGACTGAAGCAAAACATTGTAAGTTACTTATTTTAGGTTCGGGCCCTGCAGGCTACACAGCCGCAGTTTACGCTGCACGTGCTAATTTAAACCCTGTTTTAATTACAGGTATTCAACAAGGTGGCCAGCTAACAACCACCACTGAAGTTGAAAACTGGCCTGGCGATGCACACGGTTTAACCGGCCCTGCATTAATGGATCGTATGAAAGAGCATGCAGAACGCTTTGAAACTGAAATTGTGTTCGACCACATCAACAAAGTTGACGTATCTAAGCGCCCTTTCACACTAACCGGTGACCAAGGTACTTACACATGTGATGCTTTAATTATTGCAACCGGTGCCTCTGCGAAATATTTAGGCTTAGAGTCTGAGACTAATTTCCAAGGCCGTGGTGTTTCTGCTTGTGCAACCTGTGACGGCTTTTTCTATAAAGGTCAAAAAGTAGCGGTTGTTGGTGGTGGTAACACAGCGGTTGAAGAAGCGTTATACCTGTCTAACATTGCTGATGAAGTTCATGTTATTCACCGTCGTGACAGTTTCCGTAGTGAAAAAATTCTTGCTGACCGCCTTGCTGAAAAAGCAGCAAACGGTAATGTTGTAATGCACTACAACCGTACACTTGATGAAGTGCTTGGTGACCAAATGGGTGTGACCGGCGTTCGCATTAAAGATGTGGCGTCAGATGCTACTGAAGAACTTGATTTAGCGGGTGTGTTTATTGCCATTGGCCATAAGCCAAACACCGATATGTTTGAAGGTCAGCTAGAAATGAAAGACGGCTACCTAGTGGTTGAATCTGGTCTTAACGGTAATGCAACTCAAACAAGTGTGCCAGGCGTATTTGCTGCCGGTGATGTGTCTGATCATATTTACCGTCAAGCTATCACCTCTGCCGGTACTGGCTGTATGGCTGCACTTGATGCAGAACGCTTTTTAGATAACCTATAAGCATACATAGCATACTTTTGGGGCTGAATTTTCAGCCCTTTTTTGTGCCCAATTATTACGCCCGAGATAATTGTATCCGCACCAACATTCACTAGGATTATAGTTGAAATTAGTCTTATTTATACAATTAATGGCTCAGGTACGATAGGATCTAAGGGTGAGCAACAAATACCGTCAAATTATATAAGTAAAACTAGCTATAATTATCGTCAGGAATAAAAGCTTTATTCATTTAGGCATTACTAGAAACTGTAAAATCAGTTAAAATGCTTAACTTCATATCAAGTAAATTACCGAGAGTTTTCTATGAGTTTGTATACAAAATATATGGAAGAAATCCAAACCCGTAAAACGGAGCTTGGATTAAGCCCACAACCAATCGATAGCGCTGAACTAGTATCAGAAATAATTAATCAAATTAAAGATACTAATAACGAGCACCGTAAAGATTCACTGCATTTCTTTATTTTTAATACTTTACCTGGAACAACCAGTGCTGCGGGCGTTAAAGCACAGTTTCTAAAAGAAATCATTTTAGGTGAAGAGCACGTTGCAGAGATCACTCCAGAATTTGCATTCGAACTACTTTCACACATGAAAGGCGGCCCATCGATTGAAATGCTAATTGATTTAGCCTTTGCTGATGACGCAAAAATCGCAGCACAAGCTGCAGAAGTACTGAAAACTCAGGTATTCTTATACGATGCAGATATGGAGCGCATTAAAGCGGCCTACGAATCAGATAACCCAATTGCTAAAGAATTACTAGAGAGCTTCTCAAAAGCTGAATTCTTCACAAAACTACCTGACATCGAAGAAAAAATCGAAGTAGTAACTTACATTGCTGGTGAAGGCGACATCTCAACTGATTTACTGTCTCCAGGTAACCAAGCACACTCGCGTGCTGACCGTGAATTACACGGTAAGTGCATGATCACTGAAGAAGCACAACAAGAAATTGTTGCCCTTCAAAAGAAACACCCTAACGCTAAAGTAATGCTTATTGCTGAAAAAGGCACCATGGGCGTTGGTTCATCACGTATGTCTGGTGTGAATAACGTAGCACTTTGGGCTGGTAAACAAGCAAGTCCATACGTTCCTTTCATCAACATTGCACCTGTTGTTGCAGGTACTAACGGTATTGCACCAATCTTCTTAACAACGGTTGATGTAACCGGCGGTATTGGTCTTGACCTTAAAAACTGGGTTAAAAAAGTAGATGCAGACGGCAATACAGTAACTGATGCAAATGGTGACGCTGTGCTTGAAGAAGCCTACTCTGTTGCTACTGGTACTGTGCTAACAATCAATACTAAAGAGAAAAAACTTTATAACGGTGATAAAGAGCTTGTTGATATTTCATCAGCATTCACACCGCAAAAAGTTGAATTCATGAGAGCTGGCGGTTCTTACGCAGTTGTATTCGGTAAAAAACTACAAACGTTTGCTGCTGAAACTCTTGGCATTGAAACGCCGCTTGTTTATGCACCTTCAAAAGAAATTTCACACGAAGGCCAAGGCTTAACAGCGGTTGAAAAAATCTTTAACCGTAACGCGGTAGGTGTACTATCAGATACGCCACTTCACGCTGGCTCAAATGTTCGTGTTAAAGTGAACATCGTTGGTTCGCAAGATACAACCGGTCCAATGACAGCGCAAGAATTAGAAGCCATGGCTGCTTCAACGATTTCACCTCTTGTTGATGGTGCCTATCAATCTGGTTGTCATACAGCATCAGTATGGGATAGCAAAGCACAAGCAAACATTCCTAAACTAATGGCGTTTATGAATAAGTTTGGTTTGATCACTGCACGTGACCCGAAAGGCGTTTACCATGCAATGACTGACGTTATTCACAAAGTATTGAACGACATTACAATTGATGATCGCGCTATCATCATTGGTGGTGACTCGCATACACGTATGTCTAAAGGCGTTGCCTTTGGTGCAGATTCAGGTACTGTTGCTGTTGCACTTGCAACCGGTGAATCTGCGATGCCGATTCCTGATTCAGTTAAAGTAACGTTTAAAGGCAAAATGGCTAAGCATATGGATTTCCGCGATGTTGTACATGCAACGCAAGCGCAAATGCTTAAGCAATTTGGCGGCGAAAACGTATTCCAAGGTCGTATCATTGAAGTTCATATTGGTACCCTAATGGCTGACCAAGCGTTTACCTTCACTGACTGGACTGCAGAAATGAAAGCGAAAGCGTCAATCTGTATTTCAAATGATGAAACGTTAATTAAGTCAATTGAACTTGCTAAGTCACGTATCCAAATCATGATCAACAAAGGTATGGAAAACGAAGCACAAACGCTACAAGGTCTAATCGATTTAGCCGACAAGCGTATTGCAGGTATTCAATCTGGTGAAGAGCCAGCACTTTCTCCAGACGACAACGCTAAATACCACGCAGAAGTTGTGGTTGATTTAGACCAAATCGTTGAGCCAATGATTGCCGATCCAGACGTTAATAACGATGATGTTTCTAAGCGTTATACTCACGATGTGATCCGCCCTGTTTCTTTTTACAACGACAAGCCTGTTGATTTAGGTTTTGTTGGTTCGTGTATGGTTCACAAAGGCGATATGAAAATTATTGCTCACATGCTACGTAACCTTGAGAAGAAAAACGGTTCTATCTCATTCAAAGCGCCATTAGTTGTTGCGCCACCAACATACAACATTGTTGATGAGCTTAAAGCGGAAGGCGATTGGGATATTCTTGCTAAATACGCAGGTTTTGAATTTGACGATGCAAAACCAAAAACGGCTGCACGTACTAAGTATGAAAATATCTTATACCTAGAACGTCCTGGTTGTAACCTATGTATGGGTAACCAAGAAAAAGCAGAACCAGGTGATACTGTTATCGCAACATCAACACGTCTTTTCCAAGGCCGTGTAGTAGCCGATACATCTGAGAAGAAAGGTGAATCACTTCTAGGTTCTACGCCAGTTGTAGTTCTATCTTCTGTTCTTGGTCGTTTCCCGACTATGGAAGAGTATAAGTCTGCGGTTGAAGGTATTGACCTTACATCGTTTACACCTGTTGAAGAAGCAATGACAACTAAGTTCAACGCAGGTGAAGCTGTACCAGTAAAAGTGGTTAGCTAATTCGATTAGTTTACCATTTAATTAAGCGCGTTTTTTAACGCGCTTTTTTTATGCCTGTAATTTGCTTTACAGATATAGTTCTTAGAATGTAAACCGTGTAGGAGGCTTTGGACAACACAATAATTTGTGGTTTGTGATTTTAAAGCAACAGGTTACACTTTATCTTGACCATGCAGTTATTCAATCGGTGTTATGACTAAACAACTTTATCAACTCGCTCAAAGCCACTTTACTTTTCCTGATCCCAACCATGCATTAGATGATCCAGATGGTTTGCTTGCCATTGGTGGATGTTTATCGGTAACGCGGTTAAAAAATGCCTATTTATCTGGTATTTTTCCGTGGTTTAGTGAGCAAGAGCCAATTATGTGGTGGTCACCGAGTGAGCGCGGTATTGTTGAGCTTAATGACTTTCATGTTAGTAAAAGCTTACGAAAACATTTAAAAAAGCACCCGGTCACCGTAACTATTAATCATGCCTTTGAAGAAGTGATAGAAGCGTGCCGCGATCAACGCATTGATACCGATGGCACTTGGATAACCCCGCAAATGCAACAGGCGTACATAAAAGCGCATTACAATGGCATAGCTCATAGTTTAGAGGTATGGCGTGAGGGAGAGCTTGTAGGCGGCTTATATGGGATTATGCAAACTGGCGTTTTTTGTGGTGAATCAATGTTTCATCATCAAACAAATTGCTCCAAACTGGCGATGTGGGCGCTGGTTAATTGGCTTAAGCGCCATAATGCGCATTTTATTGATTGCCAATTAGAAAATCCTTATTTAATGTCGTTAGGTGCCAGCGTGATTCCACGTGAAGAATTTTTAACTAAACTTAATAAAGCACAGTGTTACACCCCAGCTGCCAGTATGTGGCAGCCACAGGAGCTAATCGCGATATATGAATGAACAACTTCCGGCTCGTATAGGCCTAAGCCAACCGTTTGAATGCAGTTATTTACCTGATCGCCAAGAACAATTGCTGGTGATACTCGACCCAAGTTGTTACAGCAGCAACAAGTTTGAATCATTATTAGGATTAGGCTTTCGTCGCAGCGGTAACCAAATTTACCGTCCGCACTGCCCTATTTGCAGCGCATGTAGTTCTGTGCGCGTTTTAGCTGATGAGTTTATGCCGACAAAATCGCAAAAACGTAAACTTAACAAAGCAAAAAACCGCTTTGAGGTAAAATATTCACAGGTTGAACGCGAACAATACTACCCACTTTACAGTAAATACATTAGTTTACGTCATCAAGACGGTTCTATGTATCCACCTGATAAATCACAATTTCAAAGTTTTTTGTTTTGTAGCTGGTTAACCATCACCTTTATAGAGCTTTGGGATCAAGAAAACTTAGTAGCCGTTGCTGTAACTGATTGTATGGACAACGCTATTTCCGCTATTTATACATTTTTTGACCCTGACTACGAACACTTCAGTTTAGGGACTGTAATGATATTACAGCAGCTTAAATTTGCTAAACAGCAACACAAACAGTTTGTTTATTTAGGCTATCAAATAGATGAATGCGACAAAATGAAGTATAAAACCCAGTTTTTACCTGCCCAAAAACAGCTCAATGACCAGTGGGTGGCTATTTAATTTACAAAAATAGCCCCTGCGCCTTTACTTATTGGCGTATTTTGGGCAAAATCTGCAGCGTTTAACTATTAAAGAGGTGTTACGCTAAACATGGCGAAAGAAGACGTAATCGAAATGCAAGGGACAGTCCTTGATACTTTACCAAATACAATGTTCCGAGTTGAGCTAGAAAATGGTCACGTAGTTGTGGCTCATATTTCAGGTAAAATGCGCAAAAACTATATCCGTATTTTAACCGGCGATAAAGTAACGGTAGAAATGACTCCTTACGATTTATCGAAAGGTCGTATCGTATTCCGTGCTCGCTAAGTAAGTGCGTAAACGAGATTTAGTTTTTGGCTAGTGAAAACTAGCTTTAAGCGTTTATTAAATGTAATTACTGGCTACTACCATTAATTACATTTAATAAACAAAAAACCCAGCCTTTGCTGGGTTTTTTGTTGCCTATTTCTTTGGCAAATAAAAAAGCCTGCATAAAGCAGGCTTTTTAAATTGCTAACTTTTTTAGTTTAGGCTGGCGTTAAGTCACTCTCGTAATCAAAACGCAGTTTTTTATCTTTAACCGATACTTTTACCGTACCGCCAGAAATTAGCTCACCAAACAGTATTTCGTTAGCCAATTGCTTTTTAAGATCTTCTTGGATAACACGCGCCATAGGACGCGCGCCCATTGCTTTGTCATAGCCTTTATCAGCCAACCACTCACGAGCTTTAGAAGTAAGCTCAAGGTTAACTGACTTCTTATCCAGTTGCGCTTGTAACTCAACAACAAATTTATCAACCACTTGCAAAATAACCTCTTTTTCGAGGTGATTAAACCAAATAATGTTATCTAAGCGGTTTCTAAATTCAGGTGAAAATACTTTGTTAATTTCACCCATTGCATCGTGTGTGTGATCTTGCTCACTAAAACCAATCGACTTACGCGTGGTTTCTTGCACGCCGGCATTGGTGGTCATCACCACTACTACGTTTCTAAAGTCAGCTTTTCGGCCGTTATTATCTGTTAGCGTACCGTGATCCATAACTTGTAATAAAATGTTGTAGATATCAGGATGCGCTTTTTCAATTTCATCCAGCAATACCACTGCATGTGGGTTTTTGATCACCGCTTCTGTTAATAAGCCGCCTTGTTCAAAACCTACATAACCCGGAGGCGCACCAATTAAACGGCTCACCGCATGGCGCTCAACGTATTCAGACATATCAAAACGAATAAACTCAACACCCATGCATTTAGCTAATTGCTTGGTAACCTCTGTTTTACCTACCCCTGTTGGGCCTGCAAATAAGAACGAACCAACCGGTTTGTTCTCGTTTGCTAAACCTGAGCGCGATAAGCGAATAGCAGAAGTTAATGCATCAATGGATTGATCTTGTCCAAACACCAACATTTTTAAATTACGGTCTAAGTTTTTCAGCGTTTCTTTATCAGACGACGACACATTTTGAGGCGGAATACGCGCCATTTTAGACACAATCATCTCAATATCAGATACACCAATGGTTTTTTTACGCTTAGACGTAGGCAGTAGCCGTTGGCTTGCGCCTGCTTCATCAATAACGTCAATCGCTTTATCAGGTAAGTGACGCTCATTAATGTACTTGGCACTTAGCTCGGCGGCTGCTTTTAACGCTTTTTGCGTATAACGAATACCATGGTGTGCTTCGTAACGATCTTTTAAGCCGTTAAGAATTTTAGTGGTATCTTCAACGCTAGGTTCAAGCACATCAATTTTTTGAAAGCGACGGACAAGGGCGCGATCTTTTTCAAAAATATTCTTGTACTCACCGTAAGTGGTAGAACCCATACAACGTAATTGCCCACTTGAGAGTAACGGCTTAATTAAGTTTGAGGCATCCATTACCCCACCTGAGGCAGCACCTGCACCAATAATGGTGTGAATTTCATCAATAAATAAAATTGAACCTGCTTTTGCTTGTAACTCTTTTAATAAACTTTTAAAGCGTTTTTCAAAATCGCCTCGGTATTTGGTACCGGCAAGTAACGCGCCCATATCTAAGGAGTACACAACCGCATCAGCAATGACTTCAGGCACTTGTTCGTTAACAATACGATAGGCTAAGCCCTCGGCAATAGCAGTTTTACCTACGCCGGCTTCACCAACCAGTAATGGGTTATTCTTTTTACGACGACACAGCACTTGCACTGTGCGCTCTACTTCACTATCACGGCCAACAAGCGGGTCAATATTACCCTCTTTAGCGTGTATATTAAGGTTAGTTGTAAAGCTGTCGAGCTTACTCGCTTCTTCGCTTGCTACTTCTTGCACCTCTTCATGAATATCGTCGGTATCATCGCCTAATTCGTCGTCACCTTTGGCGATACCATGAGAAATGAAGTTAACAATATCAAGTCGAGAAATATCATTCTTTTTAAGTAAGTACACGGCTTGGCTTTCTTGCTCAGAAAAAATAGCGACCAGCACATTAACGCCTGTGACTTCATTTTTGCCAGAAGATTGCACATGAAATACAGCGCGCTGTAATACCCGCTGAAAACCAAGTGTTGGTTGAGTTTCGCGCTCTTCTTCTAAATCAGGAATAACCGGTGTGGTTTCATCAATAAATTCAAGTAACTCTGTTTTTAATCCAGAAACGTCAACACCACACGCATTAAGCGCTTCTCCAGCTGATGGGTTGTCGAGTAGAGCTAATAAAAGGTGCTCTACGGTCATAAACTCATGACGACGTGTACGCGCTTCACGAAACGCAGTGTTCAAAGTTAGTTCTAAGTCTTTATTTAGCATTGGCAACCCCTTACAGAGATAATAATTTTATACCGCACTTCAAAGATGAAAGTTCACCTTTGTGGTATTTATTCCTGCTCACAACTACATAGCAGTGGATGCTCGTTATCCCTTGAGTAGCGGTTAACTTGCTCAGCCTTAGTATGTGCTACGTCGGCGCTGTAAACACCACATATGCCCTTACCTTGCTGATGTATTTGCAGCATCACATCAGTTGCTCTATCGCTATCCATATTAAAAAACGTCATTAAGATCTCTATTACAAAATCCATCGGCGTGTAATCATCGTTGTTTAACACAACTTTATATTTTCGCGGTGGCTGCAACTTTTGCTTTTCACTATCGCGAACGGTGTCGATAACACCAGAATCTTTCATACCACTCATAATTAAATATAGTCTTGTCTTTGTAACTCAAGCAAACTTGAATAAAAAAATAAATAAAATGTTAAAAAATAACCTAAAACACTTGACTGGTTGCTTAAATAAACTACAGTCAAATGGTGATTGATTAAACCTTAGTCAGTCTAGCAAACAATACAGTTTAGGATAACTAAATTAGTCAACTTATAGAAGGATGTAGAAGTATGGCTTGTGGTAAAGTCAAATGGTTCAACAACGCCAAAGGTTTTGGTTTCATCGTAGAAGACGGTTGCGAGAACGACATTTTTGCTCATTACTCCACTATTGTAATGGACGGATACAAGACGCTTAAAGCTGGTCAAGATGTTACCTTCGAATTACAACAGGGCCCTAAAGGTCTACACGCTACTAATATAGCCCCTAACGGCGATATTATAGAGTGATTGTAAATATGAGACTAAAGCGAGCGACCTGTTTAGATCCTCGCTTAATCCCCTAAATATCCCTAACCACTTACATATAAATTGCTTCATTGTTTGTTAATTCAACCCCGCTCCTTGATTTTATTTTATCTACCCCAATAATTTCAGTATTAGATGTTTAACTGCTGGCGTTTGGCGCGTAATCCTAGCCCTTTTTAGCCAAGCTTGTTACACTCTTTATCCTGTAAAACGTAATTACTTTAGCCTAATGGCTAGTTTGTAATTACATAAATTTCAGTTATAAAAGACACTAGTCCGTCAGGTGTGATTATTCTCACCTTGTTTAGGTTATACGAGTACCAACACCTAACAGACTACTCATTGCATATACTAATGCTTTATTTATAAGGTATTAAGCGATGATTTCTTTGCATTGTTGAATTTGGCCAATGCGGCCTACTATCTAGGAATGATGATGACATCAAAAATTATCTATACAAAAACGGACGAAGCTCCGGCACTAGCAACTTATTCGTTGTTACCTATTATCCAAGCGTACACAAATGCGGCAGGTGTTGAAGTTGAAACACGCGACATCTCATTAGCTGGTCGTGTAATTGCGAGCTTCCCGGATTACCTAACAGAAGAACAACGCATTGGTGATGCACTTGCAGAGCTTGGCGAAATGGCAAAAACACCAGAAGCTAACATCATTAAATTACCGAACATTAGTGCATCAGTTCCGCAACTTCGCGCTGTAATTAAAGAGCTTCAAGAAAAAGGTTATGCACTTCCAGAATACCCTGTAGAACCTAAAAACGATGAAGAAAAAGCCATTCAAGCAGCCTACGATAAAATTAAAGGCAGCGCAGTAAACCCTGTTCTTCGTGAAGGTAACTCTGACCGTCGCGCACCAGGTTCAGTGAAAGAGTATGCACGTAATAACCCGCATTCAATGGGCGCATGGAGCAAAGATTCACAATCATACGTTGCAAGCATGGAAGAAGGTGACTTCTTTGGTTCTGAGCAATCAGTAACTGTTGATGAAGTAACGGATGTTCGTATTGAACACGTAGCGGCTAATGGCGATATCACTGTACTTAAGCAAAGCACGCCATTACTTGCTGGTGAAGTAATTGATGCATCACGTATTAGCGCTGCAAAATTACAAGCATTCCTAGAAGCTGAAATTAATGCAGCTAAGGAAAAAGGCGTGTTATTTTCGCTTCACATGAAAGCAACCATGATGAAAGTATCTGATCCAATCATCTTTGGTCACGCTGTAAAAGTATTCTACAAAGACGTTTTTGCAAAACACGGTGCACTTTTTGAAGAGCTAGGTGTTGATGTAAACAACGGTTTAGGCGATGTGTACTCTAAAATTCAAACATTAGATGACGCTAAGCGCGAAGAAATTGAAGCAGATATTCAAGCTGTTTATGCTAACCGCCCTGCTATCGCAATGGTTGATTCTCATCGTGGCATCACAAACTTACACGTACCAAGTGATGTGATCATCGATGCTTCTATGCCTGCTGCAATTCGCTCAAGCGGTCAAATGTGGAATAAAGACGATAAATTACAAGACACAAGCTTTGTAATTCCAGATCGTTGTTACTCTGGCGTTTACCAAGCAACGATTGATTTTTGTAAAGAGCACGGTGCTTTTGATCCTACGACTATGGGTAGCGTACCAAACGTTGGCCTTATGGCTCAAAAAGCGGAAGAGTACGGCTCACATGACAAAACATTTGAAGCAAAAGCTGACGGTACTATTCGTGTTGTTGACACAAATGGCAACACCCTACTTGAGCACAGTGTTGAGCAAGGCGATATCTGGCGCATGTGTCAGGTTAAAGATGCACCAATTCAAGATTGGGTTAAACTTGCAGTAAACCGCGCTCGCGCAACAGGTAATCCGGCTATTTTCTGGTTAGATGCAGAACGTGCACACGATGCTGAGCTAATCAAAAAAGTGAATAAATACCTGCCAGATCACGACACTGCTGGCCTAGATATTCAAATTTTATCGCCAATGGATGCAACCTTATTCTCACTAGCACGCATCAAAGAAGGTAAAGACACGATTTCTGTAACAGGTAACGTGTTACGTGATTACCTAACAGATTTATTCCCAATTTTAGAATTGGGTACCAGTGCTAAAATGCTTTCAATTGTGCCACTAATGAATGGCGGTGGTCTATTTGAAACAGGTGCGGGTGGTTCTGCTCCTAAGCACGTTCAACAGTTTGAAAAAGAAAACCACTTACGTTGGGATTCTTTAGGTGAGTTCTTAGCACTTGCTGCGTCACTTGAGCACCTAAGCACGACAACAGGTAACAACAAGGCACAAGTACTTGCTGATACGCTTGATAAAGCAACGGGTACATTCCTAGCTGAAAACAAGTCGCCTTCACGTAAAGTAAAAGAAATTGATAACCGTGGTTCTCATTTCTTCTTATCTTTATTCTGGGCTCAAGAACTTGCTAAGCAAAATGAAGATAGCGAGCTTAAAGCGCAATTTACACAAATTGCTAGCGACCTTGAAACCAACAAAGAGCAAATTGTTAGCGAGCTAAACGATGCACAGGGTCCTGCAATGAACATTGGCGGATACTTCCAGCCAAATGACGATGCAGCCTTCAAAGCAATGCGTCCGAGCACAACATTTAACGAGATTTTATCTAAACTAGTATAAATCAGTTAAATGAATGAAAAGGCGCTCATAGAGCGCCTTTTTTGTGCCTAAGAAAAAGGCCGCTAATGCGGCCTTTTCAATTCAACTTTAAAAGTTTATTTTGTGTACGCGCGTGGCATGTTCGATTCTGTTGTATAGCGCTCACGCAGTTTATCTTGGCGAGATTCAGTACTAACCTCAACTCCATTGATAAACATTTTATTCACGTGGCTGCTCAGCTCAAACGGGTCGTTACTCCACATAACAACATCAGCGGCTTTACCTACTTCTAAGCTACCGGCATTAATACCAAATACATCAGCTACATTCGAGGTCATGGCCTTTAATGCGCCTTGTTGGCTCATACCGTAAGACACTGCGTTACCGGCATCGTAGCGAAGCTGGTAAACATTGTGGCTGGCATCGCCACCCACAGTTAATAGCACTTTAACACCGGCTTTTTCTAGTATGCCGGCATTATTTAAGCTTGCATTAAGTGAGTCGAAACTGCCTGGTAAGTTATCCATTGCACTAATGATCACAGGAATGCCTGCTTTAGCGATGCGATCTTTAACTACAACGGCATCTTGAGCGCCATTAAGGACAATGTTTACGCCAAACTGCTGTTTCACTTTTATTAGTTCAACAATATCAGCCGAACGCGACACACTAATTAGTAATGGCATATCGCCTTTTAGTACTTTAGCCATTATGGTGTCTTCAGCACTTGGCTTAGCGTCGTCTTTTTTAGCTTCTTTGCTTGCTTTAGTTTGATGCTCATCTAACTTATTGATAAGTGTTTGCAAGGTAAATGCACGAGAGCCTTTGCTGCGTTCACCCAAATGAACCACTAATGCTGCTTGCTTTTTATTTACGCTTTCGAAGCTACCACTTAAATCAACAACACTTGCAAGGCCTGCAAATATGCTGTCACCACCGTAAGGGGTGATCAAATCGCGAGTAATACCGCCTTTACGTGCATAAGGAATTAAGCTTGAACGAGGATTAAATGCCAAGCTTGCATCAAAATCGATACCCGCTTTGTCTTCTCCTGCATCGCGAGAACCGGCAACCGCACCTACTTCAACTAAGCCAAGCTGGTTTACACTGGCTATAAAACCTGGGGTCACTATTTGACCTTGAGCATCAATAACTTTGTCAACTTTAAAATCGCTAGGGTTAATGGCAGTGATTTTGCCATCATTCATAACTATGCTAGCTCCTTCTAATACACCTTGATCTGAAGATGTATGCAAAGTTGCATTAATAATTGCCAGTGACTCTGCGCTCACGGTACCCGATGCTAATAGCCCTGCAGCAACCAGAGAAAGCGAAAACGAACGTGATAATTTTTTCATTCTGGGGCTCCTTATTGTTGACCTAACATAAAATCACTTTGTGCTTGGAATGCGCTATCGTTTCTATCGTAAACTTTTGCACCATCAACAAACACTTGCTCTGCTTTTGCATAAACACTAAACGGGCTTTGATTCCAAATAACAACATCAGCTTGTTTACCTGTTTCAAGTGAGCCTGTTTTATCTTCAATACCTAACGATTTTGCGGCATTAGCTGTGATCCACTTAATTGCATGCTGCTCAGAAATATCAAACCCATTTTGGTTTGCACTGAACATAACTTTCGCTGCTTCTTGGTTTAAGCGTTGAATCGTCGTGTCAGAATCTGAGTGCACAACGGCACATGAGTTTTTAACGGCATCAACAATTGCTACGTTCTCTTGCACCATATCGTAGGCTTCCATTTTAAAGCCCCACCAGTCTGGCCAAAGTGCAGCACACGAGCCGTTTTCAGCCAGTAAATCAGCAATTTTGTATGCTTCAATACCGTGATGGAATGTGCCCGCATGATAATTAAACTCTTTTGAAAGGTCGATCATCATCGCCATTTCTTCTGCTTTGTAGCAGTGATTGTGAATACGAACGTCACCTTCTAAAACACCGCGTAATGTATCGTATTTAATATCTCGGTGTGGAGCTTCTGGGTTTTTACCCGCAGCGTAATCAGCATCGTATTTATCCCACTCACGCTTATATTCTTGAGCACCAATCCATGCTGTGCGATAACCTGCCATATTACCCATACGTGTCATCGGTAATACACCTTTTCGACCGTAAACACGTTTAGGATTTTCACCACAGGCCATTTTTAAACCGTATGGCGCATCAGGAAATTTCATTCCTTGCATGGTATGAGCCGGTACATTTTTAAGGGTAACGCCACGTCCACCAAATAAATTAGCTGAACCTGGTAAAATTTGTAATGACGTAATACCGCCTTCGCGTGCACGATTAAAACCTGGATCTTGTGGCCAAATTGAATGCTCAACCCATACTTCTGCCGTATTAGGGCTGGTCATTTCGTTACCATCTTGATGAGACTCAACCGATGGATTTGGATAAGCACCTAAATGTGAATGAACGTCAATAATGCCTGGTGTTACCCATTTACCTTGCGCGTCAATAGTGGTGTCTGCATTAGCGGTTAAATCTTTACCAACTTGCTGCACTTTACCGTCAACAATCAGTACGTCAGCTTCATCTAAACGCTCACCCGTACCTGTTAATACCGTTGCATTAGTGATCAAGGTGCTTGATGTCGCTACTGGCTGATAAGTACTTGGGTATGGGTTTTTATTAATGGTTACTTTTGGATCTTGTGGGCCGCTTTCTTGGCAACCAACAAGTGCTGCTGCTAAACCAACAGCTAACAATGAGGGAGCAAATTTTTGCATGTTTTTAGGTTCTCCTGTTTTTTTACTACTTTAGCGAAAGCAAACGCATAAAGCTAAAAAAACAGGTGAAAAGGCCGTTATTTAAGGTGAGTTTCTGTAATTATTTTTTTATATAATTGTTATAAAGCTTATCCAGAGCTCCTTCGGTGGTGAGCGATGGATCTTTACTTATAAAGTGTTTAACCGTTCGGGTTACAAAATCTGAGTTTTGCTTATGTAATTTTGAAAAATCTTTAATCAATGTATTACCATCTTTTGCGGCTGTGACTTTATCATGGCGATGTCTGTATTGGCTCAATGCCTTATTAAAATCACCTTGATAGTCTTCCACTAAAATTTTATAAAAATCACTTTTTTGTACCTTTAAAACATTAATGCAATAATTAAGCGCTTCTTTAAAGTCGTAAAATACAGTGCCTTCTACATCAAACTCTTTGGTTTTTTCACGCACTGTGACACGTGCTTCTTCAGTGGCATAACTAAACCCCGTAAAAGCGAGTCGCTCAGCAGCTTCTTTACCGAGTTTCATACCCGCTTGAATACTATGAGCAAATTCATCACTCATGTCAGCGAGCTCGTTTTCTTCCCACATGTTATAAACGCGCAAAGGCTTTGCATACTTATTAGATAACTTCTTTTTAAGTTTGCTAAATCGCTCATCAATGGTCATTAATCGCTCATTGTGAAGTAATGCATGGCATTCATAACAAGCTGCAATGGCAACAAAGTCAGCTTCTTCACCTAGATCAATAATACTTTGTAGCATATGCAATGGCGGGCAATGATCGCGCTCTGTTGCCTCACAGCCGCAATAAAAACATTGGTTAAAATGCTGTTGCTCACAAGCATAAGCTTGCTGGTAGTAACTTGCTAACGTTTTATTCACAATTGCGCTCCAAAAATATAAAATGCCACAAATTTAGGGCGCGATAATAACAGCCTGAAAAAATATTTCAGTAGGAAAACGCTAAAGTGTGTCAAAAATAAATTATTTATGAACAACTTTTCATACACCTACAAAATTGCACGATTTATATACACATCTTCTTACAGCTTACCCCATTCAGTTAACAACATTTCGGCTACATTAAGCAATACTTAAGTTGCATATAAACAAAGAGGCAAATACTATGATTTCTTTCAAAGCAACTCTATATTCAACTGTATTATTGGGCGCAGCAACATTAACAGCTCCTGTAATGGCGGCCACTTTTGTTGCCGCTGATTCATCACCCGGTACCCAAGCTTGCATGGCCGTTGCATCTAACAAAAGACTGACACTGCTCAGAACAATGAAAAATCTACGTATAGATAAACATGTAATTAGCAAAAAATTACTCTGTAATGATTTATCAGTGGGTGACTTTGTAACGCTGTATGATTTAAATAAATCAGCACAATTTTTAAATATTGAAGCATCTACTAGTACGTCAATAAGAGATTTAGCAAAAGTAAACAAACCGCTTGTAGTTATTATGGCGGGATCTAAATAACCTGAGTTCTAATTAAAAAATCGTGAGTTTTAAATGCGTTTAATTTACTCTAGCCAAACACGTTAGGCAGGGCTTAGTACCTGCTTAACGTGTATTTAATTATTAAATAAGCGCTGCCAACAAGCCAAACAAACCACCAAATACCCCACCCCACACAACGAGCCAGCCTAAATGTTCGCGGATCATGGTTTGAATTATTTCTTTTACCATTTTAGGGGTGAGTTCATCTAAGCGTTCATCCACTAACTTAAGCACCGTATTATGCAAACTTTCCGCGTTATTACCTTGGGTTAACATGTCGCTTAATAGCGTTTTAAAATCGTCGGTGTCGCTTATTTGCACCAGCGATAATTGCATTTTTTCAATAAACTTTTCTCGCATTGGCTCAACGGCTTCAGTGCCGCCAAACATTGCAAGCATGCTACCAAATTGTGATTGCTCAATAACCACTAACAAATTATCGAATGCAGGGTTTAAATCTACTTTATAAATTACCGATTCAAAATCAATCGTTGGCTGTGCCTTACTTAGAAGCTTGTCTATTTTATGCTCAGAAAAGAACTCCGTAAGTATTAAATTTCTTATAGCCACTTTAAAGCTTTCAAACTTAAGCGCAATTACACCTGATCCATATAAAAACGGTACTTTTTCAAACAGCATATGAATAGCGAGTAAATTTGTAACCGCACCAGAGAGTGCAAATAAACCCACTGAAAGTACAATGGCTTGATCAAATACAAAACCAATAACAACACAACACGCTGCTAATAAGTTAGTGATAAAACTTTTATTCATTTTTATTCCATTTCAGTGATTTGTATCAGAAATTGATAGTCTTAATTTTACACCGATTAATTTGTTTATTTAATCCCTTTTTGCCATAGTTTATTTATAGGTTTAAAAGGTGACTATTGTTATGTGGAAAACAATCAATCAACAGATCAGCCAAGCTATCCATTACGATTTTAAACACACCCATAAACGTCAGTTGCAAAATACATCCACCGATAAGTTGTTTCACTTAAGCGATGGCAAGCACAATTACTTAGTTAAAATTGCGCAAAAACATGAACTAGAACGCTTTGAGGCTCAAGCTCAAGGTTTAAAACAGCTTACTCAAAACAGTGTATTTATGGTGCCCGACTGCATTACAACTGGGGCCAATATAGAATTCGCCTTTATTGTATTAGAGTGGCTTGCACTTGACGAGCTCCCCCATACCCATTGGTCAGCTATGGGGGAGCATCTTGCTATGTTACATCAAAAACACCAGCAAGCGATGTTTGGTTTTGACACCGACAATTATTTAAGCTCAACACCTCAACCCAATCAGTGGCATAAAAAATGGGATGTATTTTTTGCAGAAGAACGTATTGGTTGGCAATTACAGCTATTAGCTGAAAAAGGCATTGTACTTGCAGACTCCGAGCAACTGATAAATTTAGTAAAAGAGCAACTGCATAATCATCATGTTTTACCCTCACTATTACATGGCGATTTTTGGCGCGGTAATATGGGCTTTGTAAACAACATTCCGACCTTATTTGACCCTGCCTGCTATTACGGTGATCGGGAGGTCGATATTGCTATGAGTGAGCTTTATGCCCCCCTCCCTGAAGAGTTTTATAGTACCTACAATCACCAATACCCTTTAGCTCAGGGTTATGAACAACGTAAGCTTGTTTACCAGCTTTACCCTATTTTAAACAACGCCAACATTTATGCGGGGCATTATTTAAATCAGGCTAAAGACCACGTTGATAAACTAATTAAACTAAAATAAATGTAGTAAACAAAATATAAGCACTATAGTTATTATTAGCTCGTTGTGTGTTACCCACGTAAAAAAACTTAGTTTTTATGAGGTGTTATTATGAAAGACTTTTTATCACAACGTATCGCCTGCCCACATTGTGGACACCATATTCATTTAGATCTCGATGCCAGTATGGGCGATCAAGACTACTATGAAGAATGCAGTGCCTGTTGTAACCTTATACACTTAAACATGCACATAGATTATGCACGTAATAAGTTAGAGTTACATGTAGACAGCGATGACGAACAAATATTTTAACTATGTTGGCGCATGTAGTTTTCAACGGTGTTTATAATTGCATAGGTTTGCTGGTCGACTTCAATATTGAACTCATCACCCACAACGGCTTCACCTAAATTAGTTATATCGAGTGTTTCTGGTATTAAATGCAACCAAAAGCCAAACTCATCAGTATTACCCACCGTTAAACTTGCACCATTAACAGATACAAATCCTTTGTATAGCACATATTTTTGCCATTTTTGTGGTAGGCTGAGCTGTATTTTGTAGTTGTTTTCTAACTTCACTATTTGCGCAATTTTTGCGGTGCAATGAATATGTCCAGATACAATGTGCCCACCCAACTCAGTACCAAACGACACTGAACGCTCGTAATTAACTAAACTACCCAATTCCAGTTGCCCAAAATTAGTTAGCTGCAGGGTTTCATCAATAACATCAAAATGCACTTGAGCAACCACATCATGATTACTTAGCTCTACTTTCACAACAGTCAAACAGCAACCATTTATAGCGATGCTGGCACCTAAGTCTAAATGCTTCACGTATTGCTCATTAACAGAAACTACCAAGCGTAATACGCCCTGTGCATGGGTTTTAGAAACTACCGTTGCTTGAGTTTGAATAATACCGGTAAACATAAAAATCGCTTCTATTTCTTACAAAGTGCTAGTTTAACGTATCAAAAGACAAAATCATTCACTTAATAGCACTTATTCATGGTTATTTTCACCACCAAGATGAATTAAATACAAACACCGACCACCAGCATAGCTTGGCTGATCACAATAGATTACAATGCGACTATGTTTTTCTGAATAGCTGTTTTTTATGACTTTTTGTAGTTGGGAAGCCAAACGTTTACTTTCTCTTGCCGTTCCCGTTTTTTTAGCACAAGTAACTTTAGTATTAATGTCTGTGGTTGACACCATTATGGCCGGACAAGTGAGTCCTACCGATTTAGCTGCACTGTCAATTGCAACGGGGATATGGAACCCAATTTTATTAGCAATACAAGGGATTTTATTAGCATTAACGGGCGTTATTGCACAATTCGCTGGTGCTAAAGATCGTAACGGCATCAGCCATTATTTTCAGCAAGCCCTTTATTTAACACTCCTTTTAAGTATTGCTGGTTTTAGTGCGGCGCAGCTTGCCAATACTGTTATTTTACAGCTAGATACCACCCCTGCAATTGCTGGACTTGCTTTTGACTACATTCATTTTGTTAAATGGGGTGTATTTGGCTTTTTAATTTTTACCGTTTACATAAATATGACCGAAGGCATGGGGATGACCAAGCCTGCATTTTATATTAGCCTACTGGGGCTTGCGGTAAATATTCCACTCAATTATATTTTTATCAATGGCTTATTTGGCCTACCAGCATTTGGCGGAGCCGGTTGTGGTATTGCTACCGCACTCGTATTTACTGTTATGGCCATTGCGCAGGTGACTTATTGCCAGCTCAGCAAAAAAGTAGACGCCAAAGGCTTATTAACAGGCTTTGAAAAACCTAACTTTAAAACCATAGGTATTATTACCAAACTCGGTATTCCTATATCACTAGCCACTTTTTTTGAAGTAACCTTGTTTGCCTGTATACCTTTATTTATTGCGCACTTAGGAGCTGTGGCCGTGTCTGGCCATCAAATTGCAGCCAGTGTTACGGCACTATTATTTATGATGCCTCTTAGCCTCTCAATTGCAATTAGCATACGAATTGGTAATTTATTTGGGCAAAATCATTTAGAACAATTAAAAGTAGCCGTGTCTACAAGTTATATTTTAGCGGCAATTATCGCTCTATTTATTGCTTTTATTACTTTTATAGGTCGCGATGTGATTAGCCAGCTTTATAGCGATAGCCCTGCGGTACTCGCACTTGCTTCATCAATTATGATTTTAGCCTGTATTTATCAACTTCCTGATGCATTACAAGTAGCTGCAAATGGTATATTGAGAGGCTTAAAGCACACCGCGCCTATTTCTTATATCACTTTTATCTCTTATTGGTTAATCGGCTTTAGTTTAGGTTACGTATTAGCAAGAACAGACTTAATAGTGCCAGCAATGGGCCCTCACGGTTTTTGGATAGGTATTATCGTTGGATTATCAGTTGCAGCTGTACTACTGATGCTGACAGTGCATAGGCGATTTAAACGTGAACCATTTATTCTCTCTTAATCAACCTAAAACTACCACACTGCCACTTAAATGGTTACTGGCAGTGTGTTGTATCTTACTTTTTGGCTGCTCAGAGCAGCCCAGTGAGGCAAATAAAACCTATTTGTCTCGCTTAAGTAGTACCTTGCAAGTTCCTAAGCCAAACACAAACCCATTGCAACAACTTACTTTAGTTGAGCCTGTTGAAGCTTTACAACCAGCAATTAAAATTGGCATAACTGAACTTGCTGGTATTAGCCAATGTAAACTGAACGTTTTAATAAGCGAGCATAATAATCAGTTAGGTAAAACAGCCACCGCTGCTAGCCAATTGAAGTACCAAATAGATTTTATTCAAAGCGCGCAAAACTGTTTAAATAGCTTGGATAAACAAAGCAAGATTTACAACAAAATTGCTGCGGCAAAAACTCAAAAACAAGCTCAGCTTACTCAGTTTTTCAACAATATGTTATTTAGTGAGCCCGAACTCAACAGCAGTTGGCAATTAACCGGCCAAGAGCTCAGCACTCAACCGGCTGGGTTTAGCGACACAGTTGAGGGGCTTAAAAAGCTAACTACCATAAAACAGCTAATAGAAAACCAAAATAGTATGGCAATAAACAGTGATGATATTTTGTCAGCGCTTGAGCCGCTTAACAAATACGAGTTTAACCAACAACTTATTCAAGCCGCGCGTGAACAAATTAGCTTAAATCATGCGGCCACCCAGTTTGTAAATACTTTAACGCTTGAAGATATATGCCCAAAGGGTAAAAACAAGCAGCAAGCTAAAATTGTCAGTAATATATTCAATAAATATTATTTGAAACAAATTCAGCCTTATCAAGCTCAGCTTAGTGGCTATTTAGAAACATTGCAGCCGCTTTATGTGCAGCTGTGGTTTAATCAAGCAGTAAGCAGTGAAGAAGTAAATGCCCTTCTTGACCCAAACGCTAAAAACTTACTCGCTCAGCTAAAATCGTCAGCAAAAGAGCATGTTATATGGTGGCAAAAATTTTATAAAACGTGTGAAATCAGTCCAATATGAATAAAAAAACGGCAAATGAACTCAAATAGCATAAACATGCTTGATTCACTCCCCATCACGCTATATATTAGCGACCGTTGTTAAGCAATTAACAACTCTTAAATACATGCAGTACAACTGTAGCTCAGTTGGGCGAGATTGGACCGAAGCAAAGCTTCGCAGCCGAACGAGGTGGAGGCAGGACGCCGACAGGATGAAGCTTCATGGACGAATTAAATAATATGTAGACTTATAGTACGACTGTAGCTCAGTTGGTTAGAGCACTACCTTGACATGGTAGGGGTCGGTGGTTCGAATCCACTCAGTCGTACCAAAATTAGTAAAAAATATATTTAAAATTGTACGACTGTAGCTCAGTTGGTTAGAGCACTACCTTGACATGGTAGGGGTCGGTGGTTCGAATCCACTCAGTCGTACCAATTCAAAAAATACCTTAAGAAAAAGCACTACCCTCTCTTAATCACCCGGTCCACAGGTCGATAACTCGAATCCACTCAGTCGTACCAATTCAAAAACACCTAAAGAAAGAGCACTACCTACTCTTGATCACCCGGTCCAGAGGTCAGTGGTTCGAATCCATTCAGTCGTACCAATCTCCATATCTACACTGTTAAAAAAGAAAAAGCACTACCCTCTCTACATATCTACACAATAAAAAAAGAATGTAGGTCGGTTAAGTGGCGAAGCCACGCCACCCGACATCGGTGAAACACCCCAACACCAAACATCACCCAACATAAAGCAAAACTGCACCGATATTGGTTAATATCCAACACCGTCGGATGACATCCATTTTATCACCCTGCAAAGTCAGTATTTATTGCTTGATAATTCATACTATGTTAACAAATAGACTATCTTTTAAATTAATACATCAAAAGCACGCTAAGAAAGGATTTAACTATGAAGTTTGTTACGCTCATTTTACTAGCCTTACTTGGCTTTTCAGTTGAAGAAGCTCATGCAAAAACGGTGGTTAAAGTAGGTGGCTATGAGTTCCCTCCTTATATAGAAATTGTTGATGGGCGTGCTTCTGGTCTTACCGTTGAATTAATAAGCGAGCTCAATAAAATACAGTCTTCTTATCATTTTGAATTAGTACTAACCACGCCTATTCGTCGCTTTAAGGATTACCAAAAAGGCCTATTCGATTCGGTTTTTTTTGAGAACCCGAACTGGGGGTGGCAACAAGGGAATAATGTAATTAGTAACTCCCCTGTTATAGCCATAGATACAGAAGTATTTATTGCTTTAAGGCAATTTGCAAAATCTCAAGCCTGGTTTGATAACTTAGAAGATAAAACCTTAGTGGGTATTTTAGGCTACCATTATCCGTTAGCTAATTACGAAAGTAGTCCCTCAGTTCTTGAAAACGAATATAAAATGACTTTATTAAGCAGCCATAAAAGAAGTATTGAATTAGTATTAAAAAAACGCAGCGATTGCGCTATTGTTACTCGCTCTTACCTAAATCAATACTTTAGCAAGTATCCAAAAAGCAAGCGTTTGCTACTTGTGTCTGAGCGAGTTGCACAAACCTATAATAATCAGTTATTACTGCGCCCAAACCACACGCTAGATATAAACACCTTGTATAAATGGGTAAAGCAAGCACTCACACAAGGCAATATTGCAGCTAGGCTAAAGCAACTTGGGCTTCAACAATCCCCTCTAACTACACCTTTACTGCTCACTAGCCAAACAAATACTGCTAATTAATGACAGTAACTAGAAAACTTACTATTTTCATCATTTGTCGCAAACTCAACTAATGTCATTAGCAAATCACTGTGCTTATGCGTAAACCCAGTATTAGAAAGACGCTTTTCTAAATAGGCGGTAAAGTTTTTTCGCTGCTGGTGTTGGCTTTGTAACTTAATTAAAAGCTCTGACTGTTTTTGGTTAATTAATCGTGTCTCGTATATCGGGTCTTCATCTGGCCAATTCTCTACTGGAGAGCCCTTTTGTTGAAACACAAAATCACTCAACGAGCGTTCTATTTTATTATAATCATGTTCCCCTAGCAGTTTTTCTATCTCTTTTAGTAAACTTGAGTATAACACCCGAGGAAAAAGCTTATAAAAATCATGATTTTTGAAAGACTCACCAGAGGGCGTTTGCTGCCAATTTTCAAAGCTTGCTCGTAAAGCATGTACTAATATACGCCCTACATAATGGCTTTTTTGAAACGAAACGCCTTGCGACTCTAATCTCGATAAAACATGGTTTAACCTTTGCTTTAAACTACGTACTTCTAGTTGTAGTTCGCTTTTTTGAGTCTCTAGTAATTGTATTTCGTCAGCACTTGTTGTTATTTTTTGTTCTAACTTATTTATTTTAACTTGTGCACCATGAAACAAATCACGTGTATCTTTGAGCTCGGCCAATACACTGGCATTTTGTAATTTTATAGGCGAATTACCATCGCCTTTATAAGTTATGGTCTGTTTACTGTTTTTTAATGCTTCGTTTAACGCGTTCTCTAATTTACTGTCTATTACTTGACCAGACTTACTGCCTTTAAGCAACGTGGTTAGAGTTAAAGAAATATGCTTTTGATACCAATTTTGGATGTGCTCACACTGCACATCAGATAAATTAGCAAATGGATTATCTTCACTTATTGGCTTATTAGCCATAAAAGTTCCCTCTTGTAAAAACACCTCTAATTATCATACCAACACGATTGGTGATTTATTACAGCACCTAGAAATAGAGTGATATGAAAATTATTTATATAGTTGTTCTATTTAATACGATTGAATTTTCATGTTATTAATAAAATAAGTACTAAATCGTATTTAAGTTAAATTACTTGTATTCGCATGTTAATAGTTATCGCTTTTTAAGGCTATATTTAATTGTATGAATACTAAAAGAACCTTACCATTTAAGTTGTTTATTCCAGATAACAAACTAAACTTAACTGTACATATAAAAATGCATTATCCTTATGAGAATATTTTTAGTCGCTACCTTATTTATTTCACTTTTTGCTTACGCAGATCCTGCGCCAGTAACTTACACAGTTAATGATAAAAATATCACCCTTCCTGGCGAAAAATACAAAAGCGGTTACGGTTATAATTTAGAGGCTGATACCGTCCTTCGTTTAGTCACTCTCAACTGGCCTCCCTACATAGACGATAACTTATGCAATAAAGGCTGGCTATACCAGCTCACAGTTAGCATGCTGGTAAAGCGTGGTTATGGCGTTCATATTGAATTTTATCCTTGGGCGCGTGCAGTTCGCGAAGCAGAGCTAGGCAAAGCCGATATATTATTTCCTGAGTACTATATTGACGACGATGTCATATCCGAAAATATTCTAACAAAAACACGAAATCAGTTATTGGCGCTATCAGAACCAATTCCAGGCGGCGATTTATCATTTGTTGCGCTAAAGGATCATACTATTGACTACGATGGCAGCATTAACTCTGTAAAAAACCGAGTGATGGGCGTCGTTCGTTCATACAAGAATAGTGCTAAACTCGATGAACTTATTGATCAAGGTGAAATAAAAACCATTGTGGCAAACAGTGAATATCAGCTTATTCATTTGCTTTTAAACGGTCGTGTTGAGCTTATTGTTGCTGACTTAGAAGTACTTAGAGCCAGCGTTTACAAGTCACTTTTATCAAATAAAGATAAAAAAAGGATGCTAAATGCGCTCGTTGCATTAATGCCAAGCATTGAGTACAAAAATCTATATTATTCTGTAACTAAAAGTGCACCACAATGGCAATCTATTTTGGAAGATATAAATACTGAAATTGCGAATATGCGTGCAAACAATGAGTTTGATAGCTTTATAAAAAATAAAAAACAACAGTGTTATAACCTTGGATAATTAACGATTTATTTTAAACTACATGGTAACTATAAAGCTGATGCTCTCAAAGCCATCAGCTATTATACAATGTTTAAAAATCAAATGGCGCTCTTACCCAGCCTTCCATTAAAACACGCGCGCTGCGGCTCATACTGGCTTTGCTAACCTGCCATTGGCCATTTGTAACCACCGCCTCTGCTCCCACTTTTAATGTGCCCGAAGGGTGACCAAAGTTAACTTCATTAATAGCACCACCACCGGCGGCTAAATTAACTAATGTTCCTTCAACTGCCGCAGCAGTACCAATAGCGACAGCGGCAGTGCCCATCATTGCATGATGTAACTTACCCATTGACATAGCACGGACTAACAAATCGATATCACTTGCATTAATCTGCTTACCACTTGAGGATATATAATCATGTGGAGCAGCCACAAATGCCACTTTAGGTGTGTGTTGGCGTGCTTGTGCTTCATTAATATTATTAATTAAGCCCATTTTTACTGCACCATGTGCACGAATGCTTTCAAGCTTAGTTAGTGCGGCTTCATCAGCGTTTATGTCATCTTGTAGTTCAGTACCGGTATAACCAATATCACTGGCATTTACAAAAATAGTAGGGATACCAGCATTGATCATAGTTGCTTTTAACGTGCCCACGTTTGGAACTTCTAAATCATCAACTACATTGCCTGTTGGAAATAGCGCACCATCACCATCAGCAGGGTCAATAAATTCAAGCTTTACTTCAGCGGCAGGAAAGGTAACACCATCTAACTCAAAATCACCGGTTTCTTGTACTTCACCATTGGTCATGGGCACATGCACTAAAATACTTTTTTTAATGTTAGCCTGCCATACACGCACAATGGCAATGCCATTATCAGGTACTCTGCCTTTATCGACTAAACCATTACTAATGGCAAATGCGCCCACAGCAGAGGTTAAATTACCGCAGTTGCCACTCCAATCTACAAACGCTTTATCAATCGCGACTTGACCAAATAAATAATCAACATCGTGATCGGGCTGTTCACTTTTACTTAAAATAACCGTTTTACTGGTGCTTGATGTTGCGCCACCCATACCATCGGTTTGTTTACCGTATGCATCTGGGCTACCAATAACGCGCAATAATAAGCTATCGCGCGCCTCACCTGCCACTTGGGCAGGTGCAGGTAAATCTGTTAAATTAAAAAACACGCCTTTACTGGTGCCACCACGCATGTATGTCGCTGGCACTTTAATTTGTGGTTTAAACATAAATGTGTGTCCTTATGATGCTTGCGTAGCTTCTAAAAAGTCTTGCGCAAAGCGTTGTAACACACCGCCTGCAGCATAAATAGAAAGCTCTTCTTGCGTGTCTAATCGGCACTTCATTGGTACGTTTAATACCTCACCATTTTTACGTGTAATAACCAGTTCCAAAGTTGCTCCTGGTGTTGGCTCACCCTTTACATCGTAGCTTTCGCTACCATCTAGGTTAAGTGTTTTACGCGTTGTGCCAGGCTTAAACTCAAGCGGCAAAACGCCCATACCAATTAAATTAGTACGATGAATACGTTCAAAGCCTTCAGCTGCAATAACCTGAACACCAGCAAGCCTTACGCCTTTTGCTGCCCAATCGCGAGACGAACCTTGACCATAGTCAGCACCGGCAACAATAATAAGCGGTTGCTTACGTTGCATGTAGGTTTCGATGGCTTCCCACATACGCGTGTTTTCACCTTCTGGCTCTATGCGTGCGTACGATCCTTGCTTCACTTCGCCGTTTTCATCCAATACCATTTCGTTTAATAATTTAGGATTGGCAAACGTGGCGCGCTGCGCGGTTAAGTGATCGCCTCGGTGCGTTGCGTACGAGTTAAAATCTTCTTCTGGCACATTCATTTTAGTCAAGTATTCACCTGCCGCGCTGCTTGCCATAATCGCATTAGAAGGTGATAAATGATCGGTTGTAATGTTATCGCCAAGTACCGCTAATGCACGCATACCACTCATACTGCGCTCACCTGCTAATGCCCCTTCCCAATAAGGAGGGCGACGAATATACGTACTTTCTGGGCGCCAATCGTATAATGGGTCGTTATCTTCGCCGTAATCAACGGTTAAGTTAAACATAGGCTCGTATACTTTTCTAAATTGCTCAGGCTTAACGCTTTGCTTGATCACTGCATCTATTTCTTCATCAGATGGCCATAAATCTTTTAAGGTTACATCGTTACCTTGCTGATCTTTACCGAGTATATCTTTTTCTATATCAAAACGGATGGTCCCGGCAATTGCATAAGCAACTACAAGCGGTGGAGACGCTAAAAATGCTTGCTTTGCATACGGATGAATACGACCATCAAAGTTACGGTTACCGGAAAGCACCGCTGTTGCGTATAAATCGCGATCAATGACTTCTTGTTGAATTTTAGGGTCTAGTGCACCACTCATACCGTTACAGGTAGTACAGGCAAAACCAACAATACCAAAACCAAGCTGTTCAAGCTCTGGTAATAAGTTTGCATCTTCAAGGTACGATTGCACTGCTTTAGAACCTGGTGCCAATGAGGTTTTAACCCAAGGTTTACGCATTAAACCTTTTGCATTGGCGTTACGCGCCAATAAACCTGCCGCAATTACATTGCGCGGGTTACTGGTATTCGTACAGCTAGTAATAGCGGCAATAATACATGCGCCATCGGGCATTAAGCCTTCTTCGTTTTCAACAACGCCCGAAATACCTTCTTTAGCTAAATCGCTAGTTGATACACGACGATGCGGATTTGAAGGCCCTGCAATGTTGCGCCCTACACTTGATAAATCAAATTTAAGTACACGATCGTAATGCGCTGTTTTTAAGCTGTTGCTCCATAGCCCTGCTGTTTTAGCGTAGTTTTCTACAAGGGCAATTTGCTCTTCATCGCGACCTGTTAAACGTAAGTAATCAATAGTTTTATCGTCAATGTAGAACATAGCAGCCGTTGCGCCAAATTCAGGAGTCATATTCGAAATGGTTGCTCTATCACCAAGAGTTAATGCATCAGCCCCTTCACCGTAAAATTCGAGGTAAGTCGATACCACACGTTGCTCGCGTAAAAATTCGGTAATAGCCAATACAATATCGGTTGCAGTAATGCCCGGTTGGCGTTTACCGGTAAGCTCTACGCCAACAATATCGGGTAAACGAATGTACGATGCGCGCCCAAGCATTACACTTTCGGCTTCAAGGCCGCCCACACCAACAGCAATAACACCTAATGCATCAACATGCGGTGTATGGCTGTCGGTACCTACTAAAGTGTCAGGGAATGCAATACCATCACGGTTTTGAATAACCGGCGACATTTTTTCAAGGTTAATTTGATGCATGATGCCATTGCCCGGCGGGATCACATCAATATTTTTAAAAGCAGTTTTAGTCCAGTTTATAAAATGAAAACGATCATCGTTGCGTCTGTCTTCAATAGCGCGGTTTTTCTCAAACGCTTCAGGATCAAAGCCTGCGTGCTCAACAGCTAATGAATGGTCAACAATCAGTTGAGTAGGTACAACAGGATTTACTTTTGCAGGATCACCGCCTTTCGCAGCAATAGCGTCGCGCAGGCCAGCTAAATCAACTAGAGCGGTTTGCCCTAAAATATCGTGACATACAACGCGTGCCGGATACCATGGAAAATCTAAATCTTGTTTACGCTCAATAATTTGGCTAAGCGCATCGGTTAGCATATCGGGTTCACAGCGGCGCACTAAGTTTTCGGCAAATACACGCGAGCTATAAGGGAGAGTAGCGTATGCGCCTGGTTTAATGGCATCTACCGCGGCTTGGGTATCGTAGTAATCTACATTTGAGCCTGGTAATGGCTTACGGTATTGGGTGTTATTAATAATGGTCATAATAAATTCGCTAATTTGGTGACGGGGTTAATCAAGACAGGCTTTAGATTTGAAGGTGTATTGTTTGCATAATTTACTAAAGCCGTAAAAGGTGAGTTGGTAACTCACCTTTGTATGGACTATATGTTTATCTTGATTCAATTGGCGTGTAGCTGCGCGCATCTGGCCCTGTGTAATCTGCACTTGGGCGAATAATACGGTTATTTGCACGTTGCTCTTTTACGTGAGCAGTCCAACCGGTTACTCGGCTCATTACAAAGATAGGCGTGAACAACTTAGTAGGAATACCCATAAAGTGGTACGCCGATGCATGGAAGAAATCGGCATTACAGAATAACTTCTTCTCACGCCACATAACTTCTTCGCAGCGCACTGATACTGGGTAAAGCACATCGTCACCCACTTCTGCGGCTAATTTTTCAGACCATTTTTTAATAATAACATTACGTGGATCTGACTCGCGGTAAATAGCGTGGCCAAAGCCCATAATTTTATCTTTACGCTCAAGCATGCCCATTAGCGCGTCTTCAGCTTGATCAGCACTGCTAAAGCTTTCAATCATATCCATTGCGGCTTCGTTTGCACCACCATGTAATGGGCCACGTAAGGTACCAATTGCGCCAGTGACACATGAATGGATATCAGAAAGCGTTGATGCACATACGCGACCAGTAAAGGTAGAGGCATTAAATTCATGCTCTGCGTACAAAATTAGTGATACATTCATCACTTGTGCAAATAATTCACTTGGCGCTTTATCGTGTAATAGCGTTAAAAAGTGTGCGCCTACTGAATCATCATCAGTTTGGGTTTCAATACGAACACCGTCATGAGTAAAACGATACCAGTAACAAATAATACTTGGGAAAATTGCCACCATGCGGTCAATCGCATCGTTTGCTTCGCTAAAGTCATTTTCCATTTCAAGGTTACCTAGCATAGAACAACCAGTACGCATTACATCCATTGGGTGCGCGTCTTTAGGGATGTTCTCTAGCACTGTTTTTAGTGATTCAGGTAAACCACGTAAGCTCTTAAGTTTAGCTTTATACTCTGACAGTTCGTTTGATGTTGGTAACTCGCCGCGCGAAAGTAAAAACGACACTTCTTCAAACTGCGCTTTTTCGGCCAGTTCGCTAATATCGTAACCACAGTAAGTTAAACCTGAGCCTGTTTGCCCTACTGTACATAATGCCGTTTGTCCTGCTACTTGACCACGTAAGCCTGCGCCACCTAATGCTTTATCTACCATGATTTGTCTCCTGTTGAATTTTTTATTATTTGTCAGATTTTGATGAAAAAAGGTTATCTAGCGTGTTTTCGTACGAGTGATAATCTAAAAAGTCGTAAAGCTCTGCACGCGTTTGCATGCTTTCAATTTGGCTTTGTTGCGACCCTTCATTCAAAATAGCCGAGTACACATTAAGAGCCGCTTTGTTCATAGCTCTAAATGCACTTAATGGGTAAAGCACCATTTCTACACCCACATCGCTTAACTGCTCTTTGGTATAAATTGGGGTTTGGCCAAACTCGGTAATGTTGGCTAAAATCGGCACATTAATCGCTTTGCTAAATGCTTGATAATCAGCAAGGTCGTGAACGGCTTCTGCAAAAATGGCATCGGCCCCCGCTTCAACACAGGCTGCTGCACGGTCTATTGCTGCATTTAAGCCTTCTTTTTGAAATGCATCAGTACGTGCCATAATGTAAAAATCGCTATCGGTTTTAGCATCAACTGCGGCTTTAATACGATCTACCATTTCAGCTTGAGTAACTATTTCTTTATTAGGACGATGGCCACAACGCTTTTGCGCTACTTGGTCTTCAATATGAAAACCTGCAGCACCCGCTTTGGTCATTTCTTTAACGGTACGGGCAATATTAAACGCCCCGCCCCAACCTGTATCGGCATCAACTAATAATGGTAAATCGCTAGCGCCGGTAATACGGCGAATATCTTCAAGAACGTTATCAAGACTCGTCATACCTAAATCTGGCATACCAAATGAGGCATTAGCCACACCTGCACCCGACAAGTAAATAGCCTGATGGCCCATTTTTTCAGCCATCATTGCGGTATACGCGTTAATAGTACCCACAACTTGTAACGGGTGGTTATTTGCAATTGCCTGTTTAAACTTTAATCCTGCTGACATTACCTTCTCCTAACTTTGAACGGGGCTGCTCTTTGGCAGCTTAGTATTTTTTAATAATGTTACATCTGTACTAGTTTGCCATTTCATTTTGAGTGGCTTGTACTGATTGATATCCATCAAATTTTGTTTGTATATTTGCTTGAGAAGCGCTTATATGGCGTTTCATTAGCATTTCTGCGAGCTCACCATCATGATTTTCTATGGCGTTAATAATGGCTAAATGTTCGTCAAACGCTTTCGATACGCGTGGCCCAACCATACCCATTTGTACACGGTACATTCTTATTAACTGGTATAGATCGTGGCATAACAAATGTATTAAATGAGCGTTTTTACTGCCTTTGATGATTCGATAATGAAAGTCTAAGTCGCCTGCTTCTTGATAGTACGACTCACCTTCTTTAACACGCTGAGTTTGCAAATGCTGATTAAGTAATTGTTTCAAGCTTTGTACTTCATCGGCTGCCATATTGTCGGCAGCTAACCTACATGCAAGTCCTTCAAGGGCACTGCGCACCTGATACACCTCAATTAAACGCTCTGCGGTTAATGCCACAACACGACAACCTATATTGGCTTTGCGCTCAACTAAATAACAACTTTCTAAACGGTTTAATGCCTCTCTAAGGGTTGCACGGCTTACACCATAACGCTTTGCCAGTTCTGGCTCTGATATTTTACTGCCTTGTGCAATACTGCCTTCTACAATTTCGCGGCGCATATCTACAAACACTTTATCGGAAGCGGTTGTAACTGCGGTATCGTTTAAAAAGTGCTGTGTCATAAAGTATTTTTATATTGTCGACAATTTATGGGTTAACTATGTGCTTATTAGCTAACAGTGTCAACCCTAAAAGTGCTAAGGATGAGCAAAAAACCACCGCATTGTCGACAGCATTAGCCAAAAGTATAATAATTTTTAGTATTGAGTGCGTTTTTCACAATAAGGTGTCGACACTTTAAAGGTGCTACTATTTCGACTTTAACACTGAAAATAATCGCTAAAAATGCTATTATCCGCCTTTAATTTTATTGTATGAGCCAAATCGTGGACGCTAACACTTATATCCCCAAGCAATTTATTGACGACGTAAAAACTTATCTGCCTGAGCACCTTACGTTAGATGATTTTTTAAGTGCCTGTCGTCGACCTTTACGTAAGTCTGTTCGCGTTAATACATTAAAAATGAGTGTTGAAGAATTTAAACGCCATGCGGCTCAAAAAAATTGGCAACTCACTACTATTCCATGGTGCGATGAAGGTTTTTGGCTAGAGCGCCCAAAAGATGAAGAGCAAAATTTAGCGCTGGGCAATACCGATTTACATTTAAGTGGCGCAATGTACGTACAAGAGGCAAGCTCAATGTTGCCGCCAATAGCACTAAAGCACAGCCTGCAAACTAGTAACACTGTACTCGATATGGCCTCTGCGCCAGGTTCTAAAACCTCACAACTAGCTGCACTATTGAACAATCAAGGTATTTTGGTTGCAAATGAGCTGTCGTCATCGCGCTTAAAAGTACTCAGTGCCACGCTAAAGCGAATGGGGGTTGGTAATTGTGCGTTATCGCATTTTGATGGCGTGGTATTTGGTAATTACATGTTTGAATGCTTTGATAGTATTTTGCTTGATGCGCCCTGTTCAGGTGAAGGCACAGTTCGTAAAGACAGCGATGCATTAAAAAATTGGTCTATCGAATCAAATGTTACTATTGCCCAAGTACAAAAAGATCTGATTAAAAGTGCATTTTACGCACTTAAACCTGGCGGTACATTGGTGTATTCAACCTGTACATTAACCCCTCTCGAAAACCAGCAAGTGTGTGATGCATTGCTAGAAGAGTTTGGTGAGTACATTAAGCCAGAGCCTTTAAATGATCTTTTCCCTGGCGCAGAAAAAGCCACTACAGACGAGGGTTACTTACATGTTTGGCCGCAAACCTTCGACAGCGAAGGCTTTTTTATTGCTAAATTTAAAAAGCACAGCAGCTGCGAAAACCAAAATCTAAAAGTTAAAAAAGGTGCATTCCCTTTTAGTGACTTTGATAGTAAACAGCAAAGTGCGTTTATGAGCTCCCTCAAAAAGCAATTTGGTTTAACGAGTCTACCAGGCACATTAATGCAGCGAGACAAAGAGCTTTGGCTGTTTCCAGATGAATTTGAAGCGATACAAAACAAAATTAAATATGCTCGATTAGGTATTCAGGTTGGTGTTATTCATAAAAATGGGGTACGCCTTGCTCACGAGTTTGCCACTGTATTTGGTAAGCAATGTAAAAGTAATGTACTGGAATTAACCAATCAACAAGCCAGTGATTACTTTAATGGTAAAGACATTCGTTTGGATGAGGTTGTTAAGGCAACTGGCGAAGTGATCCTGACCTTATGTGGTTGCCCTATTGGTTTAGGAAAGTGGCAAAAAAATAAGGTTAAAAACTCACTACCTAGAGATTTGGTGCAAAATACGCAGTTAATAAACTGGGAGTAAACCCTAACTTAAATGTAACAAAGGTGTGCATAACAAATGTAACCCACTGTAATTATTGCAGTATAAAAAACGAACAAAAATGTGTATTTTTGAAGCTTTTGACTATACTTAAATAACTTTCTTCTTCTCCCTAAGAATCTGAAAGTGTCTTTAGTTAGCGCAGGGCTCACATGTGAGCCCCTCTATAACCCAGAGTTCCTTATAGCTCTGGGTCTTTTTTTGTCTAGGCGAAAGTTAACGAGCTTCGGGAGTCGGGTTACGGGCTTAATCACTCACCCAGCCCTATATTACAATAAGAACTTAGTGATTTATTTACCACAGAGGATAGGAGCACACATAGAAAGTAATTAAAGAACTGTTGTTAGTTATTAGATTTTCAAAATTGAAGCTTTTCTCCGTGTAGCGCGAAGCGCCTCGGTATTCTCTGTGGTTCAAAAAAAGGTTAAAGTTCAGAATTAACGAGGTGCGAGGTTCAAGGCCCGTTACTCGAAGCTCGCAACCCGTAGCTCGTGTTTTAACCACAGTATTTATTAAACATCCAACTGTTTCTAATAGCCTCATAATGAGAACCAAATTGAAGCGATAAACACACTATTGGCAAGCGGTTCATTTCTTTCGCCATACTAAAGATGTTATTAAACTTATAACCATATTTAGAGGCTAATTTAAGCTCGTTCACATAAAGGGCTTTGTAGGTGGGTGGTAGTTCATTCCAGTGCATTAACGCAATTTGAATAATACCTAAGTGAACATCTAACTTATATGGGCCAACTTTTTTAGCTTGCTGAATATAATCATATACCCGCTTGGTAGGCCCCTCTTGATAACTTACTACTTGTGCCAAGCTTATCCAGGTTAGCGCCCAAGTTTGTCTAAGCTCAACCGACTTTAATAACGCCTGCTCAGCTTGTTGGTATGTTTGCTTTACTTTATCTGACTGCTCACTTGATGTGGTATCAATACCGGCTAAACCTAACAATTTTATATGGGCTAAAAAATGCCAATAATGAGGATGGTCAGGATCCATATTGGTAGCCAATGTAATCGCATTTTCTGCCGCTTGAAGCGATGAGCCAGACAAAGCACCATCCGACTCTTGCACAATATTAAGTGCATTAAAGTACCACGCATTTGCTCGCATACTTTGCATACTAGTATAAGCAATTACAAGCACTATTAGGGCTAAAATAACAGCAGGCACTACCTTGACCATGTTTAATTTAGTCATTAAATAAGTACTCGGTTAGCTGCAGCGGGTTAGTTACAAAAAGCGCTGTAGCCCGCTCCTCACCTAATAACTGCGCTACTGTTTTCCTAGCTTGACTTAAAATAGGCGGTCGGCGCTTTACTGAATGAGCGTCAGAGGCAACATAATTCACTAAACCATCTTGAAGCATTTGTAACGCTATAGTTTGTGCGCTTTCGCCCCACTCACCCTCAATACTCGATGCCGTTAACTGAAAATCACAGCCTAACTGCTTTAAGTGTTCAATATAATAAAGGTTTGACTGAATATCGCGATTACGCTCAGGGTGCGGAATAATAACGCGTATGTTTTGTTTAGCGAGCCACTGAATAAACTTATCGTAACCTTGCGGCATGTGTGAATGCGGTAACTCTAATAGCAACACGTTTATGTCTGCCATTTTACCAATAAAAGGCAGTTTATTAGCCATCACCATTGCCATAAGCTCTATGTCCAAACGTACTTCAGCAGCCGCAGCCAACTTTATATTAATACCTTCTTTAAGTGCCTCTTGCTTTAAACTCTCTAAATCGTTTTGTATTTGAGCAGTCGCATTGTTAAAGCGGCCCACATGTATATGTGGCGTTGCCACCATATGAGTAATGCCATCGCTTTCGGCCAATTTTAAAAGCGCTAAAGATTCAGTTAAATCTTTAGCGCCATCATCAATACCCGGCAAAATATGCGTATGAATATCAATCATAAGTTACTTAATTACACTTGTGGCTTTTCAGGTTGCTGTGAGTAATCGTAATAATCATAGTAGCCATGGCTATGCTCATCTTTAGATTTACTCATATCTACCTTATTAAGTACCACACCAGCAACGTGCGCTTTTACTTCAAATAAACGTTCAAGGCCGGCTGTAATTGGTTTAATACGAGTAATGTCTGATTTAACAACATAAACAACTGAATCAACACTTTGTGCAATTACCAATGCATCACTTACTGCTTGTGTAGGTGGTGTATCAACAATAATATGATCGTACTGCGCTTTTAACTCACTGAGCAATTGTGCAAAGCGTGAGCTTGACAACAACTCAAGTGGATTAGATGGTATTTGCCCACTTGGCATAATTGTTACACCCGATTGCGTGTCAACATGAACACACTCAGCTAGTTGCTCAGTACCTATCATTAAATTACTTAAACCTGGGTGAAATACCGGTATATCAAATCGTTTAGCTAACGTTGGTTTACGTAAATCTGCATCAATTAGTAGTACTTTGCCCATTTGTGCCAACGACATCGCTAAATTAGCAGAGGTAGTAGTTTTACCTTCCCCTGGGGAGGTAGAGGTAACCGCAATAACTTGATGCGCTCGATCAAGATGAGTGAGTAACAAACTAGTGCGGAAGGTGCGTACCGACTCAGCAAAGCGGCGATAGCTATCTTCTAAATAGGCATGAATTGGAAAATAGCTCTTTTTAGGAACTGCAACATGAGGCAATAAACCTAGCATGCGCTGTGCGAGTTTATTTTCTACATCATTTTTATTTTTAACTGTGTCGTTTAGGGCATCAAAAACAAAAGTCATTACCACCGCAAAGCCAAAACTGGCAACAAAGGCCAAAATAACAATCAGCTTTTTATTAGGCTTACTTGGGTCTTTTGGTGCATAAGCACGGTCTGTAAAGCGCGCAGCAGCTGAGCTAAAGTCACTGGTTACTTCGGTTTCTTTAGAACGTGACAAAAAGGTATTAAAAATATTACGGTTTGTCTCAACTTCACGCTTAAGCTGATTATATTGTGTTTCTTTTCGGGTAATATCTTGGTATTCAGCACGAATTTTAGCTAAATCGCGCTCAAGCGCATTTACAGTTCGCGTAGTTCTATTTAACTCTTTCTCAATACCCGTAATTAACCCTTTAATTTGCTTATTAAGGTTAGTTTTCACTGTGGCAAGTTCAGATTTAGCTGAAATCATTTTTGGGTGCTTAGGGCCGTAAACCTCACTAAGCTCACTTACCTTTCGCTCAACTAATACAACTTCGCGTTTAACATCTTGTACAACACGGTGCGAGGTAATTTCAGGCATACTGCCCAGTAGCTCTATGTTATCGTTACCATATTCGTTAATAACACGATTTATGCTTTCAAGGTTATTTTTAGTTGCTCGCGCATCTACTAGCTGTTTTGAGGTTTGCTCTAGCTCTTGGGTAACAAGTCCTGCTATGCCCTCTATATCAACCAGCTTTTGTTCTTCACGATAGGCTTGCAAACGCACTTCCGAGCTATCTAGTTGTATACGTAATTCAGATAAACGCGTATTTAACCAACTTGACGCCTGCTGTGTAATACCCATTTTAGCGCGCATTTGGCTTTCTATGTAAACTTCACCTACCGTATTAGCCACTAAAGCAGCTAACTTAGGGTCGCTCGACTCAAAGCTCACTTGCACTAATTGTGTTTTACGAATAGGAGACACAGTTAAGCGTGACTTAAATGCTGCAAGCAAACCCAACATCTCACGCTCAGCTTGTTCTTCCTCTGTAATAACAGAGCCCTCTTTTTTATTTAAAAAAGGTAACAGCTGCTTAACCATGCCCTTTACCTCACCTATTAGCGAAGGTTTAGCAATAAAATCCGTATGATCTTTTAAATTAAGTTTAGTAATTACTTCTCGAGCAACAGTGTTAGACTTAATCACTTCAAACTGGGTTGAATAATACTCTTTTTTGGTAGAGTCTAAACCATATATTTCATCAAAGCTAACCGCTTTGGTTTGCTCCGACTCAATTAATAAAGTAGCTGTGGCCACAAACCTTGGTGTTAACGTTAAAGCAACCATTATAGTTAATAGTGTAGCAACAACAGCAAAACCCAATATTTTCCATATACTTTGCTTAATAATATTAAGATAAGCACCTAAATCAATTAGTTCCTCGTTATTGCTAGGCTTTTCAGATAGTGTATTCATTTTATTATTACTGCCTTAAACTGCTTAAAACAAGCGTTGCTCTATTTTTATGGTGTCACCGGCTGCAATTTGGCTGTTTAAACTACCTTTTTGTTGCTGCTGTTTGGTTTGCTCTTTAAAAATAAATATTTTGTCAACCGATGCGCGCTCGGTTAACCCTCCGGCTAATGCAATAGCTTGGTTTACGGTCATAGCAGGCTGGTAAGGGTAACCACCTGGTTTTTTAACTTCACCATGAATATAAAAAGGACGGTACTCTAACACTTGGGCGTACACATTAGGTTTAACTAAATAATCTGGCTGTAAGCCACTAATTATTGTTTGCTCAACCTGCGAAACACTTAAACCAACAAGTTTAACCTTGCCTAAAAACGGGTAGTTTATCTCACCACTATTGCCAAGTAGTGAGGTTACGTCTAAATCAGGCTGACCAAACACTTTTATTTCTATTTTGTCGCCTGCGCCTAATATGTAGTTTTGCGAATCACTCGCAAAACTACCAAAGCTGAGTAACAGAATTAGGCCTGTTAAAATTCTAGCCTTCATTCATTACCCTTTAATGCAAGTGTAAAGTTAAAGCCCACAATAACACGATCAAACTCAATATTAGCTTGAGTTGAATTACGGTCAATAAATTCAACATACCCGGTTACCATGCCAAAATTATTAGCTAAATAATTTAGGCCTAAGCGAGCATTTTTAACTTTATCTTTTCGATTGAAATTACCAGAGTACTGCTGGTCAACGTAATTAGCACTTACTACCGAGCTTAAGTATTCGCTCCAATCATGCTGCCATGTTGCACCATAAACACTTTCACGAATGTAATCGCCTTGCACTAATGGATCTTTGGCAGCACGGCTGGTCACTAATTGTAGGGATGAGTAAGAAAGCGGCTTCCAAACAGCGGCAGCTTCCCAACTCAAACCACTAAAGTTATCGCGCAAGTTCGATTCAAAGTCTTTATTTTGATAACCTACTTTAAAAGAACCAGAAGTAACAGCGGTGGCTTCCCATTCCATACCTAATAATACTTTAACGTCGTCTGAGTCACGTGAAATTCCGTTTGAATCAATAACATCGTATTGGTAGTTTTCTTGCTTTACTTCTAAAAAGGCACGGGTTCCTGCTTGAGTATTATAATAACCTGTAATACCTAGCATAGGTTTATCGTAATCACGAAACTGCGATATTGCCGTAAAGTTTTGGTAATTTTTATTATAATAGCCTGCAGTAAAAGCAACCATTGCTTTAGAGCTAACAGCACCGTATTCATAGCGAGCTATTAGATTTTGCTGCTGGTAATGAACTAGCTCATCAACAACATTACCTTGACCCTCGGTTAAACCCGCACCGCGTGGCTCATATAACCAATCGGCGTCACCAGTAACATCTAAGCGGTGTTGACTAGTAAACTCTTTATGCACACCTGCACCCACATTAACTTGGGTAAAGTTATCGGTAGTGTCTTTATTATGAAACGACGTGCTTGATGCAATATCAAATTTATAACTGTCTGGGCCGTCTTCAATCAATGCTTCTAAACTCGGCGCTATATTCCATATTAAACGTGACTGAGTGGCCGACGGCGTCATAAAAAAGTTGTCGTTGCTGCTTACGCCTAGCTGTAGCGTAGGTGTAATCTCAGCGCCGTCTTTAGTCATCACACTGCCTGGTTGTAATTCTACTGCTAAAGCAGGTGCTGATAAGCCTAACGCAACAAGTAAAGTGGTAATTGTATTAGTACGCATTTTCACTTTTAAATCCCTTAAAAATTGTCATAAAAATTATTTTAACATCAAACCATAAAGACCAATGTTTAATGTAATGTAGGTCGTATTCAACTCGCTTAGCCATTTTATCAAGTGTATCGGTTTCGCCGCGCCAGCCGTTTATTTGTGCCCAACCGGTAATGCCTGGTTTGGTTTTATGCCTAAACATGTAAAATTCTACTTTTTGGCGGTACTCTTCATTATGTGCAACCGCATGGGGCCTTGGCCCAACAATTGACATATCGCCTTTTAAAACATTAATAAATTGCGGCAGTTCGTCTAGGCTAGTACGTCGCAAAAAACCACCTAATGGAGTTATGCGGGTATCGTTTTTAGTTGCCTGAGTCACCACATCGCTGTTTTCGGTCACTGTCATCGAGCGGAACTTCCACACTTTTATTTTTTGCCCATCTAAGCCATAGCGATCTTGCTTAAAAATAATAGGCCCTTTAGATGTCAACTTTATTGCGGCTGCTATCACTAATAAAACGGGGGTAATTAAGGTAACAATAATAGACGAAACAACTATATCTTCTGTTCGCTTTATAAATTCGTGAGTACCAATACATGGGGCTTCAAACACACTTAACGTATCTACGTCACCCACATGCTCAATGCGAGCATGTATTAAATTTGAGAGTAAAAAGTCTGGCACTACGTGTACATCTACTGTGGTATCGCCCAACTGCAATAAAATGTCGGCTATACGTTTTTGCGCTTTCATAGGCAGCGCAATATAAAGTATATCTATTTCGCCATTGCGAGCAGCATCTACCGCACTTTGTATACTGCCCTCAACACCTTGTTGTTCAAGTTGTTCAAATAAGCGTTCAGGGTTTCTATCGTCGTAAAAACCTTTAAAGTTAAACCCAAGCTCATCGTGTTTAACTATTTCAGCATGTAAATAAGCAGCAGACTCAGTAGCACCAATAATGGCCACATTGCGTTGCGATAGTCCTAGTTTACGGCGACTACGTTTATACCAATATACTCCTAAGCGCCAAGTGTATAAATAAGTCACACTTAGTAAAAACCAAATAACTACACCAACACGAGAAAGAGACTCGGTAAACTTAAATACAAAAGACACAACTAATAAAAACGCAAAAGCAATGAGTACACTACCCCATGCACACATTACCATTGTTTTAAATTTACCCGCACGCCAAGAGCGATAGGTAGAGAACAGCTCAGCACTATATAAGTAAGTTAGAGCAACAGTTAATGCTGAAGCAGCATAAATAGGAGTGAGTTTAAAACTGTAGAGTAAAGCTGCGCACTGAAAAGCTAAAAATAACGCAAATATATCAAATAATCGGTAAAAATTGGCATCAGAGGAACCTGAAGATTTAAAAGTCCTTGGAGATGTCATTTTGCTTAATTCCTTATAGCTAATACAGTGTGAGTAGCACCTCACAAAATCCACGGGGATAATATAGTATTAGACGTTTTTGTTCAATTACTGATTCCGACAAAAGTACTAAAATTCATGTTTAAATCTTTTAGCTTATTTTGGCTTTGTTCATTAAGTATAAAAGAAGATACTCACATTTTATTTAAGTTTAATTAAATAAACCCTTAAACCAACTCCAAACTCCAAACGAATATCCGTTAAAAATATTAATTCCCAATGCCGATTTCATTAGATATAAAACTAGCAATGTAAGTAAAATAATTAAAGTAGCCACTGAGCTTAAAATTATCGCTTGAGCTAATCTTGCTATTCTTTGCTCTTTTAAGCTTAATTCACGCCTGTTTCGACCTGCTAAAAAAACATAGTAATAACGGAATTTAAAAAACTTAACCACGCCTCTGCAGTCAACAGTGTGATTACCCCACTGCCTAGCACCAATGGCTATTTTTAAATACGTTAACTGTTCATCAGTAAATGTAGATTGAATGTTTTTAGGCATTCGCTCTAGTAAACTTCTAATAGCAGGATCTTGCTGTAAATTCGACAAAAAAGCCTCAAATTGAACTTAGATATTAATTGCCAATCATTTTAAGCAACTTTTAAACAATTAAAAGCCAATTAAAGTAATTGGCTTTCATGAAAAAATACTTTCTTATTTCAAATTAGCAGAACGGAAAGTATTATTTTTCTGCCAGCTATTTTCTTGCTGTAGTGGTAATGAGCCATTTTGATTTATATTCGTGCCCGAAAACGAATGTTGATTCCATACTCGCGTAGCAGGTGTCCACTTACAGCTTCCTGAAGTTTTAACAGAAATACCATTCGTTCCGATAGCACCATCTGGTAATAAAAGTGTGTTAGAGACAGATACAATTTCTCCAGAGCCATCACCGTCCAAATCAACTATTATTGGGTATTCCCAAATAGTACCTGATGATTGAGGCGAATTATAAATTAACTTGTTTTCAGATGCACTGAATACGTTTAAACCAGTTTCATCAATATTAACTATTTCATCTTTGCCGTCGCCGTTGAAGTCATAGGTAATAACGCCGCCACGTTTGCTGGAAGGATCATTAATATTGAAGGAGTTAATTAATACGCCTTGCTTGTTAAGTACCTTAATAAACTCCCCGCCAGCAACAACAATATCGGGCTCTCCATTACCATCAACATCTCCAATAGAAGGAACACCGCCGCCTAAGTCTTCTGACTGATATTCCCAAATAATTGAGCCATCGTGCTCTAAGAGTTTGACACTACCATCTAGGTCTGTCAGAACAATTTCAGGGTATTCATCATCATCAAAGTTACCAATAGCTGAAAAGCCCTGTTGTGTATTTTTATTCCAAAGTACACTTCCATCTTTAGTAAATAATACACCGTTAGCTAAAACTTCCTGTTGACCGCCAAGATCAGAGTCAAAAGCAATTGAATCAATAACTTTAAAATTACCTTTGTCGTAGTTTAAAGGTTTTTCAAGCTTGACAATAGAACCATCTATTAGATTTACAATGCTATTACCAATTATAAATTCAGCATATCCATCGCCATCTAAATCTGAAATTGATGAGTTTCCGTATGCGAACCCTTTTGGAATAGCTTTTATTAATTCACCTGAATTGCTATAGATTTTAAAGCTATGATCAGTCGAATCTCTAACTATAACTTCAACTAAACCATCGTTATTAACGTCAGCTGCAGAAATAGAATAAGTTGAGGTTGCCTTAATTGTCTTATAATTGAAAGTTCCATCAAGGTTCTCTGTTTTCCATAACTCTTCGCCATCAATGCCACTCAAGGCTCTTACCACGCCTTGTGCACGATAGTTAGCAATATTAAATGTTACAGCAATGATGTCAGTAACATCTTTCTCATCAATTACACCATCGCCATTATCATCATTCAGGTTTACAGCAATAGGGGTTGAGATGACTTGATTATACTCAGGCAAGAACTCACTGCTGTTCCAACTCCATTTATCAACAATATTAATATCGTTACAAATAGGCTCCCCTATTTGCGGTAAATCGCCATCAAATTGGCCACCCAATAACGCCATTGAACCATGAAAACTTTGGCCAATAATTGGCATTTTAGCGGTACCGTACACACCTCTTACATCTGCATGAGGTGCCAATATCACACCTTGCCAACGATTGCCTTTAATATCTAGCTTTTGTGCATTAGTAAAGTTGAATACGGTTTTACTTGCATGACGGCGTAAACGCCAAAAGCTTTTACCTTTTACAACTACGTTGTCATCACCTGTAATATTAAAAATTACTGTTGCATCGGCAGGAATTCCCCATACTTTAAAAGTATGCGCTTTAGCAAAGTCACGAGCATCTAAATTAAATACTTGTCTATCTGAACTGCCATCACCTTGTAGATAAAGACCACCCCATTTACGGTATACTGTGCCTGTTTCGTCTAGCTCGCTTAGTTCTGAGCTTAAATCTTTGTAGTATTGTTCTTGCTCATCAAAATTAAATGGCATGGCCGATTCATCTTGGTTAGAAAGGATTTTAGAACCCCATTCCATCCCCCAGCGTACACCCCAATGAATATCAGCACCACCACCAGCAATCATGCTACCAACATATTGGCGGCCGTATTTAAATTTTATACTTGATTCACTAATTAAATAGTACTCATCGCGACTGTAAGGGCGGGTGTAACCCACGCTGTAACCATTAAGATCAATTTCACCGGCGGCAATTGCCCCATCTGCACGACCAAAATTTGATTTAAAATCTTCAAAAACAAATGCAGAATAGTTGTTGGCTACACCTAGGTCAGCAGCAAGCGTTGATGAGCTGGCTAAACTAAGTGCAATTACAGCACTCAATTTCTTAAGTTTAAGCAAAGAGTTTGTCATTTTATCCCTCAAAAAATGAAAGTGCTGTGTAGGCACCAAATTGATATTATTTGTTTAACAAAGGTATCGTTTCGTTATGTTTCTGTGGGCATTATATATACAAAAAACTCAAAAAGGAATAAAAACACTACAAAAGTACTAAATTTAGTAAGATTTAGAAGAAACAAAATTTTAATTCAATAACTTACAGGTTAAAATTAATTTAAAAAAGGTAAAAACCCTCCAAAAGAATCATTAAATGTTTAATTATTGTTAACAAAATTGCAAAAAGGGGGGGGTTTAAGTTAAAGCAGTTTGATCGTGCTTTTTCAAAAGGTTCTTAGAGTGATTTGCTTTATTATGATAAAAGAGATATTTGATTGGTAAGGGCTTTACAGAATAAATAAAAAATTTATGAAAAAGAACAGTATTCTCACTCCCCCAATGACATTACTTTTATTAAGTAAGCCTCTGATGGTTATTCTGCTCACCCTAACCACTTTGGTTTCAACTTTTTAGATATATTAATATTTCTAACGTCGTTTCGGAGGATATGTTTTACACTTTAGCTTCGTAATTTACTCGCCCAATTTAATATGTACACTATCCTAGAGTCACTATATTTTTACTAAACAGGTCAGTAACCAATGATATATTTACTTTTCTCGTTAAGGAGCTTCTTCGTCAATAACGCCAAGAGCATACTGATCAATACAAAAATGAAAGATAGAGCAATAAAATATCCCCACTGGAATAAAGCCGTTTCAGGAGTTGGTAATTTTAAGTTTCTAAATATGAAAATTAAATAAGGATGTATAAAAAATACAGCAAAGCTTGTACTCGCGAGGTTTTCAAAAAACAAATTACTCTTAGAGTACTTTTCTAACAATAAGAAGAAGAAAAATGAAAGAAGTATCTTTTGTAAAAACATATAATCGATACCTTTAAACTCAAGAAATGGTTTATGGTAGCTTCCCATATCACCTAAATAAGTCTGGATCAGCGTGAAACTGATTGATAATAAAAACAGCAGCCAAAACCGATTGCCTTGAAAAGCCTTTAACAAGGATTCTCTACATTGTGATACCACAGCACCGGTCAGATAAACAGGGAAAAAAAACACAATAGAATGAAAGTGGTTCATATTATCGACCGGTCTATGGATAAAAATCGACACACATGAAAGAATCAGAATCAACGACACCTTAAATTTAAAATCTTTTTTAAGTATGTGAACAACTAATGGCGAGAGTAAAAATAAGAGTAACGCAAAGGGAATATACCAATAAGCGGTCATGAACCGACCTGTTACTTCATATTTTAGAAAAGGTATCATAAACTGTGATATTGCACCTTCAGATTTAGGCAGAAAGTATCCATCTGAAATTGGGTTAGATACATATATATATAAACATATTGGTATGATCGACAACAACAGATACGGCCATAGCAGTTTCGCGGCTCTAGAGAAGTAAAACTTAGAAAAAGTAAACTTCCTTAAAAATACAACTTCAAAAAGAAAACCAGATATAAAAACAAAAAGAATGGTGCCACCAGATAACAAATTTCTAAAAAACACTTCCCAAAAACTATCTAAAACGACACCAGAAACATCGAAGGAATGACCGAAAACAATAAACATTATTGCTATTGCACGGAAATTATTAATTGAATTGTAAAACAAAAGTATATTCCTTTAAATTGGTTTTATCTCAATATTATTTATTTTTCCTGAAAATCCGGTCTTACCAGTAGAGAATCTTAAGCGGCCATATTCCGGTTTACAAATTGGTACTCTGGTATGAAAAATTCCAGAATTATTTATTTTTTTATGAAAATCTCCAATATTAATGTAGGCAGAACCTTCATCAATTTCGACTTTATATTCGAGTAAATATATGGGATATCTTAACTTAGTTTTAATGAAGTAATCACCAGTTATAGAGAACTTATCAGCTTCATAATTTTCAACGGTTACATTACTAGGCCATATATTATCACCTAGTTCATCGATACTATTATGGTCAAAGTTGGTTTCGGATAATATTGGCTTCAAAGAAATAGACTGCATAGCACCAGTAAACGTAGTTTGTGTACTCACTACAGAAACCATATCTTGATTTGGTTCACAAATGATTGCTACAAAGGAATTTCTTCCCTCCTTTGTGATTGGTATAATTGAATCTCCAATGTTTAGAATTGGGATGCCAGATTTAATCTCAGCATCAAAACTTACACGATATAAAGCATAATTTAAATTTCTGTTATTATAGTTTCCTCCAATAATTGAGTATGGTTCAGGTATGTCTACCACAATATCCCCACCATCCCATATGTTGTAACCACTTGTATTTATAGCTGCAGACATACCTGGAGTTTGAGGTGTAATCTCTATTGAAAATTGCACTAACCAATTATGAAGTGGCTGCTGATCTACAAAAGAAATAAACTCTGAGGTATCTCTGATGTTCGTTACTGGAGTTTTCTGATTAGCAGTATTTTGTCTGTCATCTAGTGTAAAGCCACTATCTATTTTTCCACCTACTTCGAGTGTAGTATTAAACTCGAGTACTAAAGAATTACCTTGAATAGACACTTGAGGTATATATTCTATATTACTTGGAGAAATATATTTAAGACCATAACCTGGAGCCTCAGGCAAAGTCTGAGTATCTATAACCAAATCCCCTTCTGGAACATGTAACGTTACAAAAGCTTTGTTATTTTCTATTCTTAAAAACTCAGGTTGTAGTGGCTTCCATTTTTTATTTAATTCAAATGTAGTAAAGATAGCTTTTGCAAAATACTCACCTTGTAAAATGTAACCTTTTGCATTTAAGTGAGTTCTCTCATCAGATCTATTGAAGTAATTTCTGTTGAGAAAATATTTGGGCATTACTAGAGAAACTGTTTCATTATCATTTGCAAACTCCCAAGATGAGATAGCAATATCGTGCCCATAACTTACACCCGTTTGATCCATAAATAAAATTGGATTGCGGGTTTTAGAGGAAGTCGTTTGTACTTTGTTCTTATACGCATTATATAATTTACTAAGTTTCTGCTTATATTCCTGTAAATTAGAGTTTGCGTTAGATTCACCATGGATCCAAGTAATAAAAGGAACATTGAAGTTTTCACCACTTTCAAAAGCTAATCGCTCACCAGCTCTAAGCATTGTGAGTCCATTTTCAAATGGTTCGGTGCCGTATTCCAGTTTACTTATCTTTTGCCCACCACGGCCATGAGGTGCATAAACAAACTTAGGGAAAGGCTTATTCTCAAGTGAATATAAATACTCTAACATTTCAAACATCGAGTATGCATGTGTTTGTCTAGTTAGATCTTTCAAAGGCTCTAAAAACCTGACGTCACTCTCTACTAAGCTTTGGTCGAACCGAGGAGCTGTCGTCCGCACACCGTTAAATAAAAAGACTTTATTAGGGTTAACCTCATCTCGAAAAATTATCGGGTTCATATCTTGGCTAGTGTGACCTATACTGAGAGACTGACCTGAAGACAATACTAAATTGTAGTCATCAATAGCTCCAACACTATTAAATGAGCTTAAAAGAAGTAAAAATAAGTAATACCTCATTTTTCTTTACTTAAAACCATATAAATAACAGGGATTATAGAGTAACCAGCAACACCAGATAAAAATGAGGCCTCAAATAAAGAAGTAATTATAATATAAACAGCCATCGAGTTACCTAACCTATTTTTGCATTTAATAACAAAATTATAGCCAAGAATTGCAGTTATACATAACATGCCACCCAAACCAAGACTAAAAAAAGCTTGCAAAATTAAGTTATGAGCATGAGCAGGTGTATAACCGATAATATCCTCTAATCTCGGTAAAGCTAAAGATGTTACGCCAATACCATAGCCAGTAAAAGGCCGCTCAAGTGCCATATCAAATACCGCAGGCCAGATATAAGTTCTGCCAGTAAAGGTGAGGACTTCTTCAGGATCACCGTGGCGAGATACATGCCCAAGGAAGCCATAAAAGTCAAATGCAGCGTATATTATTAATAAAGAGGTGAAGATTATTCCTGATAAAATCACAAATAGAATAAACTTATTTCTTCTGTATAAAAATAACGATGAAAAAATAAATGATATAAAGGCAGTCTTACTATCACTCAATAACAAAGCAGCTAAAGACAGTAAGAATGCAATAATAAAAAAAGATTTTGTAATAACAGACTTATTAAAAGAATGTAACAAAAACAGGCAATATACAGCACAAAACCCACCCATTGCATTTGATGTTGAGAATACGCCACTCATACGAGGACTTACAAATAAAACATCATTTAACCAATAAATGTGCCTTCCTAAATCGGGTAAAGCTAAATAATAAAAGTAAGAAAAACAAACAACTATAAAGAATGACAAGCTAATTGAATAAAGCAGAAAGTCATCTCCAAACCTGCTTTTTACATACTTAAAATAAAAGTAAAAAGCTGCATATGAGAGCACTACAACAAAGCTACGGAAAGGGAGCATTGAAAAGGGTAACATCAATATGGCTAAGAGAATAAAAGCAAAAAATAAAAACTCATGATTGTTAGACACCCTAAAACCGAATTTATAAAAATATATAAATGCAATTAAAATACCTCCACCCCATGCCATCAATCTTAATACAATTTGAAAATCGACACTATCACTTCCATATTCGCGTATTCTGAAAACAAACAAAGAAAAAATAATAAATATTGAGAAGAGAAATAAGTTAAAGAGTCTTATCCTATTCATGGAAGAGCCCTTTTATAACAATTAGATAATAAGTCATTGCTAAAAACAGCCAACCAATAAAAATATAAAATGATAATGAAACTTGTAAATGAAGAACTAAATTCAATAATAAAAGAGATGAAACACCCAAACCTGATAAAAGGTATGATGAATTCATTCTTTTATACATATTGTTTTTAACGAGCAGCATTTCAACACTTCTGGAGCAAGATAAACAAATAAGGATACCTGCCCAGAATAATAAATCATTAAGTTGAGGGACAGCTTGATCGGCATACACAATTGGAAATAAATAAACAGCTATTAATAGGCAAAGTGATGAAGCAACAAAAGAAATCACAATATACTTTTTGAACAAACTCTTCACAAATATTTGTGCATCATCTTTTATACTAGCTAGTTTTCTTTGATCAATTGCCTCCACTGATTTGATCAATATTTGCACTGGCTGAAATACTGATCGAGCTATAAATAGTATAGAAGAAACTGTTGCAGGATACAGAGCCGATACAAGCAAAAAAGGAGAGTGCACGAGTAATAATTGAGAGATGGATTGAACATTGCGATTTAATAAATTTCTTGTATCACGAAACCAAAAAAAAATATCCCATTGCTGTTCATCCGTATGAGCTTTTTTAAAAACAATGTATATAGCGATTACAATTAACTCTAGAGAAAATAAACATAAATAGGTGTTTATCAAAAGTTTTATAGATACACCATCAAACAATAAAGAAGCTGCAAGAGTAAACATCAAAATAGCAGATACCAATACAGGCAGAAAGTACAGCTTACTCACCATAAATAGATATCTAAATGTTTCATGCATAAACAAAAAAGCGAATAAAGCCGGGGCTAAAAGCCACTGTTCTTGAGATGGAAAAACAAAATAGGTGCTAATGAGAATCAACATCATAAATAGTACTAAGAGAAAAAAAGAACAACTTAGAAACTCAATGACTCTAACTTTACTGCACTTATCTTCCTTTAAATTAAAAGGTATTAGCACAATTGTTCTTTGAAATGATAAGAAAATTAATGAGAGAGTCATAGCAACACCAAACATAACTACTGACTCATTTCCCGCATATTTAAGTAAGAGAAAAGTTATTAGAAAATTAGCACCCGAAGATAGCATCGAGTCCACTAATAAAGATAATTTATATTTCATCATCTATCATTTTTTTTATATATGTACCAAGGTTTTCTGTATCGTGCTCTTTTTCAGTGGTGAAGAAATCATTCATCTCACTTAATTTCTCTATTTCTTGGAAAATATTTTTCAAATTTTCCACATCACGGCACACCCGCATTAAGCTTGTTGATGAGGTCAACGGTTCAAACCTTGAAATAGTATCTAGTTGATGGTCATTTCTGTGCTCATTAAACTTAGCGAGCCTAGGCACAACTATAAGCTTTTTATTTAATTCCAGACACTGAATAATGGTTCCCATACCAGCGTGAGCAATAACAATATCGCACCAATCAAGTTTCGCTTCGTACTCATTGGAGCTCAAAAAATCGATAGTTTGAATACCATCGTAAGCATTCAAATCATCACCAACTTGAGCAAAAACATTCAAGTTTAGTGGTTTATTTATATCGTTAATTGCCTTTATCAATCGTTCAAAAGGTAATTGCGCACCTACGGTTACAAGAACTTTCATTATATAACTCGGCCTTTATATTCAACATTATCGCCAGCTAAATCTGGCCATTGGGTTAATGTTTTATGCGCAAATTTCTTTGCCATTCTTCCCGAAGCAGATAACTGTTTTGTATTCGCAATACTATCCACCCACATGGTTTTTCTAAGTAATATTCGACCAATTACTATAGAGGTTAACCCTGGCATTGCACCTGTGGTTACTATCCATTTAGGTTTATGCTTTAAAATAATTTTTAACAATTGAAAAGCGACTATTGGAGTACGGGCTAAAGTGTCTCTTGACACATCCTCAATTAAGGTTTCATTCTCAAAAGAAGATGTATCGTGCTCATTTACTTTCGTTCGTACAAATAAAATGTCATTAGAATCAAAGTTAGCTTGCTTCATAATTCTGCTCAATTGCACATAATGACCACCCGTTGATGCAATTGCTATGAGTTTCTTACTCATTTATTAATATTCCTAAAGCTTTGGTTTTAATATTTTCACGAATAACAACAGCAGGATTGCCCGCGACAATTGTCCCTGAACTTACATCTTTTGTCACAACAGCCCCTGCAGCTACAATGCATGAATCGCCTAAGGTAACTCCAGGCATTATGATTGAATTGCCACCAATGAAACAATTTTCACCTATTCTCACGTCTTTATGGATGGCTCTACACATGTCATGTGTTAAAATTACAGAACCAAACGCAATATAAGTACCAGCTCCTATGTGAACCCCTTTCGGGTTTGTCTTATCTAACTTTGCTTTCAACGAAATCCTAACACTTTTATGGATATTCATTTTATAAAAATGGATATACCAGAGTGTGATGATGGATAATATAAAATGTCGTACATAGACGTGTATGAATCTTTTCATATTCTTGTGCTCTCGTCCCTTTCCCATTTGATTGTCTTTATTTTTTTAATTTGCAACTTAGCACGAAGCGTAGCTATTGAAATTACCGCTGCATAAACTAAAAAATTAAGCAACGCTTTCTCTTTGATGGCTACTTTAAGCAAAGAAGAAAAACTATTACTACCTGTAGTGGGCGACGTAAACTTATTCTTTAATTCCATATTGCCTAATTTACTTCTCGTTTTAATTTTAATAAGTGACCAAATTGTTCTTGGACTCATTACAACTGAATAACAAGAAGGAATCGTAGTCAAGTTTGCTGAACCTAAGGTACCTTTAACATAACCATCGTCGGCAATAACTTGAGGGAACGTTCCTAAAATATCGCGAGCTTCTGGAGAAATAAGATATGCACCAGAGTTAACCATTCCAACCCTATAAGCAGGAGTGAGTTTCAAAAAACAGTAGTACATATTGGTTAAACAACTGCCATCTTGAATTATTTTTGTTTGTGGAGAAGCAAATAAATACTGTTCATTTTCAATAAACTTAAGAATGTTTCTGACACTTTGCGTGTCTATAATAACATCAGCATCTTGAACAAGCACATGTTGAAACTGCGCAATTTCCAGCCCTTTATTTATAGCCAAGATTTTTGAGCCGGTATCAAGCTCAAGTACTCTAAATGAAGGGAATTTAGCTCTAACAAATTCGGCTGTATTATCTATACAGCCATTTGGTAAGACAATTACCTCAACCTCCAAACTCGAAAAATTCGTTAATTCGGATAGCGTTCTTTCTATACATTTTTCTTCATTATATGCAGGTATTATAATTGTCAGCATTTTAACACCCTTCTACTATAAAGTATTTCGACCAATAGAATAATAATTAAAGCCTTTATTTTTTAACCTCTTAGGTTCGAACAAGTTCCGTCCGTCAAAGATAACAGGAGTCGTTAATAGTGACTTTATTAACGAAAAATCTGGAGCTTTAAAGTTTTGCCACTCAGTACAAATAACAAGGGCATCTGCATTATTTAATGCTGATTCTTTGGTGCCCATAAAGCTTAAGTCATTTCGTGCACCATATATACGCTGCGTTTCTTCCATTGCTTCTGGATCATAGGCTTGCACTTTAGCCCCGGCTTCCCATAACTGCTCCATTAGAATACGACTTGGTGCTTCACGCATGTCATCTGTATTAGGTTTAAAGCTTAAACCCCACAACGCAAAAGTCTTGCCTTTTATTGCATCTGGCTTTTGCTCTAAATCATAATGCTTAGTAATGTATTCAAATAATTTATGCTTTTGAGCATAATTTACTGCTTCAACTGCTTTGAGTATTTTTGATTCGTAGCCTATGCCGTCAGTAGTGCGAACAAGTGCTTGTACATCTTTTGGAAAACATGAACCGCCATAGCCGCAACCAGGATAAATAAATTGATAACCAATTCGCGGATCTGAGCCTATGCCATGGCGAACATGTTCTATATCAGCCCCTACGCGCTCAGCTATATTAGCCATCTCATTCATAAAACTTATTTTTGTAGCGAGCATGCAGTTAGCTGCATATTTAGTAAGTTCAGCACTTTTAATATCCATTACAATAATTTTTTCATGATTTCGATTAAATGGAGCATATAGTTCGCGCATTTGTTCTTCTGCATCAGCTGAATCGGTACCAATAATTATGCGATCAGGACGTTTACAGTCACTAACAGCAGCCCCCTCTTTTAAAAACTCAGGATTTGATACCACTGAAAAGGTTAAGTCACTTTTTCGGCTATCAAGAATTGATTGCACTGTTGCTTTAACCTTATCTGCAGTGCCGACGGGAACTGTTGACTTATCGATAATAACTTTTGGCTTTTGCATATGTGTAGCAATAGTTTCTGCTACTTTTAACACGTATTTTAAATCTGCTGAGCCGTCCTCGTCTGGTGGAGTGCCTACTGCAATAAACTGTAGTTCACCAAATTCAACACCAAACTGGGCATCTGTCGTAAATGTTAAACGCCCTTCGGCAAAGTTTTTTTCCACTATAGGTGTAAGCCCTGGCTCATATATTGGGATAATACCTTTTTTTAAGTTTTCTATTCTTGTTTCATCAATATCGACACAGCAAACATCGTGGCCAGCGTCTGCAAAAACTGCGGCTTGAACTAAGCCAACGTATCCAATTCCGTAAAAAGTAACCTTCATTTTATATCTCTCGTTGTTTAAGCAGTTCTTTCACACGCTTTGTAAACTCTTCACCCATTGTGGTTGACTGCATTGCATACTCGACGTTTGCGAGCATGTAACCTAGTTTTGAGCCGCAGTCATGCGACTTACCTTTTAAATGATACGCTTCAATTGTTTCAAGATGACGTAACTGTAGTAATGCATCTGTTAATTGTATTTCGCCGCCAGCACCGGGAGGGGTATATTCGAGCAAGTCCCAAATAGCAGGCGATACAACATAACGCCCTGTTATTGCTAAATTGCTTGGCGCTTCGTCATTATTTGGTTTTTCAACCATGTTGGTAATGGCTGCATTTTCACCAGGCTGGATTTTTTTACCTGCTAAATCAACCACACCATAGTTGTGTACTTCTTGATGTGGGACGGGCTCAACCATAATTTGGTTATGCTGGGTGCGCTCAAATCGGTCGATCATTTGCGTTAAGTTATCAACCTTTAGGTTCGACTTATATTGATCGATAATTACATCGGGCAACAAAATAGCAAAAGGGTTATTGCCAATGATAGGCCGGGTTTCAAGTATTGCATGGCCTAACCCTAACGGCGCCGATTGACGAACCGATATAATGCTTACATCTCTTGGGATTATTGAACGAACTTCTTCTAGCAAGCTGCGTTTTACGCGGGCCTCTAGAGTGGCTTCTAGTTCAAAGCTAGTATCAAAATGATTTTCTATAGCGTTTTTAGAGGCATGGGTAACCAGCACAATTTCTTTAATACCGGCTTTTACGGCTTCGTTTACAACATATTGAATGAGGGGCTTATCGACTAGCGGAAGCATTTCCTTTGGTGTTGCTTTTGTAGCTGGTAGCATACGGGTACCCAAGCCTGCAACAGGCAAGACTGCTTTTAATACTTTCACTTCAATTCCTTTTATAGTTACTTTTGGTTATAACGTAGATATTTATAAATGCCGCTGCGAATAGCGAGTTTAAAACACTACTAACCATATGGGCGGGTATTATACACAACACATATAATCGCTCAATATAAAAAGCAGCCTTTTTGACTGTTTTAGGTTAATTTTTTGTTAACTGGTTATTTTTGCCTTTTTTGTAATCTATCAATTTACTTTCAATGGGAATATAATAGTGCTGTTAACTTTTAAGGGATGGGATTTGTGCGCGTAGGAATTTGCATAATTATATTAGTGTCTTTTTTTGCTTGTGCACAAGACATGCTTTTACATTTGCGTAATAGCGATATAATTACCCGTGCCAAACAGTTTTACGGCGATGCAGGCCACCAACGAATAAAAACGTGGCTGAGTTTTATAGATGACTCTGCCAATAAAAGTGAATGGCAAAAAATTCATTTAGTTAATGACTTTTTTAATAAGCATATAAAGTACAAAACCGATGACGATCTTTGGCAAAAAAAAGACTACTGGGCCACCCCACTAGAAAGCTTAGGTGTAGGCATGGGTGACTGCGAAGATTATGTTATTGCTAAATACTTTACTTTAATCGCTTTGGGTATCCCAGAAGAAAAAATACGCTTTATGTATGTACGCCAACGTACCGTTAATCAACCGCACATGGTATTAATATACTTTGAACAACCTGACCAAATCCCGTTGGTGCTCGATAATTTTAATACTAAGCTAGTGCCTGCTAGTAATCGTGGCGATTTAAAGCCTATATATAGTTTTAACGGCCAAGGCTTGTGGTTAGCCAAATCGAAAGGGTTAGGTAATAAGGTTAAAAATAGCCGTGGGGTTTCTGCTTGGAACACTATGCTAGAACGAATTGAACAAGGTGAGCTTGCGCCCGCTAATGGTAACAACAAAGGAACTAGTAGTTATGTCTCGAATCTTTAAATATGGATTGAGTTTGAAGACCCAAGTTTATGGCTTGATCATTTTAATTTCGATTATTTCATTTTGTGTACGCGTTATTACCGACGTGGATACAACCCGTAATTACTTACAAACGCAAATGGCCAGTCATGCGCAAGACACTGCTACTAGTTTAGGGCTTTCTATATCTCCTTATTTAGAAGACGACAGCCTAATGATTGCCCAGACGATGGCAACCGCTATTTTTGACTCTGGTTACTACAGTGAAATTAAGTTTACTGATGTACAAAATAATACTGTATTTGAGTTACAAAACCCTAAACGCGTTGAATCAGTTCCTAGTTGGTTTATTAGTGCTGTTGAACTAAGTGCCCCGACTATGCATTCTGAAATAAATAATGGCTGGATGATGGCGGGTACACTTGATGTAACTAGCCATACAGGGCAATCGTATTTAACCTTGTGGCAACACACTCTTCGCAGCTTATATAGCTCGTTTTTACTATTGGCTGCATCACTCGCTATTGCATTTTTAATATTACGTGCGGTATTTAAGCCATTAAAAGCAGTAGAAGATCAAGCCACTTTAGTAACCCGCAAACGCTTTACCTTAAATAAAGAAATACCGGTAGCAAGGGAGCTTCGTACTGTTACACAAGCCATCAATAACATGGTTTTAAACTTACAAAGTACGTTTGATTCATTGACCAAGCAAACTCAAGCACTGACCGAAGAAGTATATATAGATTCGTTAACGGGGCTAGGTAACCGTAAGTCGTTTGAAAACCACTTTAATTCTGTTGTAAATAACATTTCAGACGATGCGCCAATTACTGCGTTGATGCTTACCCTGCCCTCATTAAATAATATAAACCAAATAGTAAGTTACCAAGATGGTGACCAGCATGTATTAGATGCAGCTAAAATACTGAAACATGTCACAGAAGAATTACCAAATTCAACGGTATTTAGATTGAATGGCGGCACGTTTGTGTTACTTGCCCCTTATGACGTTTTATTTTTAAATAAAGCTCGTTTGGAGCTAAGTGATACATTAAGTAAAAAAGAAAACAGCCTACACATAAATGGCTATGCAAATTTAGCTATAGTTGCAGTTGAACAAGGTGTAAGTGTTGGTGAAGTACTGTCGTTGCTTGACACCGGGTGTACTATAGGCGAAGACACTACAATTGATAATAACGATAAAGAGTCACTATTTAGCGTTAACCAGTGGCGTAAGCTGATTAAGTCGATTATCAATGCTGGTGAAGTGAGCTTTTCGGTACAGCCCGTAAAACAAGCTAATAAAGTTAATGCTCAATGTTACTTTGAAGTGTTTTCTCACTTTATCCATGATGGCGAAAAAGTTAATAATGGCCACTTATTTGCCATGGCCGAAAAGTTAAATTTAACTGAAGAACTCGATAAAAAAATTATACGCAATTTTGTTGATATTAAAGAGCAATACCCAAATGAAGTATTTGCACTAAATCTTAGTAAGGCATCTTTATATTCAACTGACTTTATAGAATGGCTTACTCTTTATTCGCATACTAAACCGGTTATAAAAACTAACTTACTGTTTGAACTGCATGAAATAAGCTTATTGTATAATGTGCATGTTGCATCGTTACATATAGATGCAATTAAAGAGTTGGGTATTAACGTATGTATTGAGCACTTTGGCACCAGCTTAACATCGTTTAGATATTTACAAGGTCTTGATATTGAATATGTAAAAATAGATGGTAGCTACATTCAAGACTTAGTAACTAATCCGCAAAGCCAATTTTATATTCAAACAGTTAATAATATTTGTCATGGTTTTGGGATTAAAGTTTTAGCCTGTTTAATTGAAAAAAACGAGACTTTAGAAATACTTGAAGACTTAGGATGTGATGGTGTACAAGGTAATTTAATACTGCCACCATCAAAAATTATTAAATCTAATGAAAATGGCGTAAATAAAGAGTTTACTTTTTGCACCGATGCGCTAAAATTTTGCAATTAGTACTCAACCAAGGGACGAGAAATGAAAAAATTACTTTTAGCTGGCTTAGTCGCTAGCGCAACAGCACTTACTGCTCTTCCAACCTATGCACAAACGGATAATGCTGCGGTGGTTCAAGAAGTGGGCATAAATAGCATAATTGATATTCTTAATAATGTAACAGCAGATACTTCACCTGAGCAATTACGCGAAGATTTAGTAGAAGCTATTAAACGCATTTGTAAAAACAAAGAAGAAGTTAAGTTAGACGAAAAGCTGCTTAATGGCGCATGTGGCGCTGCAGATATTGATGCAATGGTTGCCGCTGTTGTAGCTAACTTTGGTGCAGATAACCCTTTAATTTCTGACTTTTTAGCAGCACTTACAGCTGCAGGCTTAGACTCTGATGCAATTACACTGGCAGCAATTACTGCGGGTGTTGATGCTACGACCGCTTCTGAAGCAACTGCTGCAGGTCCGGGTACTGACCAGCCAGCTCCACCAGTAGTAAGCTTACCAACATTACCTACACCTCCAGGTTCTGGTGGTACAGGCGGTGATAACGGTATATCTGAAGTCGGTAACTAGTTTTTACTTTTAGTATATTTAAACGCAGCCTATTGGCTGCGTTTTTACTTTGTTTGAGTTTATTTTGAATCGTTTTATATTCTTTCTTATTTGTTTGACCCTATTTTTACTCCCTCTTCCTTTAGGTAGTTACCGACCTTGGGCAATTTTAGCTATTGGCATTTTAACTAGCTTTACCTTTATTACTCACCTTACCCACAGTGTGTTAAATAACAACCAATCGCTGTTTCCACCCCGCTATTCTTGGCCACTATTTTTTACTCTAAGTGCAGTTGTTTTAGTTTGTGGTATACAACTATTTAGCGTAAGCGTTGATGCATTTCAAACCAAACAAATGTTATTAAAAAGCAGCTTTTTACTCATGTTGAGCTGGCTCGTATTTAACTACTGCAATAGTGCCGAGCGAATTAAAAAATTAATTTATGCTGTTATTTGTGCCGGTGTATTTCAAGCTTTGTATGCTAGTTATTTAAACTTATCGCCCGATATAGTAAGTCCTTTATTTGGTTACAAACATACAGATCGTGCAATTGGTACTTTTACCTATTCTAACTTTTTAGCTAATTACTTAGCTTTATGTTTATGTTTAGGCATTGGTGTTTTAATTAGCGAATTAAAACGCACTAACAATGGCTATAAACCTACTTTAAAACAAACGCTACGCGCCTGGGCCGAAATATTATTGAGCTCTAAAATCATTTTACGAATTTCGTTAATTATTATTATTGTGGCGCTTATTTTAACTCGCAGCCGTATGGGTAACTCGGCCTTTTTTATCGCTTTAATAATAGTAAGCTTACTAGCGCTGTTTGTTTATAAGCAAAAGCCTAAAGCATTTAAATTGCTGATTGTGAGCTTTTTCATTATCGATTTAATTATTATTGGTGCCATTTTCGATGTAGAAAAAGTAAAACAACGGATTAGCGAAACCAGCTTGCAGTCGGAAACACGGGATGAAGTTGTACGAGACTCAATTCCGCTGATTTTAGATAACCCATTATTGGGCTCTGGTGGCGGTACTTTTTATACTGCGTTTCCTGCGTATCAATCTGAGCCCTACTCTGGTTATTACGACAATGCGCATAACGATTATGTGCAATTTGCAGTTGAGCTAGGCATTCCTGCCACAGCGTTATTAGGACTCCTGGTGCTTTATTGTTTGTGGTTATGTATTAATACTATGCGAACGCGTAAAACAGCGCTTTATCAGGGGGTGGCGTTTGGTTGCGCTACAGCTATTGTAGCAATGATGCTACATTCGTCAGTTGATTACTCTTTACAAGCCGGCGCAAACTCAATGCTGTTTATAGTGGTGTTATGTTTAGCTATATTGACCAACAAGTTACCGGCACCAAAACGGATTAAAAAACGACGAAGTTAACGGGCTGCGGGGGTCGGGTTACGGGCCTAATCTCGAAACCCGTCGCCCGCCGCTCGCGACATTAAAAAAATGACGTGACATGAAATCGCTGCTACAAGTTGGCAATAATATCAACCTAACACCTAAAACCTAATTCCTGTATTTAAATTACTGTTCTTCTAAATCAAATTCGGTGGTGTGGCCGTCCCCGTGGATTAACTGGTACCTTGCTAAATTACCCGCTTCAAGCGTGACTAAACTAATCGCTGAATCGCTTACTAAGTACTTTTGCCCTTTTCCTTTAGTTTGGTGCTTGTCTACTTCCATATGCCAGCGTTTGGTAAAAAAGTTTAGTGGGCTTTTGGGGCCGTATAAAATAGAGTCGAGCTTGTCGAGTACATTTATTAACTTTCGCGGAAACTCATTTTTAATGCCACTTGCAGTCAGTTGCCAAATTCTGTTGGGGTGATCGCCAAAACGCTTTTGCACCGAAAAACAAAATGAATAGTGTACATCGCCGGATAAAATCAGCGTTTCGTTTGGGGTGTCGGTGCGCCTAAAGGTGTTAAGTAACTTTTTGGCTGAGCCTTCGTGCGCCATCCAGTTTTCTACATCAACCATAAGTGGTTGCCCACACATGTTAAACACCGCTTGAATTGCCTCAATCGATTTAACTCCAAACACGGGAGCAGGCGACACAATAATGACTTTGTCGTGGCTTAATAGGCTTTCTTCAAGCTCTGTGAGGCGTTCCCAATCAAGTAAACCTGAAGGTTCGTTAAAATTTTGCTCATTACGCCAACGGTGCGTACGGGTATCGAGCACCACCACTTTAGGAATGGTCATTAACTCATAATGCCAATGGCTAAAGTCGTTCAGGTGCTTATCAAAGCTTTTAAATTGCCACTGCTTATCACCGGCTAAACCGTCGTTAAAAGGGCTCAGTAACGATCCGGTTTTTTGTAGTGCGTCGTTGCCCATTCCCTGAAACAACCAATAGCTCGCTAAGCCATTATTTACAATACGCTTGCTGCTAGGGTTTTGATTAATGGCTTGCTCCCACCCTGCGGTGAGGTTCCAATCGTCGGTTACATCATGGTCATCAAACATCATTAAGGTAGATACGTTGGCAAACAATCGCTCTACCTTTGCTAAACCTTGTGCATAGTCAATTAATGCGGCTTTTTCTGCATTAAATAGCGTTTGATTTTTTTCGTTACCACCTGAGTAACTTAAGTTATTTAGGTCAATGTATTGCCATGCTTGGCTACTAAAATTGAGTAAATACAGCGCTACAAACTCTTCAAAATGAATTAGGTGGTTATACGCTTTAACACTGGAAAAATGCGGTTCGTCCTTTTTTAACCAATAGCCAATACCTAGTTTTGAGCGGTTTTTCCATGAAGTAGTTGGTAACAAGTAATGGCGACCATATAGTTGCTCTGCAATGTCAGCGGGTAAATCTAAATCAAGTGGCTGCTCTTTATAAATACCTAAGTGTTTAATTAGCTGATGTATAGCTAGTAGCATAGGGCCAGCTACATCGTCAGCATAAATTTGATCGCCCGAAAGCAATAATAACTGTGCCCCCTGCTGTTCATTACTTCGCTGAACGGCTTGCCAATGGCTTGAACTTACTAGGCTGTCTTTTGCAGGATGATGCGCATTGCGGCACGAACCATGTAATATTTGTGTCAGTTTTTTGGGGATCACAAATTCAGGTAATGGCTTATTGTTAAAGCTAAACGCAGATAAATCAACAGGGCTGTCATCAAAAAATAGTTGGTATAATAATAAAGTATCGCGCGGGAATTGGCTGTTTATAGGTTTAATTACCACAAACTGTAAGAATAAATGCTCCCCTAGCCTTATGGTGTCTTGTTCGCTATAGCACTCGTAGCCAATTAGCTCTACACGGCAATTTACTGGCTTTGAAGTAGCAAACTGAATACAAACTGCAGCTTTTTCTGCTCGGCGCACCATGGGCCCCATAATTAACAGCGGGTGTTGCACCGAGAGAATCGTCATGAGGTTAGCCTTTAGCTGCTAATTTAAATAAAGAGTAAAAGTTATCAGTAGTGGCTTTTGCCAACTCGTTAAAGCTAATGCCTTTGAGTTCACTAATGTAATAAGCCACGTCTTCAACATGCGCTGGCTGATTAGTTTTACCACGATATGGGACTGGTGCTAAATAAGGCGAGTCGGTTTCAATAAGCAGTCGATCGAGAGGAATTTGCTTTACTACCTCTTTAAGCTCTACCGCATTTTTAAAGGTCACAATGCCTGAAATAGAGATATAAAAGCCCATATCAATGGCTTTTTTGGCCATATCCCAATCTTCGGTGAAACAGTGAAGTACCCCACCGCAATTTTCTGCTTTGTGCTCACGCATTAAATTAATGGTATCGGCACGGGCATCACGAGTATGAATAATAAGTGGCTTTTGTAATTCATTAGCTACCTCAATATGGCCAACAAAACTCGCTTGTTGCACTGCATGGATGTCTTTTGCGTAGTAATAATCGAGCCCAGTTTCGCCAATCGCCACCACTTTGTCGTGTGAGGCTAAATCAATTAATTGCTGTTTGTTGAGTGCGTCTTTTTGATCGAGCGGATGCACACCACATGACGCAGAAACGTCGTTGTAATGTTTTATTTGCTCTAGCATATTGGGGAACTGATCAAGTGTGACGCTTACACATAAAAAATGTTCTACTTTTTTAGCGCGAGCGTTATCAAGTACTTGGTCTAGGTTTAAATCGAGTTTATCAAAATCAAGACGGTCTAAATGGCAATGAGAATCTACAATCAAAATAAGGCCTGTTTTTACTACATGGTATAAGTTGGATTGCCGGAGTTTAACATAGTCCCCAGCAGTTTTTCGATCTTCGCGTTTAGATTGGTTTTGTCATCTAAAAAGCTAATGCCGATCCCCGGTGGATTTGAGCTCTGAGCGCCTTGTGGAGTGACCCACGTAACCTTTCCGGTAACCACGTCATCTTCTAGCGCATCTGGCAAGGTAACGCGTAAGGCAAGTGAATATCCTGGTTCATAACGCATATTGGTGCGTACAAACAAGCCACCTTTTTTTAAAAAAGGCATGTAACAGCGATATAGTTCGTCAAGGTCGTCTATGTCTACTAATAGCTCTTGCATATCTAGTCCTTTTTATTGGTTACGTAATATGTACGCTAGTCGTGATACCGCAAGCGGTAAATTTAGCCCGAGTATTTGTATATTATTCTGTAAAAAATCATTCAGCGCTTGCTGAGCTACTTGGTAAGAGTCAAAACTCATACCATTTAAAAGCTGTTGTTTAAGCTGCTCACTCAAAAATAAAGTGAAAATACGAACAAGCTCAGGCTGTTTATTTATTATATCGACTAACGCATTGAAATTATGGCTTTGTTTAAACTCAGTTGCAAATTTATAAAGCGTATCAATATTTTCTAGCTGATTTTGCTGTTGCCACTGCTTTACTTGTAGTGGTTGGCTATAAAATAACGACAACCACGGATAATTAGGCACATCTAGAGAGCTAAGCCATTGTTGAGCTAATTGATTATTAGTTACTTTAACCTCGGTTTTAGCACAACGGCTTAAAATAGTCGCTGGTAACTGCGCCACTTGGCTGGTAGTCAAAATTAAAAACCGGCTATTACTTGGTTCTTCAAGGGTTTTTAATAACGCATTAGCCGCTGCGGTGGTCATTTTTTCGCAGTTTTGAATAATCGCTACTTTATTGCCACTTTGAGCCGCGGACTGGTGCATAAAATCGCTTATGCCGCGAATATCATCAACACCTATGCTTTGCCCTTCTACTTGGGTAATGCGCTTGTCTGGGTGTGTACCCGCTAAGTTTAATGAACAACTTTTACAGTGCCCACAAGGTCTTAGTACGCTAGTGGGGCTACTTAACTGTGCTTGCGTATTTTGGCATAACAAACTGTTTGCGAGCTGCTCACTTAGTTCAAACTTACCAACGCCAATGGGCCCACACAACAGCTGCGCATGGTGAAAACGCTGCGCTTTATAGCTTTGAGTTAAGCGTTGCTCTACCTCATTAAGCCACGGCAATGCCATATTATTTTAACCCTGAAAAAAATGTGCGTAGTACATTGGTAATATCACGATGTACTTTATCGATGCTTTGGTTGGCATCAACTGTTTTTATGCTGTCATCATCATTTGCAAGCTCAATGTAACGCATACGGGTGCGCTGGAAAAACTCAATGGCTTCTTGCTCAATTCTATCTAGCTCACCCCGGCCTTTTGCACGTTCAAGGCCAATAACAGGGTCAATATCTAGGTAAATGGTTAAATCGGGTTTTAAACCTTTTAACACCATAGACGATAGCGACGCTAACGTGTTTGCACTAATTCCTCGCCCGCCGCCTTGATACGCCTGTGACGATAAATCGTGACGATCAGCCAATACCCACTGGCCTTGTTCAAGCGCTGGGTTGATCACATTATGCATTAGTTGTGAACGCGCGGCATACATAATTAGCAGCTCAGTTTCAAAAGCTATTTCTTCTTGGTGCTCAGCTTTTACTAAAGTACGTAACGATTCAGCCAGTGGGGTTCCACCGGGTTCGCGCACATTAATAAAATCAACATGGTGATGATTTAAAAAGTCTTGGCACAGGGCAATGGCGGTAGATTTACCAGCGCCCTCTAGGCCTTCTATAACTATAAATTTTGGTTTCATAAACACTAATTCTTTTTATTTAAAATATACTGGTTAACCGCCGCATTATGTTGTTTTAATGTGGTTGAAAACTGATGACTACCATCACCTTTGGCTACAAAGTAAACATACTCGCTTTTGGGCGGATTTACCGCAGCTAAAATAGCTTCTTTGGAAGGCATGGCAATGGGTGTGGGCGGTAATCCGTTAATACGATAGGTATTATACGGGGTGTAATTTCTTAGGTCTTTACGTTTGATATCGCCGTCAAAATCTTCGCCTAGTCCATATATTACGGTTGGATCGGTTTGTAAGCGCATATTAGTATTTAAGCGATTTATAAACGCTGAAGCAATTAACGGGCGCTCACTAGCAAGCGCTGTTTCTTTTTCGATAATAGAGGCCATTATCAGGGCTTCATAGGGGGTATCGTAAGGTAAATCACTTGCCCGTTGCTGCCAAGCATCTGCTAATGTTTGCTGCATCTTTTGCGCTGCGCGTTTTAATAAACTGCTGGCAGTATCATTGCTATGGTAATGATAGGTATCGGGGAATAACCATCCTTCTAGATGGGTTTGCTTACCTATTATTTGCTCGCCAAGTTGCTCAAGTTTTAAATCGTTTTGTAAGTGTGTAGAAGTACTCAGGGTATTTAAAACATCCCTAAGTGCTTGGCCTTCAATAATGGTAAAACTAAAACTAATTTGCTCGCCTTGATTTATTTTTTTGATGTTATTAAGCACGCTATCTGCGCTTAGCTCGTACAAGCCTGCTTTTAAATCGGTCAAGGTTGGATCGAGTTTAGCTAATATTTGAAACCGCCAGCAATCCTCTAGCCACTGCTGCTGTTGCCATTGGCGACATAACTTATTAAAACCGGTGCCTTTTTCAACTTTAAATTGGGTATTAGTAGCTACCTTTAGTGGCGTTTGAATGGTTGCTTGTAATTGCTGGTAGCCAATCACAGAGCTAAAAAAAGCCAGTAGTAATACTGATAATATAACTTTTAACACTAAGCCTCCTTGGCTAGTAACTCGTTTAGTAATGATTGGCTGTGCACAATATCAAAATAGTGCTCGCCTATACTTTTTACGGGCACAATTTTCATTAAGCTGTTACATAAAAATACGGCGTCTGCTTGGGTAAGGTCATCAACGCTGACAGTTTTAAATTCAACGGCTAATTTATCACATAAAGATTGTAGAAAAACACCTTTAATACCGCATTCATCTAGCCTTGGGCTAAATACCTTATTATTTTTTATTGCAAAAATATTAGCCGCTGAGGTTTCAATTACATTGTTGTTGCAATCAAGGACTAACGCATCATCGGTATGCTGAGCTTGCAGGGCATTTTTGATCAATACTTGTTCAAGCCTATTTAAAGTTTTAAGCCCAGCTAAATGAGGTTGAACGGCCAGCTTAATCGGGCTAATAGCTAAACTAATGCCGGTATCTGGTAAGCTGTTGTAATGTTTTGGATAAGGTAAAACACTCACAATAATATTTAAATTACATTCACTTGGTGACGCATAGCCTCGCCCGCCCTCGCCGCGTGTTACCACGATTTTAACAACCGCTTGCGCCTGTGATGCTACTTGCTGAGTAATGTGCGACTCAAGAGCTGTAAACTCAAGCGCCGGAAACCCTAAACGCTGCGCGCATTCAATCAAGCGTGCTTTGTGATAAGCCCAATGCTCAACCTGTCCATCAGTAATAATTGCGGTGGTAAAAAAGCCATCGCCATAGTTTAAGCCCCTATCACGGGTGCTTATGCTACTGGTTTCGTTTGCTGCTATTATTGTTTGCATATTTTTTTACACATAAAAAAACCCAGTTAAACAACTGGGTTCTTATTGTCGTTCGTTGTTAAAAAAGATTATACCTTTTTAAACAGTAACGAGCCATTAGTACCACCAAACCCAAATGAGTTACACAAAACGTAATCAAGTTTAGCATCACGTGCTGTATGCGGTACGTAATCTAAATCACAGCCTTCGTCTGGGTTATCTAAGTTAATTGTTGGCGTTACTTTTTGCTCGGTCAACGATAAAATAGACACTATCGACTCAACAGAACCTGCAGCTCCAAGTAAGTGACCCATCATAGATTTTGATGAACTTACCATTACGTCTTTAGCTGAATCACCAAAAATAGTTTTAACCGCTGACGTTTCTGCTTTGTCACCCGCATGAGTAGACGTACCGTGTGCGTTGATGTAGCCAACTTGCTCTGCATTTACTTGCGCATCGTTTAATGCGTTTTCCATTGCCAGAGCTGCACCTGCGCCATCTTCTGGTGGTGAGGTCATGTGATACGCATCACCACTCATGCCAAAACCAACAAGCTCTGCATAAATTTTAGCGCCACGTGCTTTAGCGTGTTCGTATTCTTCAACAACCACCACACCGGCACCATCAGAAAGTACGAAACCATCACGGTCTTTATCCCACGGGCGAGACGCTGCTTGTGGATCGTCATTACGCGTTGAAAGCGCACGTGCGGCGTTAAAGCCACCCATTCCAATTGGCGTACACGCTTTTTCTGCACCACCGGCAACCATTGCATCGGCATCGCCATAAGCAATCATACGTGCGGCGTGACCAATGTTGTGCAGGCCTGTAGTACATGCCGTTACAATTGAAATATTAGGACCACGTAAGCCGTGCATTATAGATAAATGACCCGAGATCATATTAATAATGGTAGACGGTACATAAAACGGCGATAACTTACGTGGGCCGCTGTTTAATAATTTTACGTGGTTTTCTTCAATAAGGGTTAAGCCACCAATGCCTGAACCTACCGCTACACCAATGCGTGATGCGTTTTGTTCAGTAACTTCGAGGCCAGAATTTTGAAAAGCTTGAACACCCGCTGCAATGCCATACTGGATAAATAAATCCATTTTTTTAGCATCTTTTGGTGACATGTAAGCCGATGCATCAAAATCATTGATTAAACCAGCGAAGTGAGTACCAAATTTTGATGTATCAAAGTGGGTAATATTTTGAATACCACTTTTAGCATCTAATAAGCCTTGCCAGGTTGATTGAACATCATTGCCTAGCGGCGTCAACATTCCTAAGCCAGTTACGACGACACGACGTTTAGCCACGGTTTGCCTCCAATAAGGAATTATTATTATACCAATTAACTTAGCTCAGTTTATTTCAGCGTTAACGCTGTTGCTAGTTATGTTATTAGTATTGGGGATGATCATACCCAAGCTACCTCAAAGTGCGAGTCTCAAACCATTAACCAACGCTAAGCAATAACAATTTAATTGCTGATGATGAGTGAGGGTTTGGAATTGAATCATGTACTTTGAGGTGGTTTGGATATAAAGATTAAAGGCAGCGAATGCTGCCCTTAATTTGCGATTAATTACTCAGCGTGAGCTGTAACGTAATCGATTGCAGATTGTACTGTAGTGATCTTTTCAGCTTCTTCATCTGGGATCTCAGTATCGAACTCTTCTTCAAGAGCCATTACTAATTCAACAGTATCAAGAGAGTCTGCACCTAGGTCATCAACGAATGAAGCTTCGTTTTTAACTTCTTCTTCTTTAACACCTAGCTGTTCGATGATAATTTTCTTTACGCGTTCTTGGATATCGCTCATTCTTCTTTCCTTTATTAAAAACGCCAATGCGTTATTTTCAGATTGCGGCGTAGTTTACGTCCGATAATTCTCTGATTCAATCTTTTGACCATAAATAATTTGCTGGTCAAACCTCTTGAGTGTTTATTTTATCTTTTATCGCTTATTTTCACAGCGATTTCAAGTATGTTTAAAGCAAGTTTGCGAAAAATTCAATATTTTTTAGCAAACCCGCATACAATTTGTAGTTTATTTAATTCGCATTGCGAACTTAAACCATGTACATCGCACCATTTACATGCAAAGTTTCACCTGATACATACGCAGCGGCGTCAGATGCTAAATAACATACTGCAGCTGCAATCTCATCTGGCTGACCTAAACGACCCGCAGGTACGTTTGCAAGCGTTGCTGCTTTTTGCTCATCTGTCAAATCATCGGTCATGTCTGTTTGAATAAAACCAGGTGCTACCACGTTTACAGTAATACCACGAGAAGCTACTTCACGCGCTAGTGACTTAGAAAAACCGATAACACCCGCTTTAGCTGCTGCATAGTTGGCTTGACCAGCATTACCCATAGTACCCACTACAGAGCCGATATTGATGATACGGCCGTTCTTTTTCTTCATCATTGGGCGAAGTACGGCCTTAGATAAACGGAAGATAGAACTTAAGTTGGTATCGATAATATCGTCCCACTCATTTTCTTTCATGCGCATCAATAAATTATCGCGCGTAATACCTGCATTATTTACTAATACATCAATATCACCTAAATCGGCTTTAATTGCCGCTAATGTCGCCTCAATCGATGCAGGATCAGTTACGTTTAACGCATAGCCCTTACCGTTATCACCTAAGTAGTCACTAATTTTAGCTGCACCCGACTCGCTTGTTGCTGTGCCCGCTACTTTTGCACCTTGTGCTACTAATGTGTTTGCAATGGCCTTACCAATACCACGGCTAGCGCCAGTGATCAGGACAACTTTGCCCTCTAAAGAAAATAAATTACTCATTTTATATACTCTTATTTAACTGAATCGATTGATGCAAGGTCGTTAACTGAACCACACACCATCGCTTTATCAATACGTTTTGCAAGCCCGGTTAGTACTTTACCAGGACCAAATTCATAACTTTGCGTTACACCTTGTGCAACCAGTGCTTGTACCGTTTCGGTCCAACGTACTGGACTATATAACTGGCGTACTAATGCCTCTTTAATTGCATCAGCTGAACCTTCTGCTTTTACATCAACATTATTGATTACATCACACTTAGGTGTATTAAATGTTAAAGCAGCTAAATCGGTGGCTAATTTCTCAGCAGCTGGTTTCATTAGTTCACAATGTGACGGTACGCTTACCGATAATGGCAGTGCACGTTTTGCTCCGGCTTCTTTACAAGCAACAGAGGCTCTATCAACTGCATCTTTATGACCGGCAATAACCACTTGCCCTGGCGAGTTATAGTTTACTGGAGAAACCACTTCACCTTGTGCCGCTGCTGCACAAGCGGCTTTAATTTCATCGTCGCCTAAACCAATGATTGCGGCCATAGAACCTACACCAGCAGGTACGGCTTCTTGCATGTATAAACCGCGATTTTCAACCAGTTTTACGGCTTCGCTTAAACTGATCACATCGCTACATACTAAAGCTGAATACTCACCCAAGCTGTGACCTGCCATAACGACGTCTGCATCTGGGTTTGCAGCTAACCAATGACGATAAATAGCCACGCTTGCGGTTAATAGTGCAGGCTGAGTACGGTGTGTTTGATTTAGTTTTTCTTCTGGACCGTTAAGTACAAGGTCTGCTAGGTCGTAACCAAGTGCGGTTGAAGCTTCTGCAAATGTAGCTTTTACTATGTCAGAACTCGCTAGTAGCTCTTGTAACATACCCACAGTTTGCGAGCCTTGACCTGGAAAAAGAAGTGCAATTTTTTGTGCCATAATTTGCTCTTTTAATTAAACAAAATAAATAATTTATAACACGGCACGTTAACTGTTATTCAACCGCCGTGTCTTTAGAATGTGTTTTTTCGAAAATAGCAGCTATTTTATCTGGAAGTTGACGTTCTACTTCTTTCACTGCTTCGTCGATTGCGGCATGAAATGCTTTAGCTGAGGCATTTCCATGGCTTTTAACAACAATACCGCGCAATCCTACCAGAGAAGCGCCGTTATACTGGTCGGGGTTCACTCTTTTATAGAGTTTTTTTATGATTGGCGCCAACATAAACGCCATACACTTGTAAACGACGTGCTTTTCGAGGGCACGGGTAAACTTTTTCATGATAAGTTTAGCAATGCCTTCACAGGTTTTAAGTGCAACATTGCCAACAAAACCTTCACAGACAATAACATCAGCCTTGCCAGAAAAAATATCGCTGCCTTCACTGTAACCAATATAATTAATCAGCTCGCTTTGTTGCATTAATTGTGCGGCTTGCTTAATTTCTTCGTGGCCTTTTATATCTTCAGCACCAATATTCAATAAACTCACTTTAGGGTTATCGCAGCCAAGTGCTTGACCTGCAACCACAGAGCCCATAATGCCAAACTGATACAACATTTGTGCATCACAATGCACGTTGGCGCCTAAATCGAGTAAGTAAACGGGGTTTTTACGTTCAGTAGGTACAGCAGAGATAAGTGCGGGACGTTTCACCCCTGGAAGCATTTTTAATACGTAATGCGCCATAAAAAATAGCGCCCCTGTATTGCCAGAGCTAACACAGGCTTGCGCTTCACCCGATTTAACTAAATCAAGGGCAACTCGCATGGAGGAATCTTTTTTTGAGCGTACAGCAACAGCGGGTTCGCAGGCATTGGTAACAACGTCGTTACAATGGCGAATAATTAATCTAGGATGAGAAAGTGAATCGAGTGATTCTAATTGTTTAGCTATTACTTGCTCGTTGCCACATAAAATGAGTTTTAAGTTGGCATTAGCATTTACCGCACGAACGGCTGCGGGGATAGATGAACGGGGGCCGTAATCGCCCCCCATCATATCTAACGCTATGGTTAGATTAGTCAGCATATAGCAATCTCTTAGTTAGAAATTACTTGAACGCCTTTGTAGTAACCATCTGCAGTCACATGGTGACGACGATGAGTCTCACCAGATGTTTGGTCTACAGTTAAAGTTGGACCACTGATCGCATCGTGTGAACGGCGCATGCCGCGTCTTGCACGAGACTTTTTGCTTTTTTGTACAGCCATAGTCTTCTCCTAAGAATCTTTCTTAAGTTGTTTCAAAATATCAAATGGATTTGGTTTATCATCTTCCGCCTTTAAAACACCAAAGCTGGCAGGCTCTGCTGTATAACTGCATGAAGCTTCGTTGTGGGTAGGCACTAATGGCACTGCTAAAATAAGTTCGTCTTCGATTAGCTCAAATACGTCTATTTCACCATTTTCATCAAGTGCTACTTCGTCGTAGCTTTCTGGAAGATCATCTGACTCTGCATCCAAACCGACTGGCGAATACACAAAGTCTTGATCCAAATCCAACCCTAAATCACCATTACAACGTTGACAAGTTACAGTTACGTGTGTGGACAAATTGCCACTAATCACAACTAAACCTTGCTCATCGTTTTTGCAATGAATTTTTACCGCTATTTCACCTACTTCTTCCTGGATAACCCCTCGTAAACGAGGAAGTTTCTCAAGCGGTACAACGCCGTCATACTTTAAACGATGCTGAGCTGCTTTGCCCGGATGAAGGGTGATGGGAATTTTCACCTTTTGCATAGGGGCTGCATCATATAGATAGTTAGTAAGTTAGTCAAAGTAAAAAACCAATTTTACGTTGTTTTTCACGTGTTTTACTCACGGATCTGATTTATCCTAACTCAATCTGATTTACGTTAGGAAAACATGCCATGAAGCACCCCCTTATATTAGCCTCAAGCTCGCCATTTAGGCAGTCTTTATTACAAAAATTTAATCTGCCGTTTGAAACTTTTTCACCGGATGTTGACGAAACGCCGCATAAAAACGAAACACCAAGCACGCTTGTTAAGCGCCTCAGTGAATTAAAAGCGGCTGAAGCCATCGATCATTTTGACCAAGGCCTCGCGATTGGCTCTGATCAGGTTGCTGTATTTGATGGTCAAATATTAGGTAAGCCGCACAATAAAGAAAACGCTATCAAGCAATTGAGCTTATTTAGCGGGCAAACAGTCACCTTTTTAACTGGCTTATGTGTGTACGATATACATACTAAGCAATGCAAAACCATTGTTGAGCCATTCAATGTAACCTTTAAAACGTTAACAACGGCGCAAATAAGTGCTTATTGCGATGCAGAGCAACCTTATAACTGTGCAGGAAGTTTTAAAAGTGAAGGCTTGGGTATTTGTTTATTTGAAAGACTCAGTGGTGATGATCCAAACAGCTTAATTGGTTTACCACTGATTAAACTCAGCCAATTATTGGCTGAGTTTGGTGTTGATGTGTTAGCAGCGCAAATGCCTAGCGCAAATTAACTGATTGCCCGAGTAATATATTTTGCAACTGATGATAGTTGTCAGCGGTTGCAATCGGAGTTAATTCTTTTAATTGCGCAGCGTTGTGCACGCCCATGGTTACCCCTATTCTATCCATACCTGCGGCTTTTGCCATTGCCATATCTATTTGCGTGTCGCCTATCATTAGCGCTTCATCAACATTTATCCCTAGCTCTTCAAGCAATTGATAAAGCATATCGGGAGCGGGTTTTGATTTAGCGTCGTCACTGGTTCGCGTAGCACTAAAAAAGTGACGCAACTGGCTTTCATCTAGAAGGCGTTCCAGTCCTACTCGGCTTTTACCTGTGGCAACCGCCAATATTATGCCTTGATTTTTTAACTCAATGAGTACCTGTGCAACGTGATCAAACACCGGTGTTGGGGTGGTATCAAGTGCATATTGCTGTTTATAACCTGCAATAAGCGTTTCGTGATGTTCGCTGTGATCAGGAAACAAGGTTGCGATTGCGTTTTCAAGCGATAAACCAATAATATTTTTACTAGCGGTATCGCTTGGCGGCTCAATATTATGTGATTGGGCACTTTTGCGAATGCAATTAACGATTTTGCTAATTGAATCCATAATGGTGCCATCCCAATCAAAAATCACCAGCTTGTAATGTTTTATTGGGGTTACGATCACGCTTTTGCTGCTCTAAGTTTTACTAAACAACTTGATAGTGCTTTATCAAGCGGTGCTTCTACTCGCATAGTGGTTTCGTTTTTAGGATGGTAAAAGCTTAAATCATGCGCGTGTAGAAATAAGCGGTTTAAACCGCGTTTACGCATTGACTCATCAAATCCTTGGTCGCCGTACTTATCATCACAGGCAATAGCATGGCCTTGACACTGAGTATGCACACGAATTTGGTGAGTACGACCGGTTACAGGGGATGCTTGTACTAATGAGCAATCGTTAAAACGTTCAAGCACTTTAAAACGGGTATGCGACGGTTTGCCCTCGGTATTATCAACACGTACTACGCGCTCACCCGATTTTAGGGTATTTTTACGCAAACCTTCCGTTACATTTTTTGTTTTAGAGTCCCATTGGCCTTCTACCAATGCCCAGTAATTTTTTTCCATGGTTTTTTCGCGTAATTGCTCATGCAAAGCGGTCAGCACTGAGCGGCGCTTAGCAATGAGTAAACAACCTGAGGTATCGCGGTCTAAACGATGCACAAGCTCTAGGCTGCGCTCTTCTGGGCGTAAAACACGTAATGCTTCAATAAGCCCGTAGCTTAAGCCACTTCCGCCATGCACAGCCATGCCTGATGGCTTGTTAATAACAATCAGGTATTTATCTTCAAATAATATATCGTCTTCGAGGCGCGTTACTTTATCGAGTTTTGAGGGTACAAACTCTTCACGTTCTGACACTCTAATTGGCGGTATACGAATAACGTCGTCTAGCTGCAATTTATAAACAGGCTTAATACGTTTTTTATTTACACGCACCTCACCCTTACGAAGAATTTTGTAAACTGCGCTTTTAGGCACCCCTTTTAAATGGGTAATAAGAAAGTTATCAATACGCTGACCTAAGTGGTCTTCGTTGATAGTGACAAAAGTTACTTGTAAGCCGGTTTTTTCTGACATTGCCTAATCACTGATTTAAGTAAAATAATTTAGTTGCTAACACGGTTATAATAGTGGGATAATCAGCAGCGCAAATATTTAGTATTTGCAAATAACAACGGTGCTTTTTAACACAACAAAACATTCGTGATGCACATTCTGGGTAACCGATCATACAGATCCGAGTTAAGTTTTCCAAAGCTTTTATACATACCCAGTTAACACGTGCGCACAACTAACGGCAATGCGCGTAATATATTGCTGGTTAAGTTTGAACATGAATTGATTTTTAATGTGATAGTAAAAGCAATGAACAGATAATTTGTCTGATAGTGACGGCGTAAAAACACGCCGTTCAGAATTCGCTCAAATATTGTAGTAGTACCGTACAGCAGCTTATTTAGAACTAAAAAAATCTAATAAATAAGCGTTCATTAACATCGGTAGCGATTTTTGCTCATAAAATAGATAACGGTAGTTTTAAAAACGAAACTATGGTTTGAACCTAAAGAGCCCTACGCACCTAATATGAATGCATTTAACAAGATTGATATGACAGGCCAACTTCTGGATAAAACGTGTATTGAGCTAAATAGCCGACACATTTGAATCCTTTTAGAATTTAATAGCGTGATAACACCCTATTGTTTGCCGGCATTTAAAATACTGCGTACCAAAATACAGAGCCGTTCCGTTAAAGACCCAGTCGTGAGGCTGCACATTCTAAAAATAGGAACACCTGAACAGGCGAGAAAAACATCGTCATGTCAGCGACATAAACTAGTAGAGTAACATTATGAAACGTATGCTAATCAATGCAACGCAGCAAGAAGAAATGCGCGTAGCACTGGTTGACGGCCAGCGCCTATATGATTTAGATATAGAAAGCCCAGGTCACGAACAGAAAAAAGCCAATATTTATAAAGGCAAAATCACACGCATTGAACCATCTTTAGAAGCAGCATTTGTTGATTACGGTGCTGATCGTCATGGTTTCCTTCCATTAAAAGAAATTGCTCGTACTTACTTCCCGCAAGGTTACACCTTCCATGGTCGTCCGAATATTCGCGACGTGATCAAAGAAGGTCAAGAAGTAATAGTACAAGTTGATAAAGAAGAGCGCGGCCAAAAAGGTGCAGCATTAACTACTTTTATCAGCGTTGCCGGCAGCTACTTAGTGCTTATGCCAAACAACCCTCGCGCTGGCGGTATTTCTCGCCGTATCGAAGGTGATGAGCGTACTGAACTTAAAGAGTCGCTAAGCCGTTTAGAACTACCTAAAGGTATGGGCTTAATTGTACGTACTGCGGGTGTTGGTAAATCGTTTGAAGAACTAAACTACGATTTAAAAGCATTATTAGTCCACTGGGAAGCCATTCAACAAGCGGCAGACAGTGCTAAAGCGCCATTCTTAATTCACCAAGAAAGTAACGTTATTTTCCGCGCTATTCGCGATTATTTACGTCGTGACATTGGCGAAATTTTAATTGATAAACCACGTGTTTTTGAAGAAGCTAAAGCGCACATTGAGCGTTTTCGTCCTGACTTTATGAGCCGCGTTAAGCTTTATCAAGGTGACACACCATTATTTACGCATTACCAAATTGAAAGCCAAATTGAGTCTGCGTTCCAACGTGAAGTGCGTTTACCGTCAGGCGGTTCAATTGTTATTGACCCTACTGAAGCACTTACCTCTATTGATATCAACTCGTCTAAAGCAACAAAAGGCGGTGATATTGAAGAAACAGCACTTAACACCAACCTAGAAGCAGCGGATGAAATTGCACGTCAACTTCGTTTACGTGACTTAGGTGGTTTAATTGTTATCGACTTTATTGATATGACACCTCCACGTCATCAACGTGAAGTAGAAAACCGCTTAAAAGATGCTGCTCGCCCAGATCGTGCCCGTGTACAAATTGGCAAAATTTCGCGCTTTGGTTTACTTGAAATGTCGCGTCAGCGATTACGCCCTTCACTAGGTGAAGCAAGCCAAGGTGTTTGTCCACGTTGTAGTGGTCAAGGTACTATTCGTTCAAACGAGTCAATTGCACTATCAATTTTACGCTTGATTGAAGAAGAAGCAATTAAAGACAACACTGCACAAGTAAACGCACAAGTGCCTGTTGCCGTTGCCGCTTATTTATTAAATGAGCAACGTCGTAGCGTTCACCGCATTGAAAAGCATCATAAATGTGATGTAGTGATTATTCCTAATCAACACATGGAAACACCACATTACGAAGTTATGCGTTTACGTAAAGACGAAACACTTGAAACAGTAAGTTATGAGCAAGTTGTTGCGCCTGAGCCTGAAGCATTTGAAATGTCTAAATCGCCAGCAGCACCTGTACGTGAAGAGCCGAAGCTTAAAGGTGTCGTTATGCCTTCTAGCCCTGCTCCACAAGCAGCAGCAAAAGCTGCGCCAGTAGTAGAAGCAAAAGCTGAAATTGGCTTATTTACTGCACTTGGAAAATGGATTAAGTCGTTATTTGCAAGTGAAAGTGAGCAAACAACACAAGAGTCTACAGATAAGAAATCTCAAGAGCGTGCCAATAACAACCGTGGCAATGATAATCGTCGTCGAAACAACAACCAACGTCGTCGCAATAATAACCCACGTAATAAACCACGCAACGAACGTAATACAGAGTCTGAAACTAAAAATGAGTCAGCACCTGTAAATGATACGCCAGAAAAGAATGAGAACCGCAATAAGCGCCGTCGTAATTCAAATACGCGTAAACGTCCTGAGCATAAAACAGAAGATAAAACGCAAGTAAAAGCAGAGGCAACTCAAAAAGCTGATACTGCACCTAAATCTGATAAGAATGCAGAGCCAAAAGAGCAAAAGCCTAAAGTACGTCGTCAACGTCGTAATTTACGCAAAAAAGTTCGCGTACAAGACGAAAGTGCTGAGCAAGTTCAAACAATAGAACAACCTGTTGAGCAACCTGTGGTGAAAGAAGAAAAGCCACAAGTGAAAGAGCAAGCACCTGTTGTTGAAAAGCAAACGCCTGTATCAGATGAAAAAGCACCTGCACCTGCTAAAGAACAAGCAGAAGCTGTTGTTGATTCAAACGATAACGCAGTATCACAAGATGAAGAACAAGAGCAAACACGCACTCGTTCACGTCGTTCACCACGTCATCTTCGTGCATCAGGTCAGCGTCGTCGTCGCCCTGAAGGTGAAAACGCGCAAGAAAAGTCTGATGAAGCGCCTGCGTTTGTACCCGTTGCTGATCAAGCTGCAGCTGAATATGAAGCAGAGCTAAAAGCAAAAGCACATAAAACGGCCGTTGATGCCTCTGATGCAGTTGAGCAAAACATTGTTGAAGAAGAATTAGCGAAAACTGAAGAACCAGTAAAAACTGCAGAGCCAGTAAAAACTGAAGAACCAGTAAAAACTGAAGAACCAGTAAAAACTGAAGAACCAGTGAAAGCTGAAGAACCAGTGAAAGCTGAAGAGCCAGTTAAAGCTGAAGAGCCAGTTAAAGCTGAAGAACCAGTAAAAACTGAAGAACCAGTGAAAACTGAAGAACCAGTGAAAACTGAAGAACCAGTGAAAACTGAAGAACCAGTGAAAGCTGAAGAACCAGTGAAAACTGAGGAACCAGTAAAAACTGAAGAACCAGTAAAAACTGAAGAACCAGTGCAAACTGAAGAGCCAGTAAAAACTGAAGAACAAGTGCAAACTGAAGAAGTCGCTATTGAAGCAGAAACCGCACCGGTTAGTGCTACTGAAACACCTGTAGAAGCTAAAGAAGCGCCTTTAGTTGAAAGTCAGCCTGAGAAAGTGTCGCAAGCGAGCTCAGCTAATGTAAACGCTAAAACAGTGATTACAGCTGGACATGCAAGTGCGCCAATGGCACAGCCAACACCTGTAGCTGATAGCGAAATCAAGCATACATCAGTTGCAATGGCACATGACAAGCGTGAGTTAATCCCTGACAGTGGCCTTCGCCCTGGCTCGGTAAAACCTGCAGGTCGTGCTAGCTCAGCAATGACTAAAACACTTAATGCTGAATAAGCACTAAGTTTAGTTAACAGCTAAAAAAACCGCGTTAATTGATTTTAACGCGGTTTTTTATTGCCTGATATTTATGTAACTCGCAACGGGGTTCGGGCTGCGAGGAGCGGGTTAAGGTTAAAACATTTGAAGCTTCGCTTCACACGTGAGCAAGCTCTACGTCTACCAGTTATCTGCTAATACCTGTTTTATCTTCTCATTTAATCCTCATTCTCTTCTCTCCGTGCAATTAGATCTTAAGAAAATTATGCACAAAGAGAGCTAAGAGACGCTGCGCTTTTAGAGGGTAAAGTTACAATCGAAGGTTAACGGGCTGTGGGGATCGGGTTACGAGCCTGAGCCCGAAACCCGTAGCTCGCCGCCCGCCGTGAGTTTAATCTTGCTCTTGTTCCATGAAACGTTGCAGTTGGTCTTTAAGGTTTGGCGGAATGCCCTTGATCACTAAAGTATCAGTGGCTTCATTATAAGTTACACGCTCACCTAAATGCTTACGCTCAAAACTAATGCTCACACCGCCACCTAAGCCTGAAAACTTCACCATACTCGTTACTGTTTTCTTATCGACTGGGAATGACTCTTCTAGGTCATAGCTTTGCTCTTTACAAAAGCTCTCAAACGGGTTGTCGTCGCCTTTAGTCAGCGTTGCTGAAAGCTCACTTACATTAGCCTCTTCGCCAGTAGTGACACAGTCGTTACAATAATCAAATACTTGCTTACGTAAATCGTCTTTTTCAGACTTATCAAATTCTTGCTCTGATAAGTAGTCTTCTACCGCGTTTAGCATTACTTGGCTTTGTTGCTTAGGATCAATGCCCTCTTCACAACCTAAGAAATCTAAAAAGAAGTCAGCCACTTTTCGCCCTGCACGACCTTTAATAAACGAAATATAACGATTATCGTCTGCTTGAGTATCCCATGCTGTTAAATCGATGCGAGCAGCCAATTGCATACGCGAAATATCTAAATGGCGCGATGCGGCTAAATCAAGCTCTGAAGTCATGGAGTAGTGCTCTTTAATGTTGATCATGGCAATCAACATATAATCAGTAGCCACGTACTGATAATGACAAAATACTAAGTAGCCAGTTTCATTAAAGGCGTATTTATCTAACTCTTCTTTTAATACCGTTGATGCCTGCTCGGTCATATGCCAAAAGCCAAGCTCATTATTACGATAGCTTTGCATAGTAGAGGCAACAATACTGTTTTTTTCGCCACTAAAAGCACAAAAACCTTTGCCTGGCTTGCCGTTGTAGGCGTGGTGTAATTGCTCAATGAATACAGCAACTTTGTCGTTGATCATCATTTCGTCGTTGCGAAGGTGAATTTGGGTGTCGTCATCTTTTTTGTCTACATAGTGCACGACTAATTTTTTAACATCTATTGCCATCTTTGTTTTTCACGCCTCTGGTGTTAAAATACGGGAATATAACTATTTTTATTGAACCAACTGATGCCAATCTTATCAAAATACTCTAATGAAGAAGTAGAACAAATCGTCGATCAGCTTATTGATGTTTTATCAAAACACAATGCGCCGGTTGATTTAAGTCTTATGTGTTTAGGAAATTCTATCACGCATATCTTAAAAGAGCATGTACCAACAGGGAAAAGACAAGCTGTTACTGAGAACTTTGCAAAAGCACTCGCTCAGTCGGTTAAATAAACTCTATGAATTTATCGCAGCATAACCAGTTTTCATCGAAAGCAAGTCAATTATTAAGTTGGGGCCATTGGTTTACATTTGCCAATATTGGTTTAGCGCTTTTAATTAGCTTAAGCTATTTATTTGCCGACTCACCGCCCACTACTTATATAGGTATCACTTATATGGTGGTTACGTGGCTAAGCCACACCAGCTTTATTGCCTTTTTAGCGTTTGTGCTGACGGTTTTTCCTTTAAGTTTAGTGTTTCCCTATCCGCAGCATATTCGTGGTATGGCGGCAGTGATAGCAACAATAGGTGCTTCAATACTGACTTTAGACGCTTATGTGTATTTTAACTTGGGCTATCACTTAAATGCCTCAGCGCTGCCTGAAATTATTTCGTTGTTGTGGCACCGCTTAACAAATTCACCTGCGCTTACTACCTTGCTTGCTGGCAGTATTGTGTTACTCATTTTAGGCTTTCAGCTTACGGTTAGTAACTTTACTTGGCACCATTTAGGGCGTTTAAAGCAATTTAAATTTGCGCGTTATGCCGGTTCTTTTTTAGTTATCTGTTTTGCCTTAAGCCACAGTATTCATATTTGGGCTGATGCAAATTTAAAATTTGATATCACAAAACAAGATAACGTATTACCGCTTTCGTATCCAACTACAGCCAAAAGTTTACTCGCTAAAAACGACTTATTGGATGTTGAAAGCTACGAGCAAGCACATAATGTTAAAATTAATAACCAAGGTATTAATTACCAAATACCTACCCCATTAGCAAAATGTGAAGATTACAACGCAGCTAAAGTTGATATTTTAGTGTTTGATAATGACGAACAGTTAGCAAAATTTGTTGCTAGCAAAAAAGGCATTTATAAAAATCAGCAGTTTTTACAACCCACAGATCATAGCGACATGCTTTTTGGTTTGGTGTATGGTCTGCCTGCATTTTATAAAACTGATATTATTGAGCAACAAACGTTACCTGTTTGGCAAAGCCAACGCCGTAGTGTAGAAGTATTTGGTATTGATGAGCTGAGCTTTATTAACGAGCAAGCACACAAAGACAGTGCAATCAGAATTATTAAAGCAACCGAAAATACGACTGTACGCAATGACACTACTGAGTTTTTTGCATTTAGTGTGTCTCAAAACAGCAATGAAATAGTGACCACGTCAACCTTGTATAGCTCAGATAAGTTTATTTCTAAAGTGAATGGCTTAATTCAACCTAGTGACATTCTTGCTACTAGCCTTGGCCAATACTTAAACTGTAATACGCTTGCAGAGCAGACAATGTTAGGGAAAAATTTATACAATAAAAGTAATAACATTGGCGTTAATTACTCACAAGGCGTCGTAATTGCTTATAAAAAAGATAGAATTACGCTGATTGATCGTGATGGAAACTTTAGAAATATTTCCGCAGCTGAAGGGTTTTCAATTGAGCAAGGACTTGATATTCCGTTTTTAGTGCACAGTATTAAAAAGCTTAAAACATTTTCTCAATAGCACCTCATAATACGAGCGAGTCATTAAAACTGACTCGCTTAGTTTCTGTTATTACTCCTTTGCACTTGCTATCCCCCCAAGCTAGGTTATAGTTTTTATCATTAAAAATTATTAACTCGATCAGAATATACAAAGGATAATCATTATGTTCAGCGTTATTAATCTGATCACTACTGCCTGCCTTTTAAGCTTCAGCTCTTTTGCATTAGCTCAAACCACCTATTACAAATGCGTAACCCCAGAAGGGACTACCTTTTCACAATTACCTTGTAGTAACAATGCAACCGTTCATAAAATAACTGCCACCGAGCCAAAACAAGCAGGTGAAGAAATAAACTACACTAAGCAGTTAAACGAACTTGAACGCGACACCATAATTACTAACTTAGAGGCGGAGCTACGCAGTAACCAGCATAAACTCGCTATACTTTCGCGAGAGAAAGACAGAGCTGATTTTAAACAACAACAGCGGTTAAATCATATATTAAGTGCGGATGATAAAAAACGAATTAGCAAAGATATTAAAAAGACGCAAAAAAGCTTAGATAAGCAATATAAAAAAGATAAAACGTTAATTGAAAAGCGAATTAAGAAATTACAAAAAAAGATTGATGCCTACCAAGCAGACTCTAATTAACTTAAATAAATATCATCTTAATTAGCTTGGTTTTAAACATAAAATAACATACCCTTAACAACCGTAGAGTACAAACTCTAATACGTGTTTAGTGATGCAATTTCCTTTGACCCGCTTTTACAAATTAAATGGTATCCACCGGCACTTTGCTAAACACCTAAAGGCGTCAATTAAGGAGTACTGATGCAACCACGCCAAATTGCTGAGTTAATTTTAACCGGATTTAAAAAACATTACCTGCTGTTTCAAAGAACAACAGCAAAAGCACCTTATGCGTTTGCTAAAAGAGATTGGCAAGCAATCAATGATATTAGCCGCCTACGTATTAGCTATTATGATGATCGAGTTAACGAAACCACAAAAACCTTACGTGAACGCCAACAAACAGACCAGCTAAACGAAAGTTTATGGCTTGAAGTAAAAAAAATTTACCAGCATTTTTTATGTTTTCACCCGCAGGCTGAGCTTGCCGAAACATTTTATAACTCTGTATTCTGCCGCTTATACCACCGCCGCTATTTTCATAACGACTTTATTTTTGTTGAAGCGACACTCAAAGATGCGCCCTCAGTGCCTGTAGAAGCAGAATACAGAAGCTACTTCCCCGTCGTGGATGGTTTAAAACCAACAATTAAACGCATTATTAACCACTTTGATTTTAAAGCCGATTTTGTTAACCTTGAGCGTGATATTCGTTTATTAGTAAAAGCGTTTTATAAGCAAGCTCCCGATACTCACCACCAGCATTGGCAAATGCGTTTTGATATATTACACACGCCGTTTTACCGCAATAAAGCCGCATACATTGTGGGGCGCGTTGTATCGCAAAGTGGCGTTCAGCCCTTTATTATTGCCGTGTTACACCATGAAGATAAAGGCCTTTATTTAGATGCCTTACTTACAAAGTCGTCGCAAATGCGGGTTATTTTTGGCTTTGCACGAGCTTACTTTATGGTAGAAACTCACGCCCCCTCAGCGTTAGTGCGGTTTTTAAACCAACTCATGCCGAATAAAACCTTAGCCGAGCTTTACAACGCCATTGGTTTTCATAAACAAGGGAAAACTGAATTTTACCGTGAGTTTTTGAATCATTTAACCCATTCTAATGATCAATTTACCATTGCTCCGGGTACACCGGGTATGGTGATGATGGTATTCACCCTGCCCTCATTTGGTTATGTATTTAAAGTCATCAAAGATAAATTTGGCGAAAGTAAGCCTTTTGGTCGCGAAACGGTATTAAAACGCTATCAACTGGTTAAAAGCCACGACCGTGTAGGGCGAATGGCCGACACCATAGAGTATTCAAACGTCGTATTTCCTTTGGCACGATTTGATAGTAACTTGTTAGCACAGTTGCACAAAACCATTGGCTCATCGATGGTGATTGAGGGTGACTGGTTAATCATAAAACATTTATACATTGAACGGCGAATGACACCGCTTAATTTGTTTTTAGAAAATGCAGACGAAAAAAGTGCTGCCGATGCCATTGAAGAGTATGGCCAGGCGCTTAAAGAAATGATTGCCGTGAATATTTTCCCTGGCGATATGCTGTTAAAGAACTTTGGTGTAAGTAAGCACAAACGTATTATTTTTTATGATTACGATGAAGTGCAATATTTAACAGACATGAACTTTAGAGCGCTACCTAAAGCAAACAGTTATGACGATTATTTAATGGACGAACAAAGTTACTCGGTTGCACCTCAAGATGTATTTCCAGAGCAGCTATGTACCTTTGTAATGCCTAATCCAACATATAAACAATTTTTAACTAGCACGCACCCTGAATTACTTGATGTTAACTTTTGGAAACAAGCACAACAAAATATAAAAAATGGAAAGGTGAGTCATATTTACCCCTATCCTACAGCACAGCGTTTTATCCATTATTGGTAAACGTTAAGGACACACAATGAATATAAGTAAAATAGATTTAAATTTACTGGTTTACCTCGATACATTACTGCGCGAATGTAATGTTACTCGTGCTGCAAACCAGCTTAGCATTACTCAACCGGCAATGAGTAACGGACTTAAACGCCTACGTAACCTTTTTAATGATCCTATTTTAGTGCGTACCAGCGATGGTATGGTACCGACTGAGCGTGCTATTGAGTTGCAGCCTGTGATTCGTGGAATCTTGATGACCCTTGAAGAAACGCTGGCACCTAATCGTGAGTTTGAAGCTAAACAAAGTAAGCGAGTGTTTAGGATCATGGCCAGTGATTACGCGGCCAGTACCATGGCACCGCGTTTATTAGGGAAACTACACGAAGAAGCGCCCGACACCACCTTAGATATTTTAACTCCTAGTGATGTTACCTTTCACGATGTTGAAAACGGTAAAGTTGATATGGCGATTAACCGCTTTGAAAATTTACCACAATCGTTTCATCATAAACGTATTTGGAAAGACAGCTTTTGTTGTTTAGTAAAATCAGATAACCCCATTATTGAAAACTTTAGCCTAGACAGCTATTTAAAAGCTCGCCATATTTGGGTAAGTAAAACAGGCTTTGGTGTTGGTGTGGGGATGGACCCTAAAGATGTGCAAAAGCTGGGCTGGGTTGATGAGGCACTGGCGCATTTTGGTAAACACCGTAATATTGCCACTTTTACTCGTAACTATCATGTGGCTGTTCACTTAGCCAAAGAGAAAAATTTAGTTGCGACTTTGCCCTCAAAAGCGGCCAATATTTATTTAGACGATCCTGGGCTTAAAATACTGGAGCCACCCTTTCCTATCCCGCCATTTGAACTTGATATGATATGGAGTCCTTTATTACACAGAGACGCTAGTCATATTTGGTTACGCCAAAAAGTAGCTGAAGTAGCGGATGAGCTAAAATAACCTTCTTACATACCTTAATGTAAAATTTGCTTGCTAACGCTTAGTTAGCAAGCCTACCAAACTATTAAAAAAATTAAAAACCATAAAATACAAAAGCTTAAAAAACAAAACCTACTTGGAATAGCGCTTGCTTAGTAATCACTGTATTTTAAATTAACAGAGGTCATTATTATGAGCACCCATCAAGGACAAGAAATTAATCATATTACCGACATTATCCAAGTAATGAATAGCGGCATCGACTTTTACCAAACAGCACAAGATAAAGTACAAGACCCCGCTATAGGAGCCCTATTCCAACGTATGATTGACGCTCGTAAAGTCAGTGTGGAGAGTTTACAACCTTACGCAATTAATCAACAAGGTGAGCGCGAAGATGGCTCGTCGTTTGTTGTAGAAGCACGCCGTGCATTTACTACTTTGATTAGTAAATTTGCTAACGATAACGATCAAACCTACGTTAAAGAGCTTGAGGAAGTAGAAGATAAAACCTTAGAAGAAATTAAAGTAGCGTTGAAAAAGCCTCAGTCTCACGATTGTGAAGCAGCGTTATCAAAAGTATTACTTACTATGCAGAGCTGCCATGCTGAAATGAGTAAAATGCAAAAACATTAAGTTTAAAAACGATAAAAGGGCCTTACGGCCCTTTGGTTGTTAAATAACAATAGGAGAGTTATTAATTAAAAGCGGTACTCTGCACCTACGTAGTAGTAAGCACCGTTGAAGCCAAATGGCGCTGAACGACGTGAGTACTTAAATACACCATCGCTGCTTACAATGGTGTTACCTTGAGCATCTACAATTGTGCCTGAACGTGAATTACCTATGGTGTTTTCATCTGGGTAAACATCAAATAAGTTATTTGCGCCAATATTTACCGATAAGTCATCAGTCACAAAGTAATTTACTTTGATGTCAGTTAAAATTTCAGCACCATAAGTCTGGCGGCCGCCATCTTCCACTGTGTATTCACCAAAGCGATTAAGCGATAGGTTTACGGTCCAGTCGTCGCGACGATAAAGTGCACTTAAGTTAATTCGATCTTCTGGCTGCCATTCTTCAATAATAGAAATTTCTTGATCAGAAAACACATCATCGACTGGCACGGTTTCAAGACCAGATCCTGCTGGTGTAAATAACGACACCACATCGGTTTCTGTAAAGTTAGCCGCTAGCGTGAAATCAAGCGTGCCGCCAAGTCCTTCTGTATTCCATGTAGCCACAAAGTCGATACCTTGTGTCTCAGTGTCAGCGCCATTTAAGAAAAACTGCCCTGCACCCGCACCTGAGCTTAATAACGCAGCATCAAGACTGCTTGATAAGCCTTTACCTAAGCGATTACTAATTACAATACGGTCGTCAATATCGATTGAGTAGTAATCTAGGGTTACATTAATATTATCGCTTACGTTATAAACGATACCTAAACTGCGGTTTTGAGATTTCTCTTCTGTGAGCTTAGGAATACCTAAACTTTGCGCAAGGGTTGAATCGTTTCTAAAGGTGCCCACTTCTTCAGCCACTAAGTTACCATTAGGGCCTACAACAAACTGTGTGCTGATGTTGTTAAAATACAACTGCTGCATTGAAGGTGCTCTAAAGCCTGAGCTTAGCGCACCACGAAGTGAAATATCTTCAGTTACTGACCAGTTACCGGCTAGTTTAAAGTTAACTGTATCGCCAAACCCTTTGTAATTGTCGTAACGTAACGCCCCTGAGATAATTACATCTTCAATAACGTAAGCTTCAGCGTCTAAGTAAAACGAGATCACATCACGCGACTCATCAACCGACGACGCTGGCGATGAACCACCAAAGCCTTGTGTGCCACCGGATGCGTTTTCGCTGCCAATACCACCGCTTAGCCCATCGTAAATATTAACACCATTGTTGGTATCGTAATCGCGATATGCATATTCACTACCCTCTAAAATTCGGTACTCATCGGTACGAATTTCAGCACCCATTGCCAATGAGTAATCATCAAAATTTTGAGTAAAATCAAGATTGATCGTTTGCAATGATAGCTCCATGCCATAAGCATAACCTTGACGTGGAATCGTGGCGCGAATATCTGCTGCACTTAGGCCTTGATCATAACGTAAAAAATTCGCGTAAGAGCCGTTAATAGTATCGCTGGTTGTGTAGTCAATACTGTTTTCACCATAGGTGTACGATAAATCTAAGCTTGAGTCGTTATCAAATTCAGTTTTATAACCAAAGTTATAGGAAATATCATCAATCGTGGTATTTATTTTAGGTAAGAAGCCAGCTGGGATAGTTGCATCGCCATCTTGAAGTACCGGGTTACCACCTGCATTAGCATTATGGCGGAAAAATGCTGCTGATTCGTTATCACGAGTTGAATAGGTAATAAAACCGTATAGTTCACCCGCTCCTAATTCGTAGCCGGTGTTAACTGTTAAACCAAATTGTTGAGAATCAGCATCGCCAATTCTGAATGTATCACGCGGTGCGGTTAATTCGCGTGGGTCACCTGCAAGCAAGGTACCATCAGAAAGTTCAGTACAGCCATAGAACTGACATGAGCCATGAAGGCCTGCACGGTTAGTTGGTGCACGATCACGGTAGTTAATAGTTGTATTTAAATAACCGTTATCACCTAAAGCAAAGCCTTTATTAAAGTCGATATTAACGGTTTCGCCATCACCTTCAGAGTACTCACCGTAGTTAACGGCCGCTTTACCACCTTCGCTGCCATCTTTTAGCACGATATTAATAACACCGGCAATTGCATCCGAACCATATTGAGCCGCAGCGCCGTCGCGCAGTACTTCAATACGTTTAATGGCTGAGGCTGGAATCGCATTCATGTCAGTACCCGCAGTACCACGACCAACAGAAGTATTAATGTGGATAATACTGGCTTGATGACGACGCTTACCATTGATCAATACCAATGTTTGATCCGGGCCAAGGCCACGTAAGGTTGCGGGTCTTAATGCATCAGTACCATCACTAATAGATGAACTTGAAAAGTTAAAAGAAGGTGCGATAGCTTGAAGCATGCGGCCAACTTCAGTTTGACCGGTATTTTCGAGTGCTTCTGCACTTAAAATATCAACGGGGACAGGTAAGTCTTCAACTGAACGTCCTGCGACACGACTACCTACAATAGCAATTTTTTCGATGTTTTGTTCTGCGCTTTGTTCAGCGGCATTTATTCCTTGTGAATTAACTGCAAGTAAAGCAGGTAATACGGCAGCACTAACTCCTGAAAGCTTCATCATGTTGTTATCTTTCCTATTGATTTGTTTGAGTTTAATACTCAGTAAACCATTTTGATCAACAACCGCATCGAGCTCAGTCTCAGCTAACAATGCGTTTAGCGCATCGAGTTGAGAATAAAATCCATATAATGAATTTGCCTCGTACTGTTTAGCAAGCTCATACGAAAAAACCACTGTTTGTTCAGTTTGCTTAGCAAATTCTATTAAGGCTTTGTCTGCTCGTTGCGCTTTTATATCAAACTGCATCATTTGTCCCTCAGTTTGACTCGCGTGCACACTGATACTAAAAAATAGCGGTGCAACGAGTCCCAACGGACTTAAATAACACGTATGGTTACTGCGCAACTTATATAAACAGTTAGCAAACAAAAATCCTCTATAGGTTTTTATCATTTTTTTAATCTTTAAATTACTTTTTACACCCTTATGAGTAACATTGATTAACAATGGCGTGATTTTCATTACCATTACCTATGATTTTTTTTGATATTTTAAACTAACAACATGCTCGCCTAAACGTTCATGCTCAATTGAAAAATTATTTTGTAAGCTCTCTAACAGCCCTGCAACATCACCTGCTTTGAAGACGCCAGCCACTTTAATGCGCGCTAATTCATCAGATGATAATTCAAACCGCGTGGCGGTATAACGGCTAACCTCGTTTAAGGCATCAACCAACTGTTCACCATTAAAAATCAACATGCCATTTTGCCAAGCTAAATCGCGTTGTACGTCATCAACCGATAATTGTGTAATTGGTTTAGTTACGCTCTGTTCAATAATAGCTTTTTCACCCGATATCACTATATTGGCATTGATCTGGCGGATTTCGTGATTGCTGTTATCAGCTTGCTGATACGCTTTAAAATCGTCAGCATTAACGGCAACGCTAGGATCGGTGATCATCACTTTACCTTCAGTGACTACCAACTCGAGATCAGAAGAGGTATTGCGCTGAACATTAAAGACTGTACCAAGTGCGGTAAAGCTTTTGTCACCCGCCATCACACTAAATGGTCGTGATGCATCTTTAGCTACGTTAAAACGCCCTTCTCCACGGCTTAGTAATAACTGTCTACGTCCTTGGCTATAAGCGACTTCTAGTGAACTATTAGTATTGAGCTGAACTATTGTGCCATCTGGTAAAACATAGGTTGCTTGTTCGCCAACCTTTGTTTTATAAATTTTTGTGTAATTTACTTTAGCTAAATTTTGGTTAAAGTTGCTCCCCATGTTCAGCAAAAAGTAGCTGCACATCATTAAAGCTGCAACAACACTTGCCGCAATACCATATACATAGGAAGGCTTTGTTTTAATGCCTGCAGAGTGCTTATTAGGAAACAATACGCTGAGCTCGTTAAGCACACTTAAGTCATCCCATAATTGTGCTAATTCATATACCGCATTCTGATGAGCCGTGCTTTGTAACATCCAAAGTTTGAATTGCTCTTGCTCTTGTATATTTAAGCCACGATCAATCGCACTTATCCATTGCGATGCTTTTTCTAAGATTAATTCTTTTGAAGTAAATTGATGGATGTTACTCATTTTACTGCCCTCACTATGTTCGCACTTTGTTGGCAATGTTCACTCTCATCTTGCACTTGATCGCGCATATATAGCATGGTGTTTAGTAGCCCCTTAGCAATGTGCTTTTCTACCGTACTTTGACTTAGCTGCATTTGCTGTGCGATCTCTTTTTGGCTCATCCCATATACTTTTTTTAATATAAAACATTTTCTCACTACAGGGCTTAGCTGCTCAGTAGCACGACAAAATAGTAAAAAACGTTCTTTGGAGGTGTATTCATCTTCTAATTGCATTGATTTAAGCAATTTAGGAAGTTCAGTTTCGTGATTTAAAGGAGTACTAAATTTATTATCCCATTTAGCTATATGATTTAGGGCGAGATGTTTAGCTGTTTTCAACATATAGCTGCGGGTGTATTGAATATCTTGTTTTAGCTCTGCTTCATAACTTTTAACAAAGGTTTCTTGAACAATATCATCAACATCGTCAGGTAACACAATTTTAGACACAAAGCGCCGCAGTTGCGTGGATATATCTGAGAATGTACTGGCTAATTTAATTCCTCGAGCCACGTGGGTAGTCCCTTGTTATTATTATTACGGTAAGATTACGAGTTTTATGGTTAATTACAAGGCATTTTGTTAATTATTGGTTATTTATTAGTTGCGAATATACGTACTCAGTATAAATGTATTAATATTTATTATATTCTTAATCATTATGGCTGTATTAAAAGTAGCACCCCTAGCGTTTTTATAGTGAAGCCAAACCCTTATTTAGCTTAATTTTTATTGGGTTGCTGTGTAGTAATTTAATAACCGCAACGCTACTATTAACGGATAGAGGCTAGGAGTTAAAAATGAATAATCAAAAATTAGCTGATTTTGAGCTTTACTTTCAAATTGAAGAGAGCAATCGCGTCAATCTATTTGCCGTAGATGACGCAGTGGTACCAAAAAGTTTGGCTGAACTAGACGCAGATATTCCGCCTTTATTTAAACTTGCTAACGAAGTCAGTAGTTTAGATCAAAGCGCTTTAGGCCCTTTGCGTAACTTAGGAGATATTGCCCAAGAACTGACGACGTTTTTACAAGCCCAGTCGCGTAAGATAGATTTGATCATGAGCCATATTTTAGCTTCAGAACAACCTGAAGATAACTCAATTTATTGCGATAGTTATGGCGGCGGCGGAATTAAGTTTACCAGTGAACATTTGTACACATTAGGTCAGAAATTTCGTACCAAACTGTTTTTACAGCATGAAGCCTCTGCGGTGTATTGTTATAGCGAAGTTGTTGCTATAGAAAAACAAGACAATGAGCATTACCAGTATACCCTGCTATTCGTATCAATAAGAGACAGTGATCAAGAGTTGGTTGTTAGAGCCAGTTTACATGCGCAAACACGCCAACTTAAAAAGCGCCAACAACTTGAAAAAGCGAAAGAGAGTTCAAACGAGTAACACGAGTGTTTATTTACCTGTTTAAATCGCTTTAAATTGTAGTTCAAACGTTTATTTAAAAGTGACTTAGCTGTAATTGAACTGCTAAACTAGCCCCATCTTTATTTGTATTAAAAATCCATGAACTTTAGACTTTTACCTGAATGGGCCGAGCAAGATGCTGTTATGCTTACATGGCCTCATAAAAATACCGATTGGGCTGATAATTTAGCGCGTGTTGAACCCGTTTATATTGAACTTGCAAAACATATTACCGCGCAACAAGCCTTAGTGATTGTAGCTCATGATGAAGCATTAAAAACCCACATTAACTCATTACTAAATGATGCTGGTATTGAGCAGACCCGTGTATATTTTGTTGTTACTCCCACTAACGATACGTGGGCGCGCGACCATGGCCCACTTACGTGCAGCGCTATAGAAAAGCCAGAGCAATTAAAAGTCTACGACTTTACCTTTAATGGCTGGGGTAATAAGTTTGAAAGTGCCCTTGATAATCAAATAAACCACACATTAGTTAAACAGCTAAGCAATACAAACAACCAGTATCAAGCCCTCGATATGGTGCTTGAAGGCGGTGGTATTGAAATTAATGAACATGGTGTATTGCTAACAACTAGCGAATGTTTACTGAATAAAAACCGTAACCCTGATTTAAACCCAAGTGACATAGAAGTACTTTTAAAAGCGCACTTAGGCGCTACTGATTTTTTATGGGTTGATCATGGTTATTTAGCCGGTGACGACACCGATAGCCACATTGATACGCTCGTTCGCTTTGCACCTAACAACACCCTTGTGTATGTAAAATGTGACGATAAAAGCGATGAGCATTTTAGCGCGCTAGATGCCATGGAAAAACAACTACAAAGCTTTAAAACTGCTGATAACACCCCATATAAGCTAATTGAGTTACCGTGGCCAAAAGCCGTGTATGACGATGAAAATACGCGTCTACCTGCCACCTATGCAAATTACTTAATTATAAATAACGCAGTATTAGTGCCTATTTATGACGATGTAAACGACCAACGTGCTTTAACACAAGTTCAAAAAGCATACCCAGAGCACACAATTATTGGTGTAAATTGCTTACCTATTATTGAGCAATTTGGCAGTCTTCACTGCATTACAATGCAATTACCTCGTGGATTTTTAGCTGGAGCAGCACAATGACAAGCCCTGCACATTTATCAGTTGCCTTAGTGCAACAAAGCAACAGTGACAACGCTGAACATAATATTGAAAAGTCAATTGCGGGCATTCGCGATGCAGCTAGTAAAGGCGCGCAACTTGTTGTATTACAAGAGTTACACCGCAGTTTATATTTTTGCCAAACCGAAGACGTTGATGTATTTGATTTGGCCGAAACAATACCAGGCCCAAGTAGCAACACTTTAGGCGAACTCGCAAAAGAGCTCGGTATTGTTATTGTAGCTTCATTATTTGAGAAACGTGCTACGGGTCTTTATCACAATACCGCCGTGGTGCTTGAAAAAGACGGCAGCATTGCAGGTAAATACCGTAAAATGCATATTCCAGACGACCCAGGGTTTTATGAAAAATTTTACTTTACTCCCGGAGACTTAGGCTTTGAGCCTATTCAAACCTCAGTAGGTAAGCTTGGCGTGCTGGTGTGTTGGGATCAATGGTTTCCTGAAGCCGCGCGTTTAATGGCAATGGCCGGTGCTGAACTTTTGATCTACCCGACAGCTATTGGCTGGGATCCACGCGATGATAAAGACGAGCAAACCCGCCAAAAAGATGCTTGGGTTATTTCACAACGAGCGCATGCGGTTGCTAATGGCGTTCCGGTGATTAGTTGTAATCGAGTTGGTCATGAAAGCGACCCTAGCGGTCAAAGTGACGGCATTCAATTTTGGGGCAACTCGTTTATTGCAGGCCCTCAAGGCGAGATGTTGGCAGAGGCTGATAACCAAAATGAACAAATATTAATGGTAAAACTTGATCAAAAACGTAGCGAGAACGTAAGACGTATTTGGCCGTATTTACGCGACCGTAGGATTGATCATTATCAAGATTTAACAAAAATTTACCGTGACTAAATAATAATGTGGCTCTTATTCGTTAAGAGCCTAATTTAATGGAGTAATTAATGGCGTTTGAGCAATGGGCAGCCTTGCCTTGGGTAAAATCTCAAAAAGATAAAATTCAATGGGGCGAACTTCTAGGCAGTGGCTTAAGCATTGCTATTGCACAAGGTGTTAAGCAGCAAGACAACTTAGTGTTAATTGTTACCCCTGATACACCAAGTGCCCTGCGCCTTGAAACCGAATTAGAGTACTTGCTGCCTGATAACCCAGTAATGGTTTTTCCAGATTGGGAAACATTGCCTTATGATCACTTCTCGCCCCACCAAGATATTATTTCAGCACGTTTAGCAACACTCAACACACTGAAAAAAGAGCAACAAAGCGTACTCATTGTTCCGGTATCAACCTTGATGCTGCGCACCGCCCCAGCATCATTTATATACGGCTCAACGCTGAGTTTTAAAGTCGGCGATAGATTAGATACTCATGCTCTGAGGGACAATTTAGAGCAGGCAGGTTACTTACATGTGCAACAAGTTATGGAGCATGGCGAGTACGCTATACGCGGCTCAATTGTTGATTTATACCCCATGGGGAGTAAGCATCCATTTAGGCTCGACTTTTTTGATGATGAGCTTGATACCATCCGTTTATTTGATGTGGAAACTCAGCGCTCAGACGAAAAAGTAGAAAAAATTGAGCTACTACCTGCTCATGAGTTTCCTACTAACGAATCAGATATTGAACGTTTCAGAATAAGCTATCGTGAAAAATTTGGCGCAAGTGCTGAGCAAGACTCAGTCTACATGCAGGTCAGCAAAGGTAATTGGCCAGCAGGTATAGAATATTACATGCCGCTGTTTTTTGAAGGCTTAGCAACCATTTTTGACTACTTGCCTGACTCAACAACCGTCATGCAATTAGGGGATTTAGAGCATGCAGCAGATAACTTTTGGCACGATGTTAATGTACGCTATGAGAACCGCCGTGTAGATCCTCTGCGCCCACTATTACCGCCCGATGAGTTATATCAGCCAATTAATGAGCTGTTTTCTAATTTAGGCAATTATGGCCGCATTCGTCTATCGCAAGCAAAGTTAGGCACAAAAGCAGGCAATAAAAATCTCGCAGTTAATGAGTTGCCCAATGTACGCATCGATCATAAACAACATCAACCCTACGATGCATTTATTAACTATGTAGCTGAACAAAAAAAGAAAAAAGGCCGAGTTGTTATTAGCGTTGAGTCGGACGGTCGACGCGAATCATTACTGAGTATATTAAAACCCAGCGGCTTAAAATTTAAAGAGTTTGATAGCTTTGAGCAGTTTACCAACAGCAGTAATGACGTTGGTTTAATTGTCAGTCCGCTTGAGCAAAGTGTGGTGCTTAGCACAAAACCTAGCTTGAGCATTATTACCGAGCAAGAATTGCTTGGGATTAAAGTATCACAACGTAGACGCCGTAAGCACAAGTATGAAGCAAGCCAAGACGCGTTAATTCGTAACTTAGCAGAACTTAAAGAAGGTCAACCGGTTGTGCACCTTGACCATGGTGTGGGCCGTTATCAAGGGCTGCAAACGATTGATGCCGCCGATGTGGTGACTGAATTTGTGACTATTACTTATGCAGGTGAAGCAAAACTGTATGTGCCGGTATCGGCACTTCATATGCTTAGTCGTTATTCTGGAGGTGAAGAGGCCAGTGCGCCACTGCATAAGCTCGGCTCTGATGCCTGGGATAAAGCGAAAAAACGCGCCGCTGAAAAAGTACGCGATGTGGCTGCAGAGTTACTCGATATTTACGCACAACGCCAAGCCAAGCCAGGTAATAAGTTTACGCTTGATGGCCAAGCTTATCGCCAATTTAGTGATAGCTTTCCGTTTGAAGAAACAGATGATCAACGTAACGCCATTGAAGCGGTACTTGGTGACATGCAGTCAAAACAAGCCATGGATCGTTTAGTATGTGGTGATGTTGGTTTTGGTAAAACCGAAGTAGCTATGCGGGCAGCCTTTGTAGCTGTTAACGATAATAAGCAGGTGGCTATTTTAGTCCCTACCACCCTACTTGCTCAACAACACTACGATAACTTTAAAGACCGCTTTGCTGATTTTCCAATTGAAGTGGGGGTGCTATCGCGTTTTAATTCGGCCAAAGAGCAAAAAGAAACCCTTGAAAGAATGAATGATGGCAAGCTAGATGTGGTTATTGGCACTCATAAATTGATTCAACAAGATATCAACTTTAAAGATTTAGGCCTGTTAATTGTTGATGAAGAACACCGATTTGGGGTTCGTCAAAAAGAAAAAATTAAAGCCCTGAGAGCAGATGTTGACATACTCACTCTTACCGCAACCCCTATTCCGCGTACATTAAACATGGCGATGAGTGGCATGCGTGATTTATCAATTATTGCCACTCCACCGGCTAAACGTTTAGCGGTTAAAACCTTTGTACGCCAACGCGACGAAGAGCTTATTCGCGAAGCGGTACTACGTGAAATTAAACGTGGCGGCCAAGTATACTTTTTACATAACAACGTAGAAACTATTGAACGTGTCGCTCAAGAAATTAGCGAATGGGTGCCAGAAGCAACAGTAACCTCTGCACATGGTCAAATGCGAGAGCAAGAGCTTGAGCAAATAATGACCGACTTTTATCATCAAAAATACAATGTCCTTGTGTGTACCACGATTATTGAAACCGGTATTGATGTGCCCACAGCAAATACCATAATTATGGATAGAGCCGATAAACTTGGTCTTGCTCAGCTACACCAATTACGCGGACGTGTAGGTAGAAGCCATCACCAAGCCTATGCTTATTTACTTACCGGCAACCCTAAGGCACTCTCTAAAGATGCGAAAAAACGTTTAGACGCGATTGCATCACTGGAAGATTTAGGTGCAGGCTTTGCCTTAGCAACTCATGATTTAGAAATTCGTGGTGCGGGTGAGCTATTAGGCGATGATCAATCAGGGCAAATGCAGACCATTGGTTTTAATTTGTATATGGAAATGCTTGAGCAGGCCGTTAACGCGCTTAAAAATGGTCAAGAGCCAACCCTTGAAAATCTATTACAAAAACAAACAGAAGTAGACTTAAAGCTACCTGCTTTGTTACCAGATGATTATATTCATGATGTTAACGCGCGTTTAGGTATGTACAAGCGAGTAGCAAGTTGTGCTAACCTTGCTGATATTGATGAGCTGCAAGTTGAATTAATAGACCGCTTTGGTTTATTGCCCGATGCAGCTAAAAACTTATTTAGTTTACAACAACTAAAGATGCAAGCGAGTAATCTAGGCATAACCAAAATAGAGGCAAACCCGAAAGGGGGCTACTTTGAGTTTAGTCAAAATACTAAGGTTAATCCTAGCTTCATTATTGGTTTGATACAAAGTGCGCCACATATTTATAAGATGGATGGCGCAAATAAATTACGCTTTGCCATTAGCGAGGCGAATGCCCGTGAACGCTTAAAAATGATCACTGCTATGATTGCAGATTTCGAAAAAAAGGTTAGCCATTAATGTTGCTGAAAAAATCGCTGGTTGTTTTATGCTGCTTGTTTAGTAGTACTGCATTTGCAGAGCGTTGGTTTGAAGTAGAAGTGTTGATATTTAAACAACGCCCTGCTCCATACCTACAAGAAGACTTTAGCTTAAAGCACGACGCCATAGAAGATAAAAACACCTTAGATTTACTAAGCCCTGTTTATAAAAAACAAGCAATGGACGCGTGTATAAATGGCGATCCGCGTTTTCAAAAACGTACCTTTGCTGACACTTTAGTCAACTCAAATCCTCAGTCAGCAGCGTGTAACGACAGCATTGATTATGTAAAAAGTTACGATGTGTTACCAGTAATACCTCAAGCACCTGCACAAGAGACGATGGAGCAAACTTACCTGTTAGCCCCTGAGCAATTGCAGTTTCAATCACAACGCCAAGCTCTAAACCGCAAAGGACTAACTCCTTTATTGCATACCGGGTGGCGATTTGAGGGTGCGAGCAAGTCACGCTCGCCTAGCATTCATTTGTTTGCAGGCAGCCAATTAAAAAACAATATAAACACTGCGATTAGTTACGCCGATTCTGATTTTATTAGCTTAATAAATACGCCTAAACCACTATTTGACGAAGCTCAATCTTCCGACATGAAATGGGAGTTAGATGGGCTATTTAAAATACACTTGCGCCATTACTTATTTATTAATGCACACTATGATATAAGTGAAAAACGTGACAATGGCGATCTAGAATCAGCCCGTTTTTCACAGTTTAGACGGGTGTTTAGTGAAGACATTCATTATTTTGATCACCCTCGTATGGGGATGATTGTGCAAATTCGAAAATTTAACCATTAACAGTATTTAGGGTCTGTTGACCTTTGCAAATTTAATCTTGAAAGATCAACAGACCCCAATCAAAGGAAAATAACAATGAAAAAATTACTCATTATTGCAGCGGCACTGACTCTTGCTGCTTGTTCAAAAGTAAACTTAGAAAATTATGAAAAGATTAAAATTGGTATGGACAAAACAGAAGTTGAAGCTCTTTTAGGCAGTGCTGATAATTGTATAGAAAAAACACTGCATACTAGTTGTACTTGGGGTAATGACGCTAAAAATATCGAAATTACCTTAGTATCAGACAAAGTAACGCTATACAGCAAAAAAGGACTAACGGATAAATAGTCTAGTTTAGTTTAAGTAAAGAAGAGGAATAACCTGTGTTATTCCTCTTTTTTAGTGTCACTGGTGTAAATTAGCTCTATATTAACAATTTTACTGCGATTTAAAGTGATTTTATAGCGTTGATACAGCGCATTATCAGATTCGGTTAAAACCAATACCATATTTAATTGGTAGCGTCTTTCGACTCCCTGCTTAGAAATTTTATTATTTTCTAAATGGTACAGCTTCCCTTCCCCCTTTTTTAAATAACGTGCAAACGGTGCAAGATTAAATTGCAGTGTTTGCTGTAAGCTATCGTAGCCTGGCAAAAATTCTTTAGCACTGACCCGCGTTTCACTAGCAAAATGCAGCCATTGCGCCGCCTGTTTATTTTGCTGACGACGCTTAGAGAAAATTTTCCTCACTTCTTTAGGGATTTTTTTAAACCGCGTGTATTCTAACCAAATAAACTGGCTCGCTACTTTATCTTTTGTAATACTGTTTTTAAAAATAAAGCGCCATTTTGGCCGCCCCCGTACAATAGCACGCCAAATAATACGGGTAATATCTTCTTTAAATATTTCTCTCAGCCCGTAAATAACCCCTAAAATTAAAATTAATGAAGCGGTTATTTCAGTAAAGGTAGAACGCGCATTGAGTATTACTACCATCACAAAGGCCATTATAACAGCCGTTACAGAGCCTTTTACCAAACGTTTTAAATAACTATTAAGGTATCGGGTTTGGCGCTGTAAAATCACTCCATGCTCTATTAAACGCTGTAATAGGCGCATTTTATTGGTAATTCTGTTGGCGTCTTTAAGTGTTGAGTCAGAATTATATTGTTGCTCTGCCCGATACTCACTCTCTGACTTACAAAAGTTTAATAAGTCATTTCGCTCTTTAGCGTGATCGCTACTACGCGGCCCTTCATCAAGCAGCTTTAAAAACGTTTGTTCAATCTGCCAGCTTAGGTAGTTATCGGCATTGGTATAAAACGGGATCAGCTTTTCGTTATCAGGGGTGTAACGTCTGAGTTTTCTGAGTAGACTTTGGCTTTGCTCGCAAAGCTCCATAGCCCGTTGATAAAATTCATCGCTTTCTTGAATTTTTAACGCATCTTTAATATCAGCATCAATAGCAAGGCGTACTTGATAACAATATAAATTTAGATTTTGTCGGTAGTCTTGTTGCTCCCCTTTGTTTTTACTCACAAAGCGGCTTCTTACCAATGGAAGATGGATATTATTAGCGTTGTAGGCTACAAAAGATTTAAATTGATTATTAAAGTAAGACTCTTCGCTAAGTGTTTGTGCATTAATACCCATTTCATTTGGGATAGAAAAATAAAGATCGAGACGCTGCTCTGCACGCGGTGATAATTGCGGTTCAATAACAAACGATAAATTTTCGTCTTGCTTTAACAATGATGCCTCCTTTGGTTATCTACCTGAGTTTACGTGCCTCTTTAATTTTGTTCAACAAAAAAGGCCTAGTAAATACTAGGCCTTTTAATGGTTCTAATTAGTTAAAATTAGAATTTAACGTTTACACCTGCGAAGAAACGACGACCTAGTACATCGTATGTGTACGGGTCAGTATTTGAATCGTTATTACCTGTGTAGTAAGGAGGTTGCTTATCAAACAAGTTGTTTACACCTGCAGATAAAGTTACTGTGTCATTCACTAAGTAATTACCGCTGATATCATGGTAAACTACTGTTGGAGTGCTTGGTGCATAACAAGAATCTTCTTTTCCGATACATGCGAAGCTATCCATACCAGCTATGTAACGAGCTTGGTATTGTGCATCCCAGTTATCGCCTGCAACACTTACAGTTAAGTTAGATTTAAAGTCAGCATATCCACCCGTTCCTGATGTAATAATACCTGCATAGTCAACTGGGTCACCAGTAACTTCTACAACATATTCATCTAAGTAAGTTGTGTCTAAGCTTGTTTTCCAGTTCAGGCCAGCCACTTCAAAGCTGTATGCAAGATTTAAATCAACCCCAGATGTTTTTTCAGAACCAACGTTTTGTAATTGATTATTGAATTTAACACGGCCAGTTGCATCCATAGATACGCCTGCTGACTGACAAAGTGCAGTGCTAGCATTTGCACCATTATTTAAACACTGATCAACAATATATTGGCTATCTACTTTAGTGATTGCATTTTCAATATCGATTTCATAGTAATCAAGCGTCATTGAGAAGCCGTCAAGCCATTGTGGCTCGTATACGACACCAGCAGTTAAAGTATCTGCTTCTTCAGGAGTAAGTGAATCATTACCACCCACAGTTACTTCTGCTTGGTCTTGAGCACCTGGATAATCAATTTGGTCAAACGATGGTGAATTGCCAGAGTACAACTCAGAAACCGTTGGCGCACGGAATGCTGTTGAAACGACGCTACGTAGCATTAGTTCATCATTTACTTTCCAAGTAAGACCTAGTTTCCAAGTCTCATCTGAACCAAATGTGCTGTAATCAAATGCACGAATAGCTGCACTTAATTCAACATTTTGTGCAAGAGGAGCATCTGCTAGTAGAGGTATAGCAAATTCAACATAAGCTTCGTTTACGTCAAAACCGCCGGCTGTTGGCTCAACCATAGGGTCGTTTGCAAGGCCTTGTGCAGTTAAAGAGTCAGGTGTAAACCATGCTTTTTCTTGACGACGCTCTATGCCTGCAGCAAATGCAGAGTAACCTGCTGGTAATTCGAATAACTCACCCGATACAGATGCTGAAAGAATAAACAGCTGGCTTCCGCCGTTATTAACTTCAGTGTACACATTTTTGCGGAAATCTTCAGAAACCCAAGCTGATTGATCAAGTGGGTTAAATTTACCTTCAAGGATTTGATCTTGAATAGCACCCATATTGTGTAAGTTGCTTAGCTTGTCAACAGAGTCATTACGGCCGAAGTTCGCTGACACGTCCCAAGAGTAATCACCAACAAAACCTTCAGCACCCACTACTGCACGAACAGTATCAACTGATTGTTCAAAGTAACGCGCGCCGGTGTCAGACATACGACGGCCGTAAGAAATTGCATCACCATTTACGTAATTCGTTTCTTGTGTGATGTAATTACCATCAGCATCTTTATCTAAATAGCCGTCACCATCTAAATCAACACGCTTATCATAGCTTTGACTTAATAATGAGTTACCCATAGTCGCAGTGTCGTACTCAAAATCAAACCAAACTGGCTGTGGTGCCATCTGTTGCTCTGACCAACGCTTAGTATAAGTAAACTCAGCAAATACGCTCGTGTCATCAGATAGTTCGTATGTAGCGATACCTGTTAAGTTTAAACGCTCCATTGGCGTGTACAGGTAGCTTGCTGGTGAATAGTTATAAGCATCTTCATTAGTATAACGATGGTAATCGCCACCACGTCCTGTTACACCATTATCATTGATTAGAGATACTTGTATTTCTTCACCTTTAGCATCAAGGATAGTCCCTTTCTCGCTTGTACCATTCCAGATATGACCACCTTCATTGTATGAAGAACCAGTGCAATATAAACCGTTAGCACCTTCAGCAATTGGGCAGTTTGAGAAATCACGATCAGCTTGAGATGCTTTACCACGATCAGTGTATTGCATGCCGATAACAATGTTACCTTTATCGAATGAGCTACCAACAGTGAAATCAATTGAGTTCTCTGTTGCGTCACCTTCACCAGTAATTGCTGAATTAACATTCATGTCTAGGCCTTCAAAATTATCTTTTAGGATAATATTTACTACGCCAGCAACTGCATCAGTACCATAAACTGCAGAAGCGCCATCTTTTAGTACTTCCACTGATTTGATCATAGAAACAGGGATTGTATTTAAGTCAACAGTTGATGCTGCACCAGTACCCGATGCAATCATGCGACGACCGTTTACAAGTACTAGAGTACGACTTGAACCCAGACCGCGAAGGTCTATGCGGGCATTACCACCAGAACCATTATTAACGCCTGGGTTTGTCATTGCACCGCCTGTAGCGGTCATTTTCTGTAATACGCTATCAATACTTGTAGCGCCCATTGCTTTGATGTCGTCTGCACCGATAAGTGTAACAGGGCTTGCGTTTTCCATATCTGAACGCTTGATACGAGAACCCGTTACTTGAATTTTTTCAATTGACTTTGCTGCTTCGTCTGCAGCTAAAACCTGAACACTTGAGAACATTGGGATTGCTGCAATAACAGCTAAACCAAGAGTTGATTTTTTCATGAATGAACCCTACTTGTTGAATTTACCTAAATTGGCAACACTCACTTTTATGAGATTTTTGAGTGAGCGGGAGCAACTTAGGCGCCCCTAACTGAATGAAAACTTAACGACAGATCAATAAAAGACCACCCCTATTTGCATGTACACAAAAAAGGTACTGTTGTTAACCATTGTTTCATTGTTAATTAATAAAAACATTTAAAAATCAGCTACTAAAGCAAGCTTAATCACATAAAAAACACACATGAAATCAAATAGGTTGAGTTTGTAATCAAATGTAATTATCGGGGTGATGTGCCCTAAACAGGAAAATTAACATGTTAATCACAGATCGTTATTAAAAAGGTAAAACTAGGTGTTAATTACTAACCATATTTATGCAAGTAGATTGTTTATTTAGTCTGAATAATTTTGCTATATGCTTTAACCAGGTAAATTTTATGCTTATAGTGAATTACGAGCTCACTACACATTAATAAAAAACAGCTGTTAAATCGACGAGGGCTTTATAAATGTATTTGTGGGTAATAAAGGATGGCTATAATCTTTAAAGCAAGTAGATGTGCAAAAGGGATACTTATTATTAAGTTAAAATACTTACACTAAGAGACGTGCTTCAGTTTCAGGTAACTACATGTGAGGTGAAGGACAATGGGCTTTGCCACTAGAGTTATACGGAAATAGCGTAGTTGAAAAACCACACCATAGTAAAAATTTTCAATAAGTGACGTTAAAATAGTAATCAACATTACTACTTATGCCAGTATTTTTATTGCTAGTAGTAAGTACAAGCTTCCACACCATATTTTGCTCTGAGCAAATCCCAACCATAGTATCGGCCAACCAAATATTCCCTTGCTCGGTAAACTGCAATGGAATGTAACCCATATACATAGTTACTCCCTCCAATTTAGCCGCTGTTATTGTTAGATCATTAGGTAAGTGAGCATAAATTGAAAACGGTGTCTCTGGTGATAAGGTTTCTTCGCTTAACCAAACCTTAACTTGATTTTCAAAATGACATGGTTTGTTATTTTTACACTCGGTTTGCGATTGGCTTACTTTTGCTGTTGATGTTGATCCAGAAAAGTCACAACCTAGTAAAAATAATAGAAAAGAAAGTAAGCATACTCTATATATATACATGCAGGTTCTCAAATATCTAATGTATGGGCCCAACATTTAGGGCAAGTTGGTTGATTATCGGCTTTAATGAGTGAGTAAGGTACAAATCACCTCAAAAAATAGACAGCAACTCAATAAAGTTTGATTGATGTCATATTATTACGCAATTGACCTATCTTTTTAAGGCCAAAAAATTTATCATTTCAACCGCAAAAAAAACAAGTATTTCTTGAGATTATTATCTTTAACAACCACATATTGTGGGGTTTGGATAGTATACTTTGGAATAATAGTAGGTCCTACTTTAACAAGTAGGTAATTCATTTCTAAACGCATTTATTGCAGCGGAAGCCAGAAAATGAGCCAAACAGTAGCATCACAAACTGAGTACAATTATAAAGTTGTACGCCAATTCGCTATTATGACAGTGATTTGGGGCATCGTTGGCATGGGTATTGGGGTTCTGATTGCTGCCCAACTAGCTTGGCCAGCACTTAACTTTGACACACCATGGTTAACTTACTCTCGACTTCGTCCGTTACACACGAACGCAGTAATTTTCGCATTTGGTACAAGTGCTCTTTTTGCGACGTCTTATTACGTCGTACAACGCACATGTCAAACGCGCCTTCTTTCAGATAAATTAGCCGCCTTCACCTTTTGGGGTTGGCAGTTAGTGATTGTTCTAGCAGCAATTACTCTACCTATGGGTATTTCAAGTTCTAAAGAGTATGCAGAACTTGAGTGGCCTATCGATATCTTAATTGCTGTTGTTTGGGTAACGTACGCTGTTGTATTTATGGGCACTATTGCTAAACGTAAAGTGGCTCATATTTATGTAGCTAACTGGTTCTATGCTGGTTTCATTATTACTGTTGCAGTACTTCATATTGTTAACAGCATGGCTGTTCCTGTCTCACTAACTAAATCATACTCAATTTACGCCGGTGCGGTTGATGCAATGGTTCAGTGGTGGTACGGACACAATGCTGTAGGTTTCCTTCTTACTGCTGGCTTCTTAGGGATGATGTATTACTTTGTACCAAAGCAAGCGGGTCGTCCAGTTTACTCATACCGTTTATCGGTTGTTCACTTTTGGGCTCTTATCTCGCTTTACATTTGGGCAGGTCCTCACCACCTTCACTACACTGCGCTTCCTGATTGGACGCAAAGCTTAGGTATGGTGATGTCTATTATCTTATTCGTGCCGTCTTGGGGGGGTATGATCAACGGTATTATGACACTTTCAGGTGCATGGCATAAGTTACGTACTGACCCAGTGCTTCGTTTCTTAGTGGTTTCATTGTCTTTCTACGGTATGTCGACGTTTGAAGGCCCAATGATGGCAATTAAATCTGTAAATGCGTTATCGCACTACACAGATTGGACTGTAGGTCACGTACACTCAGGTGCACTAGGTTGGGTTGCAATGATTTCTATCGGTGCTATCTACCACCTTATTCCTGCGTTATTCTCGCAAGGTCGTATGTACAGCATTAAATTAATCAATACACACTTCTGGTTACACACTGTGGGTGTTGTTTTATACATTGTTGCAATGTGGATTTCAGGTGTAATGCAAGGCCTAATGTGGCGTGCAGTTAACTCTGACGGTACATTAATGTACAGCTTTGTTCAGTCGTTAGAAGCCTCTCATCCTTTCTATGTTATGCGTTTCTTAGGCGGTGTATTCATCGTTACAGGTATGCTGGTTATGGCTTATAACGTTTATCGTACAGTTTCAGCGAAAAATAACTCGCTAGAACTTGATGAACAAGCGCAGTTAGCATAACGGAGTCAGATAATGAGCAATAAAAATTCGCAAAATAAACACGAAATTATCGAGAAAAATATCGGCCTTATGGCCATCTTGACTGTTTTCGCAATCAGCTTTGGTGCATTGGTAGAAATTACTCCGCTAATGTTCCAAGACGACACAACTAAGCCAGTTGATGGGTTACGCCCGTTAAATGCGCTAGAGTTTGAAGGTCGTGACATTTATGTGCGTGAAGGTTGCGCTAACTGTCACTCACAGATGATTCGTCCATTTCGTGATGAAGTCGAGCGCTATGGTCACTACTCTGTAGCGGGTGAATCAGTATGGGATCACCCATTCCTGTGGGGCTCTAAACGTACTGGTCCTGACTTAGCCCGTGTAGGTAAACGTTACTCAGACGACTGGCATTATGCGCACTTAGTTGACCCTCGTGCAGTGGTTCCTGAGTCGAATATGCCAGGCTTCCCTTGGTTAGCAGAGAACACGCTTGATACAAGCTTAACTCTGAAAAAGCTACAAATTTTCCGTGACACGTTTGCTATTAACCCAGAAAACCCAAAACACCCGGGGTTAGGTTATGGCAGTGACGAGGAATTAATCGCTGACATTGCTAAAGTTGACGCAATGAATGACGGTAAAGGTGCAACAGAAATGCAAGCCCTTATTGCTTATTTGCAACAACTTGGCACACATTTGAAGTAGATTATTATGGACTACGGGACATACAGAGGCATTTTGACTCTGGTAATTTTAGTATTATTTATTGTGATTGTTGGATGGGCATATAGCAAGCGTAGTAAAAGTCGTTTTAAAGACGCTGCTAATGTCATATTTGAAGATGAAAAAAAACACAACAATACACTCTCTAACGAGGAAAAGGGGTCTGAGAAATGACTAGCTTTTGGAGTATATGGGTTATTGTATTAACCCTTGCATGCTTAATCATTATCTTTGGTCTACTAGTTTGGAACTTAAAAAACTATGTAGGTGTAAAAGAAGGTGAAAGCTGTGGACATGAGTTTGACGGCATTGAAGAATTAAACAATCCACTACCAAAATGGTGGACTTACATGTTCTTCGCAACGTTTGTATGGTCTGTTTATTACTTAGCAGCATACCCAGGTTTAGGTAACTGGGAAGGCTTAGCAAAGTGGACCAGCTCAAACCAAGGTGTTACTTCTTTAACTGAATCGAAAGAAGCAGTCATTGATGCTAAAGAAGATGGCCGCTTTGTAAAGCTAGATGCAGAATATCGTGCTGCTGAAGAGCGTTTTGGCCCAATTTTCAATGAATTGGCACAAATCCCTGTTACTGATTTAGTAGAGTCTAAGTTTGCTGGTGATGCAGCACAACAAGTAGCACTAGAAAACGGTACTAAGCATGAGCAAACGCAAGGTCAACTAGCGGTTGAAATTGGTCAGCGCTTATTTGCTCAAAACTGTGCACAGTGTCATGGCTCTGATGCTCGAGGTGGTACTGGCTTCCCTAACCTAACAGATAAAGATTGGTTATACGGTGGTACACCTGACAAAATCAGAGAAACATTACTTTTAGGTCGAGTTGCAGCAATGCCACCTTGGGGTGATGCATTAGGTGAGCAAGGCGTTAAAGAAATGACAGCTTATGTACTTAGCCTATCTGGTCGTACTGTTAACCAAAAAGATGCCGATGCAGGTAAAGCGAAATTCGCGATGTGTGCAGCATGTCATGGTGCAGATGGTAAAGGTTCAGTTGCACACAACTTACCGTTTGGTGCACCAAATCTAACTGATAACATTTGGTTGTACGGTGGTTCTCAACGTGCAGTTGAAGAAACACTTAACCATGGCCGCGCTGGTGTAATGCCTGCTTGGAAAGAGATTTTAGGCGAAGATAAAATTCACCTATTAACTGCTTACGTTTACAGCTTATCGCAAGATAAATAACGATAAAGTTAACAAAACGTTTCAGTTATAATCTTTTTATTTCAATAGATTAATACAGATCAAAAAAGCCTCCACTCGGAGGCTTTTTTTTAGTCTTTTCGATCTATTTATTATAATATAGCCGCACATTAATTAATTTTAGAGCGACTATGCAACCGACTCCGTGGTATAAAAATTTTTGGCCTTGGTTTTTAATCTTCTTTCCATTAGCTGCAATTATTGGCTGCATTAGTTTATTTATTACAGCCATTGGTAACGGTCCAGATATGGTTGTGGACGATTACTATAAAAAAGGCAAAGCAATCAACTTAGAGCTGATCAAGTTTGATAAAGCAAAAGCCTTGTATTTACATGGTGACCTAAATGTATCTGATGAGCGAGTAAGCTTTAAATTTACTAAAGGCGATACCAGTAATATCCACGCGCTAAAATTATCGTTTTTTCATCGCACTATAAAAGCTCATGATTTTGAAGCTACCCTCACTCCAAATGCTAATCAAGAGTTTACTGCATTATTAGAAAGCTACACGCCTGGTGCTTACTCAGTGTTTATTGAACCCGTTGATGCTAGTTGGAAAATGAAAGAAAGTATTACTTTACCAACCACAGCCACCGTTTTAGTTACTCCTAATTATAAGTAGTATTTAGTATGTCTAAAAATTGCTTTCATTGTCTTGAAAGTGTGCCGGCAGGGTTTAACGCACACGTTATTATAGACAATACCGCTGAGCCAATGTGTTGCATTGGCTGTCAAGCGGTTGCTCAAAACATCATTGACCAAGGAATGACCGACTACTACAAATACCGCACCGTAAGTGCCGGCAAAGTAGAGCAACTTGTCCCTGAACAGCTCGCTTTTATTAAAAGCTATGACAATGAAGATATCCAAGATGAGTTTATTAGTACGCACAACGACAACTCTGAGGTATTACTGAGTGTTGAAGGTATAACCTGCGCCGCCTGTGCATGGCTAATTGAAAAGCAATTATTGAACCTTAAATCGGTAAAGCGCGTTGATGTAAATACCTCAACAAATCGTGCCATGATCCACTGGGATAAAAGTGCCACGCCTTTAAGTGAGCTAATTACCTCATTGGCTGAAATAGGCTATAAAGCTTACCCCTTCCAATCAGATTTAGAAGCCCAGCAAAAGCAACAAACAGCCAAAGCGTATATTCGCCGCCTTGGTGTCGCAGGCTTGATGACCATGCAAGTCATGATGTTTGCCTTTGCAATGTACTTCGGCATGTTCTCTGGAATGGATAGCAACTTTGAACAGTACTTTAGATGGATCAGTTTAATTCTAGCCACTCCAGTCATTTTATACAGCGCCCTTCCCTTTTTAAGTAACGCAATTAACGGCTTAAAGGCAAAGCAGCTGAATATGGACTTACCAGTATCATTGGCTATTTTTGGTGCTTATGGCGCCAGCTGTTATGCCACCGTAATGGAAGTAGGCGAAGTTTACTTTGAATCTATTTGTATGTTTACCTTTTTACTCTTACTAGGTAAATACTTAGAATTTAGAGCGCGTTTAAAGGCCAGTGAATTCACTGCCAACTTGCAAAAGTTGTTACCCCTTACTGCACGTACGCTCGATGAGCAAGGTAATGAGCACATCATTGCCGCCAAAAAACTCAAACTTAACGATATTGTGTCAATAAAGGCTGGCGAAACCATTCCTGCTGATGGCATATTGGTTAAAGGCAGTACCAGTGTTGATGAGTCTATGATGACCGGCGAACATCAACCAGTACGAAAGTATATTGATCATAATGTGTATGCGGGTACGGTGAATCATGATGGTATTATTGAAATAAAAATCAATAAACTAGGCCAAAACACCCTACTTAATCAAATTATTCGCCTGCAACATAATGCCCTAACAAAACGCCCAAGACTGGTTGAAATTACCGACAAAGTGGCGCAGTGGTTTGTTGCTGTATTATTGGTGTTTGCCTCTCTAACCGCCATTGGTTGGTACCAGGTAGACCCTGATGTTGCTTTTTGGATCACTATATCGGTGTTAGTGGCCACTTGCCCGTGCGCATTAAGCTTAGCAATTCCCACCGCGTTAACCTGTGCTGTAGCAACCTTAACTCGCAAAGGTATACTGATTAAGCAAGCACATGTGCTAGAAACTCTATCAAAGCTCACTTTATTTGCCTTTGATAAAACCGGTACGCTTACACAAGGTAAATTTAGCCTCGACGTGGTTGACATACTTGATGATAACTACAGCAAAGAGCAAATTCTTGATATTGCAGCCCAGCTTGAAAGTTACTCTGAACATCCTATTGCCAGCGCATTTAAGGAGTTTAAGGGACAACGTAAATTTGACGATGTACAACTGCATCCAGGTATTGGGATAAGCGCTCAGTTTGATAATACCCATTACGCTATTGGTAAAAGTGGCTGGTTTGACACAAAAAAAACCAACGCGCAGGCCACGCTTTATATAAACAAGCAAGCCGTTGCACGCTTTTACTTTGTAGATAAAGTAAAAACAGATGCCGATAAACTCATTAACTCGTTAAAGGCTGCCAATCTCAATTGCCATATGCTGACTGGTGATGCATCTGATGCCGGTGCCAAAGTCGCTAAAAAATTAAAGCTTGATTCAGTACTTGCAAGCTGCAGTCCAAAAGATAAACAAGTCGCAGTTGAACGCTGGTCATCGCAAGGTGAAATTGTTGCTATGGTTGGTGATGGCGTAAACGACAGCCCAGTATTTGCCAGCGCCCATTTATCTATCGCCATGGAAACCGGTGCCGATATATCTAAAAATAGTGCTGATGTTGTATTGCTAAACAGTGACTTAGCTTCTATCTCGCATTTGTTAACTATTGCTAAACAAACACGACGCATAATTAAGCAAAACTTGGCGCTTTCTTTATTATATAATGGCTCTATATTACCGCTAGCGGCTATGGGCTTAGTTGCGCCATGGATGGCCGTTATTGGTATGTCTGCCAGCTCTATTATTGTGATATGTAATTCACTAAGGCTATTAAAGTTATGAGCATAATTTATATTTTAGTTCCTATCGCTATTTTGTTTGTATTAATTGCTATTGGCGTATTTTTTTGGGCAGTAAAAGGTGAGCAATTCTCTGATTTAAACAAGCAAGGCCATAGTATTTTGTTTGAAGACGACAAAGAGCAGCACAATAAAAGTAATGATTGACCCTGTTTTTGTTAGCGCTTTTTTAATGGGCTTAATTGGCAGTGGCCATTGCATTGCTATGTGTGGCGGTATTGCCAGTTCGTTACAGCTTGCCAGCAACAAACGCCAAACGTGGTTATATTCTCTAGCTTATAACAGCGGTAGAGCTTTAAGTTATATGCTTGCAGGAGCCCTTGTTGCGGGTATTAGTAGCCAGTTTGCCACGCAAAATTCTGCCTTTTCATTATTTTTGTCATTTTTAGCTGGTATTTTTATGTTACTGGTTGGCGTTTATATTATGCGCCTAGCCGCCACCTTACAGTGGCTCGAAAAACTAGGTAAAACCCTCATTTGGCAGCACTTAATTAAACTTAATAAGTATTTAATGCCCATTGATTCGCCTCTAAAAGCGCTTGGTTATGGCGCGTTATGGGGCTGGTTACCGTGCGGTTTAGTATATTCTGCACTTACTTGGGCAATGACCAGTGGCAGTTCCATTAATGGTGCTTTAGTTATGCTGGCATTTGCCCTAGGCACATTTCCTGCCATGATCACCTTAGGCATGGCTGCACAAAAGCTAAATACGCTTTTTAATCACCCATGGACACGAATAACATTAGGCAGTGTTATCATTTGGTATGGTATCTACCTTCTGATCATTGCAACAGATAAGCTAGTGCATTAACATTAGAAAATGTCGTGCATAGAAATTTAACGGATTGAACTTATGGATTTTTCTCAAAGTCGTGCTAAAGGTAATTGTGCCATTAGCTGTAATAACTGCAGTATTAGCCAGTTATGTTTACCATTTTCTTTAAATGGCCAAGAAATGGATAAACTTGATGAGATCATTGAGCGAAAAAAACCATTACACAAGGGTGACTACTTATTTGAATCGGGCGCGCCTTTAAATGCAATTTTTGCGGTTCGTTCAGGTTCGTTTAAATCGTATACTTTGTCTGAGCAAGGCGATGAACAAATTACCGGCTTTCACTTAGCTGGCGACCTTGTTGGGTTTGATGCCATTAATAAAATGCAGCACCAAAGCTTTTCTCAAGCACTAGAAACCTCAATGGTATGTGAAATCCCCTTTGACACACTTGACGAACTCGCTGGTAAGCTGCCTAAGCTACGCCAACAAATTATGCGCTTAATGAGTAGTGAAATAACCTACGATCAAGAAATGCTGTTATTACTCAATAAAAAGTCTGCCGAAGAGCGCCTAGCGAGTTTTATTTATAATTTATCAGAGCGTTTTGGTGAACGTGGTTTTTCACGTAAAGAATTTAGATTTACCATGACCCGCGGTGAAATTGGCAACTACCTCGGTTTAACAGTAGAAACTATTAGTCGTTTGTTAAGTCGTTTCCAAAAAGCTGATTTGATCAAAGTAGAAGGCAAGTTTATTACTATTTTAGATAATGACGCGCTTGCGAAAACAGCTGCGATTGTAAAGCCACGTTAATAAATCAATAAATTGATATAGAACAATAATCTTAGTGCTCCCCCCTTTAACTGTTGTGTATTTGCGTTACACTAAATGTATAACCGTTAAGTGAATGGAGTAGCACAATGGAAACGATTAAACGTATTATCGCGGTTATTGACCCAACTAAAGACGATCAAAATGCCCTCGCGCGTTCAATAGATTTAGCCAAAAAATCGGGTGCGAGCATTACCGCCTTTATGACGGTTTATGATTTCTCTTACGAAATGACTACTATGCTATCAGGTGATGAACGTGAAGCAATGCGCCAAGCCGTCCTCAAAGATCGCGAGCTATGGCTTAAAGATCTAATCTCTCCTTATCAAAATATTAATATTGATACGCAAGTTATTTGGCATAATCGCCCATACGAGGCAATAATTAATACCGTTATCAATGATAAATACGACTTGGTTATCAAAGGTACTCATCAACACGGTGCGCTTAAAGCGGTCATTTTTACTCCTACAGACTGGCACTTAGTCAGAAAGTGTCCAACGCCCGTTTTATTTGTCAAAGATATGCAATGGCCAGCACAAGGGAATATTTTAGCTGCTGTGAACGCAGTCAGTGAAAATGAGCAGCACTTATCACTTAATAAACGCATAATTAAAGATGCACAATTTTTATGTGAACTAGCTAATGCTAAACTTAACTTAGTCAATGCCTACCCTGCTACACCGGTAAATATTGCCATAGAAATCCCAGAATTTAATCCTGGGCTTTACAATGAATCGGTTAAAAAACATCATATTGAATCAACCAATGAACTAGCTAACGAGTTTAACCTAACCTCTGATCAATGCTTTATTGAAGAGGGATTGCCAGAAGATGTGATACCGGATGTTGCAAGTCGTTTAAATAGTGAGTTAGTGGTTATTGGCACTGTGGGGCGTACCGGCTTAAGTGCTGCATTAGTGGGTAACACCGCTGAACATGTTATTGACAGCCTCGATTGTGATGTACTGGCATTGAAACCTGATGGCTATGTAAGTCCACTCGCAGAAAGTTAACGTTTGCTGTAGCTGTGATATTGCATATGGCATATAATACGCCCCTTTATTTTTAGCAATTAATTTTGCCGTACTGTTTATAAGGGGGCGTAGTGTCTCATTCTGCTCAAGCCAAAGCTCAACACAACTTAAATAAGCTTCAAAAGCGTTTACGCCGCCTCACAGGTCAAGCTGTCATGGACTTTAACATGATAGAAGAAGGTGATCGTATCATGGTGTGCTTATCGGGCGGTAAAGACAGTTACACTATGCTCGATATGCTGCAACATTTACAGCGTGTTGCCCCTATTAAGTTTGACCTTTTTGCGGTTAACCTTGACCAAAAGCAACCAGGCTTTCCTGAGCATGTACTGCCTGAATACCTTGATAATTTAAATATTGAATACAAAATTGTCGAAGAAGATACCTACAGTATTGTTACCGATATTATTCCTGAAGGTAAAACAACGTGCTCACTTTGCTCTCGTCTGCGTCGTGGTATTTTATATCGTACGGCTAAAGAGCTAGGCGCCACAAAAATAGCTTTAGGTCATCACCGCGATGACATGATAGAAACCTTGTTTTTAAATATGTTTTACGGCGGAAAACTCAAAAGTATGCCAGCTAAACTAATGAGTGATAACGGCGAGCACATGGTTATTCGCCCGTTGGCTTATTGTAAAGAAGCCGATATTAGCCAATACGCATTTAGCCAAGGCTACCCTATTATTCCGTGTAACTTATGTGGCTCACAAGAAAACTTACAGCGTAAGCACACTAAAAACATGCTAGAACAATGGAATAAAGAGCACCCAGGGCGTATAGAAAGTATTTTTACTGCCATGCAAAATGTTGTACCTTCGCATTTAGCTGATAACCAATTGTTTGATTTTGCTAATCTGCAAACCGGTGACGTTATTGATGGTGGAGATATCGCGTTAGATAAACCAGATATTCCAAAAGCGCCGGTTAATCCTGAACAAGATGAAACAGACCAAGCCGACGTGGTTACTATTAATTTAAGCTAATTTTTTAAGGGTTTGCAGTAATGCAAACCCTTCACTCTGCTCTATGCTGCTACTTACCGGCAGCTAATCCTTGTAAAAACTCTAAACTCTGCAATTCTTGTTTATTCGCCTGATAAGGCAGCTGCTGTAAGCTATCATAAGCAAAATCTTCAATAGTAAACTCACTCACTTTACTTTGCCCAAAGCTGTTTCGCTCACCTGGGCTTGGCGACATACGTTCAATAACAAAGTCGCTCAACCGCAAATCATTCGTTTGCTTAGGCAAAACAGACCAATGCGCTTTAAAATCAATTTGTTCGCTGCCCTCATCTAAGCGAGCTTTAGCAACTAAATGTGCTAATGGCGAAGTACCACTGTATAAGTTAGCTCTTAAGCGATATAAGCCACTTTTTATCACTGTTAAATTAGCAGGCACTATCATATTATCATTACGTGGATATGCGTTATCAAAGCTAGTTAGGGTTGCACTAGGCGGCATATATTGTATTTGTGCCACCACAGGAACCATTTTACCCGCAATGTCGGCTTCAACTAATAACTGTAAATTGCGAGGATAGTCCTCCTCACCTTTAAACGTAATTGCCAGCTCATTGTCACGAGCAACACCGCTGTGTGTTTTTAACAGCTGTTTAGTATCAGTATTACTGAGTGCCACCTGTACTTTGTCTAAATTTTGTGCACTTATGGTTAATTTAATCGCTTGCGGATAGACATAGCGATATTGAGATAAACTTAAGGTTAACTCCCCGCCCTGCTCCCCCACTGGGCTAGTAACCGGAAAAAACTGATTTGGCTTAAGCCGGTCTTCATCATTTACCGTTAAAGGTTGTGAATAAGGCGGGAATACTAAGTTTTGTTGATATTGCTGCGCCACCGCCGATGCTGCTTTAGCTATATCTTCATTAAACTCATGCTGCTCTTTAGGTGTTTTTTTTATGCTTGGTTTAACATCTAGTACCTTAGGTTTTGCTGGCATAGCTACAAATTCAGGTGTTTTTTTATGCTCTTTAGCTGTTGTTTGCGAAGCTGAATAACTAGCATTGCCTTTACCTAAAAACCACATCAAGCCGGTAACTATTATTACTAAAACAATAACGTAGGATTTTTTCATTGTTATTTATCCTATAAATACTAGGGTCTGTTGACCTTTCAAGGTTGAATTTGCAGCAGTCTGTTTGGTATTTAGGCAAGGCAGAGCCTATGTGGTGTGGTTATTCCCCATAAATAGGCGATAACGCAGCATCGATACCAAACAGGCGCAGCCCTTCGGGTTCTGCCTAGGGGCGATTTACTCTTTGTTGCTCGGTTTTGACTTAGCCCACTAGGTTACAAACCTCGCGCCGCGATTAAACCGCCCCTAGTTTGAACAAATTGTAATCCGCAAAGGTCAACAGACCCTAGCAGTTAATCATTGTTAGAGCGATAACCTGTTGCAATTTGCATTCAGGTTTTCTTACCTAAAAATAAATAACTGCATAAAGCGAATTGGTATAAAAAAGCGTGCAACATATAAAGCCGCACGCACAATCACCTTTATGGGATCACATTATATATGAGCGTTGAAGCACTCAAATTATCAGAGCCTTTTACATAGCGGTATTGTTTTTTCCAAAACCAGCTACCGGTAGTTTCATCGACAGTTTCATATCCTAATGTATCGCCAGCCACGCTAATATTATTCATTGCCACCGTTACATTACCTTGGTGCTGCGCTTGTTGAATTTCGTTATGGCTGTAACTGTTAGTCATCATTAATGGATAATGGTATGGCATGAAGCTACTAACAGCATCACCTTGTGATTTTAAACGCCCATTGGTATCAATATTGGCGCTACAACTGCCAAATGAGCTTACCGAGCTTGCACCGCATGATGAGTGAATAGCGACTACCGAATCATCGTTACCACGCAAAAAGCCAGCCGTTAAACCTAAGTATGCATTACCATCGGCCACAAAGCGTAAACGCGGTGTGCGCGCATCAGGTAATGGCGCGATTCTACGTGCATTATTAACTTTTAAATCATGTAATACGCCAACCGCCTCGTTAACTTCACTGCCTAGCCACCAAGTTAATGCAGCATCTACAGCAAAATTCCACGATGCGCCGGTTAACGCACTCACCGCTAAGTCGGCTAATTCACTACCGCCACCAGCACCTGCTAAATCAAAGGTAGCAATAATATTAAGCGGTTTTAAACCCGCGTTTTCTAGCCAGTTTTCCTGGTTATCTATAATATATCGGGCAACTAAGTCACCGGTAGAGTGGGTTACAAACACGCAGCCTGGCTCGCATAAATTTGAGCGAGAGATCTGTTGTAGCTTGGGCCATACCCAATCTGTAGTAATTTTTCCTTCTATTCGTTCATACGCAGGCCAGTCAATGCGCTCGTCGGCACGGTTTACCCAATAAGACTGCCAATAGCTTTGGCCATCGTTTACTACATCACTACCTGCTTTATTGGTAAGTTGGGATACTTGCAAACCATGAATTAAAACTACTTTATACTCTTTACTGAGCGCAGAAAAACTCATTAAGAGCCCTATTGCTGCTGCAAATAAAGTCGCGCGTTTAAAAGTGTGTGTGTTGTTCATATTAATCCTTAACTGATTGAATATTTTTATTATGCTTAGCTTGTTACACGCTGTTGTCAGTGCATGGTAAAAGCAGTGCATTGACCAGTATTGGGAACAAATTTAAAAAATGCAACATTTTGTTATCATTTTCACCGTTGAAGCTAAATATTTGCGTTAAAATACGACAAAAGCGCCAAACTATTGTGTTAAACAAAATAGCTTTATCCCCTTCTTAAGCAGTATCAATAAACTTTCTTTTAACTGTGGTTAACTATTAAACAACACTACTTTTTATTGATGTAATAGCGTAAGTTAATTACACACGATGAAAACCAAGGAATTAAAATGATAAAAAAAATAATTTTTGGCAGTGTTTTATTTACTGCAATTTCAGCGCCTAGTTTTGCTAGTAGTATTAACACCCAACTTGAACAAGCAACACAAAGTGTAAGTGAAAAAGTCATTACATGGCGTCGCCATTTGCATCAATATCCAGAGCTGAGTAATCGCGAATTTGAAACCGCTAAGTACATTACTAACCATTTAAAATCTTTGGGTCTTGAAGTACAAACCGATGTTGCGCATACCGGTGTTGTGGCTAAATTAAGCGGTGGTAAAAAAGGCCCTTTAATCGCCCTTCGTGCCGATATGGATGCTTTACCCGTTACCGAACAAGTTGATTTACCCTTTGCCTCTAAACAAACCTCAACCTATCGTGGTAATGAAGTAGGCGTTATGCATGCCTGCGGGCACGACACTCATGTTGCTATTCTAATGGCCGTAGCAGAGTCACTGGTAAAAATTAAAGATCAATTAGCGGGTGAAGTACTGTTTGTATTTCAACCCGCTGAAGAAGGTGCCCCCGAGGGAGAAGAAGGTGGCGCTGAGCTAATGCTAAAAGAAGGTTTATTTAAACAAAAACCTGAAGCGATGTTTGGCTTGCATGTCACCAGCTCACTTAATACTGGTCAAATTGGCTTTAGAGAAGGGCCTCTAATGGCCAGTGAAGACTCTTTCACAATTAACGTAACGGGTCGTCAAACTCATGGCTCGCGCCCTTGGAATGGCGTAGATCCCATTGTTGCTTCATCACAAATTATAATGGCAACTCAAACAATTGCCTCTCGCCAGGTAGATGTAACTAAAGCGCCTTCTGTTATTTCATTTGGCGCGATTAACGGCGGCATACGCTCAAATATTATCCCCGATAATGTAGAGCTTATTGGTACAATTAGAACCTTTGATCAAACGATGCGTGCCGATATTAAAAAACGTTTAGCTAAAACCGCTGAACTGGTTGCCGAATCCGCGGGGGCTAAAGCTGATGTGCATATAGATCACGGCTACCCTGTAACAGTAAATAATGTTGCACTGACCCAAAAAATGACCCCTACACTTGCCCGTATTGCAGGTGCTGACAACATTATTACCACAGATTTAATTACCGGTGCAGAAGACTTTAGCTATTATGCATTAGAAACCCCTGGGCTGTTTTACTTTTTAGGTGTTACTCCAAAAGATCAAAACGCTAAAACGGCACCAAGTAATCATTCACCTCAGTTTTATGTTGACGAAAGCGCATTACAACTTGGCGTAGAATCATTATCTCAACTGGTCGTTGACTACTTACAATAAGAACCAGCATAACAAGCACTGGGCTAATAACCTTGTGCTTGTAAAGCTAGGGTCTGTTGACCTTTGCGGATTAATATTTGTTCAAACTAGGGGCGGTTTAATCGCGGCGCGAGGTTTGTAACCTAGTGGACTAAGTAAAAACCGAGCAACAAAGAGTAAATCGCCCCTAGGCAGAACCCTTCGGGCAGCGCCTGTTTGGCATTGATGCTGCGTTATCGCCTATTTATGGGGAATAACCACACCACACAGGCTCTGCCTTGCTTTAATACCAAGCAGAGTGCTGCAAATTCAACCTTGAAAGGTAAGCAGACCCTAGTGTTATTCAGCTAATATAAATCCCCAATCGCTTATCTTTTAATGTCTAATATAAATTCTCAATCTGGTAAGGACACCTCAATGACGGCAGAGTATTTTAATTTTTTAAGCCTTATTGGCGTGGCATTCTTTGCAATTTCAGGTTCATTATTAGGCCACGACAAAGATATTGGTGGATTTGGTGTTGTCGTTGTTGGCTCAGTCACCGCGTTAGGCGGTGGCACGCTCAGAGATATTCTGCTTAATCAACCTGTATTTTGGATAGCCAACCCCGATTATTTATATGCCACCTATGGCGCTATTTTTGTCACCGTTATGTTTATTCGCCACTTACCTGATGTGTCTAACTATTACATGTTGCTGGTTGACGCTATTGGTATGGCTATTTTTAATGTGGTCGGTATTGAAAAAGCATTAATTGAAGGTACAACCATGGTGGTTGCGCTTACAATGGGAATGACGACGGGTATATTTGGCGGCTTAATACGTGATGTGATCTGTAGAGAAGTACCACTGGTGATGCGCGAAGAGCTATACTCCACCGCGTGTTTTGCAGGAGGCTTAACCTATGCCACGCTATTTTTATTAGATGTCCCTTATTTATGGTGCATTATAGGTTCATTATTGGTAACCGTCTTTCTAAGATTGGGCGCACTGCATTTTGGCTGGCAACCCAACCTATTTAGAAAACGAACCCCAAAAATAAGAGATTAGTATAAGTATGGCTTTACACTAATCGCTCATACAAGCCTGACGCCCGTGATACACTTTTACCCATGGCCAGTTGTAGCACTTTTTTATCTGCCGCCAGCTCAAAGGTCTGTTTTGCGCGGGTAATTCCCGTGTACACTAATTGCCTATTAATACCGATACTCGCCTGCTTGAGCGGTGGTAACACCATCGCGGTATAACTAAACTCTGAGCCTTGGGATTTATGAATGGTCATTACATACACTTTATCGTGCGCCGGAAGCCGTGCGGGTGAAAATGCCCGTTCATTACCTTGTTCATCAATAAACACTGCCTTGAGTTGGCCGCTATCATCGGGCATTAGAATTCCTATATCACCGTTAAATAATTTTAGCTGGTAGTCGTTTTGACTAACCATTATCGGCATCCCTATATAATGCCGCTGATTAGGATTAACGCTAATTAAACCTTGCTGCTGTAATACCCGTTCAATACGCTGGTTTAAACTATTAACGCCGTAATCGCCTTCACGTACTGCAGCAAGTAACTGATAACTGGCAAAAGCTGCATGCACTTGCGCAACACTGGCACCTTGCGCTATCAGTGTTAGGTAATTAGCATAATGACTTGCGGCACTATTTACTAACTTTTCAATTGGTGTGGAAACAAAATCATAGTCTAAAATAATATCGCTAAAATGCCCTTCGCTACTTTGTTGTTCAACATAGTTTAATATCCCACGGTTGTTGGTATTAACCGCCAGCGCCAATTGACCTATGCCACTTTTTGCATCAAACCGATAGCTATGTTGTAAAAAGGCAATGCAGTCAGCGAGTTTAAACTCACTTTGAGTTTGCGCGTTGAGTTTTACAGTGCCATTAAAGCACAGCGTGTTCAATTGCTCACAGCGTACTTTTGAATAACGCGGTGTTTGTTCAAGTACTAACCCTTGGCATAAATCACTCATTACGCTACCAGTATCAACCGAAGCAAGTTGGTCTTTATCGCCGAGTAAAATCAATCGAGCATGATCTGGCAAGGCCTCAATTAATTTAGCCATAAGTGATAAGTCGACCATGCTGGCCTCATCAATAATCAATACATCAACATGCAACGGATTGCTTTTATCGTGCCGAAATTTATTGGTAAATGGCTTAACTCCCAACAACCGATGAATGGTTTGCGCGCTTTGCGGGATCAACGAATTAATATCATCTGGTATTTCACTAAGCTTATTTTTAGCCCCTAAAATTGACTCTGTTAGTCGTGCCGCTGCTTTACCGGTGGGTGCTACTAATTTTATGCTCAATGGCGCCGCTTGATATAACGATTGTAAAATCGCTAACAGCTTTGTTACTGTGGTGGTTTTACCGGTGCCAGGTCCGCCCGTGATCACACTAAAACCTTTTGTGGCGGCAATCGCACACGCTACTTTTTGCCAATCAATGTCAATACTCGGGTCATCAGGAAAGTAACGGGTTAATAACTGGGCAAGTACTGCATCATCAAGGTTAAGTTGTCGTTCGCTCATTGTCAGTAATCGTTGGGCAAGAGTCTGTTCATAGCCTGCTAAACGAGAAAAATATAATCGTTGATTAAACAATTGCAGCGGCTTTTGCTCCCCAACACTGTGATGTGAGAGTAAATAACGTATTGCTGCCTCAGTCGTATAGTCATCACTAAATGGGCTGAGAGTATCAGGCTGTGTGCCCTCTAGTTTAATAAAGTCGCTTTGACGTAAATTAAACGGATTAGTCCAGTCAACCTCTGTTAGGGTTAAACAGCTATGTTGGCTTTGCTGCGATAAACACAGCATTAAAATTATATAAAAGAGGTCGTCATACCCTTGCTGTGCGTTTGTGCCACTGAGCAATTCAGCCAGTTTTACATCAACCACTCGCACTCTATGTTCGTCCGTTAAATACGTTAGCAACGGCACGACTTCAATACTTTCGCTGGCCTGCATCGTTGGCTGTGCTGTTGTGAGCACAGGTTCATCTAAAGGCGCATCATCTAAGTCATCAAACAAACCCGGTTGTTGATTTAAATCACTCATAGCATGGCTCCTTGGCTAAACAAGCCATCTAAAATAACGACTTGATCTGCACTTAGCTGTTTAAAGTACACTCCCTCACCTGCTGGCATACCGCGTAAAAAAGTATAATAAACACCGCCTAAATGCGCCTCTATTGAATAATCGGGAATTCGCTGTTTAAGCAAGCGATGCAGCGCTACGGTATAAATTAAATACTGTAAATGATATTGGTGGCTGGTCATGGCTTGCTCTAGCTGCTCTGGCACATAATCAGCGGCGGTACTGCCCAAATAATTCGATTTATAATCTAAAATATAATACTTGCCTTGGTAGCAAAAAATTAAATCAATAAAGCCTTTTAGTAACCCTTTAACATGGGCAAACTCAAGTTTACTTTGGTTAAAGCCAAAATGTTTAATCAACACTTCATTAAGCTTAGGGGCACTGAGGCTGCTAAGCGGTAAGTTAAACTCCATTTCGACTAAACAGTCACTTGGCGCTAATTGGCTCAAACTTAAATTATTCTCGCTGTTTAACGGGCAATTAAGTGCATCGAGTACCCATTGCTCGGTAATTTGCTGCCATTGCTCATCAATATGGTATTTTTCAAAAGCACGCTCAATCACAGCCGTTAAGTTTTGCTCTATATTCGTGGGATGATTTACCGGACTGGTAAAATCAAGCTGCTCAAATATTTCGTGCAAGCAACTCCCTGGTTTTGCGCCCTTTGGAAAGCTATACGGTGAAGGAAGTTCATCTTGCTGCACGGCAAACTCATCTTTTTGATGATCTTCATCGCTGCGCCCTGGAGCAAGTTGATCAGCATGCTTTTTAAAGCTCAAAGCACTAAAGCTAGTTGCTCGCCAGTCACGTTCTATCTGCGCCGTTACTGTATTAATAAGTAAATCGTGCTGTTTAGTGTCACTATTTTTTAAGCGAAGTATGCCCTGCTCATGTAATTCGCCTGAGGTAAATTGCTGGTATTGCATAGCATGATTAGCCTCACAAAATTCACTTAAATGGGTGCGCCACACTTGGCTACTGCTTATCTCTAATCCTGAGAACAACACATGCCCCAGCGCACTACTTTGAATTGCTAAACGGCTACTTTGCCCTTGAGAAATGTTATACACGCCCAGCGAACAAAAATGCACTGCTCGGGTCAGTGCCACATAAAGCAAACGTAAGTCTTCTGCTAAACGTTCTTGTTCGGCTTTTTGCAGGGCGTCTTCGTCTTTACTTAAATCGTATATCAGCTTGCCATTTTGATGATAAAGCGCGTCTTTAGTTTCACGATAACCACTGGCAAATGGCATAAATACCAATGGGTATTCAAGCCCTTTAGAAGCGTGCATAGTCACAATTTTAACTAAGTTCGCATCACTTTCTAAGCGAACTTGCACTGTTTCGCCATCTTGCTGGCTCACCTTTTGCGCAAACCAACGTAATAAACGAAGTGTCCCTTCAAGCTCTATTTGTTTTTGCTGCAGTATTTCGCCAAGGTGCCTAAAATCGGTAAGCCACCGTTCTACGTTATAGCCCAAGCCTTGCCATTTGGCACTGAGCTGATTGTGACTCAGTAAGCGTTCGAGCATTGCCATTGCCCCTTGCTTATGCCAAATATGGCTAAGTTGAGCAAAAAAGTTTAGGTGTTCTTGCCAGCTATTTTCATCATCGGCTAGAGCAAAAATATCGTTATAGCTTAAACAAAATAACGGGCCAGCTAATACACCGCGTAGTAACGCCTCATCGTACTGACCATGCAAAGCCGTTAAAAAATTGAGCAAGTGATGACTTAACTCTTGGCTAAATACACTGTCGCGCGACAAATACACACTGGCAATATTAGCTTTACTCAGCGCTTGCTTCATTATTTGTGCTTCAACGCGGTCGCGCACCAAAATACAAATATCAGCAGCGCTTACCGGCGTACTGCCAATACAGGCTATTCCTTGGTTTGCCTGCTCAAGTAAAGTAACAATTTTATTAGTAAAATGGGTGGCTAAATGAGCTTGCCCTAAGCCTTTACTGGTCGGCTTATTTTTTTCATCGCCGGCTTCATCTACAAACACATTAAACTCAAACGCGGTGGCAGGTTTACCGTCAATTAAAAACGACTCATCTGCTTTTTTTCCTTTCGCTTTCACTTTATTAAATGGAATGGCGTCGTTATAAATAAAGCTGTTTTCGTATTTGCTAAATAAGCTATTTACGCTATTTACAATATCACTGCTTGAGCGAAAGTTAGTGCCCAATGTAAATTGTTGTGGCTCATCTACCGCTTCTTTTGCGCCAATGTAGGTAAATATATCTGCGCCCCTAAACCCATAAATTGCTTGTTTGGGATCGCCTATCATAGCTAAAGTGGTATTGCTTTGAGCATAAATTTTACTAAAAATCCCGTACTGAATCGGGTCAGTATCCTGAAACTCATCTATCATTGCCACCGGAAATAACTGCGCTATTTTTTGTGCGAGCACATCACCTTGTTCACTCTTTAAGGCACTGTGTAAATTAGTCAGTAAATCGTCAGGGGTGATCACGCTTTGTTCTTGTTTGCGTTTAACTATGGCCGCTTTTACCCAGCTCGCCGCATATTGCACTATCGCAATTTTTAACCCTTGGTTAATGGTGTTGTTAAGTGCGGCTAAGGCATCGAATTGGCTAATAAGTGGATGAGTCAGTAATGTGCCATTTTTTTTATAATTAGCGGCATTACTTAAGTTCTCGCTACTCCACACCTCAAACGAATACTTACTGGTACCAAATTCAAAAAAGTCATCACTGCCTAAGCAAAATGCTTCAAGTGCAGCAAGACTGCCCTTTCGCCCAGGTGTTTTTGAGCCACTTAAATCGGATGCTTTAACAGCACCAATAAACTCTTGCTCTAGGCAGGCTTTTTTAAAGGCTGGAACACACGCCAAGTATTCATCTCGCGCTTGCCATACCGCATCTAAACTAACTTGCGGGGTTATCTCTGCGTTCGCCTTATTTAAAATACTACTTACATGACTAAATAGTGATTCGGGCGCAGCAAATACCGCTAAAATCGCATCTGTTCTTTCTTTACTGAGTGGGTATACAAACGCACGCCAAAAGTCTTTTATGGTTTCAAGCAGAATATCGCGCTCATCTAAAATGAACTCTAAGTTAAATGCCACACCGGATTCAAACGCATGCTGCTTTAGCATTCGCTGACAAAAACCATGAATGGTAAAAATAGCCGCTTCGTCCATTGATTTAGCTGCGGCATCGAGTAAGTCAAATGCACGGTGCTTGTCATCAACGCCCGCTATTACACTCTCAATTAGCTCATCATTGGGTACTTGCCCAAGTAACGCATCACGCGCGGCAATAATTCGGCTACGAACACGATCTTTAATTTCTTGCGTGGCGGCATCGGTAAAGGTGACTACCAAAATTTGATCAACACTCAATGGCGTATTCAGCTCACCAGGTATTTGCATGCCCAATAAATAGCGCAAATACAAACCCGTGATCGTGTAGGTTTTACCTGTGCCTGCACTGGCTTCAATTAAGCTTTGTCCTGATAATGGCATAGTGAGTGGATTAAGCGCTTGCATAGTCACTCTCCTTGGCGTGCTCAAATAATGGGGCGAGTAACTTATCGCTCCAATGTATAAATTCGTCTTGGCAGTCATTAAGTGATTGCACCGTTAAACGAATATAAGGGTTTTCTCCTTCGCCTCGGCCAATATACTGTGGACTAAATTTACTGTTGGCTTTTGCCATATCACCACCGCTTTTTACGTATTCATAACCACTTACCGGAAAAAACGCCACGGGCTTGTTGCGTAAAGCTTTATAAAGCTCAAACCAATCTGCGAGCAGTAAATCGGCATCGGCTTTACTCATTGGGGCAAAACTAATTTGTTTATCTAAACCTAGCAATAAGGTTTCAACCTCTTGTTGCATGCTTTGTGCAGCAAGATGATAAATAAAGCCTTTAATTAAATCTTTAGCTTTAATACTGGCACTGCGATAAAACACTTGTTTTTGCATATACACATGGTTTAACCAGCCTTCAATGGTGGTGTTTTCAAGCGACAGTAACACTTCTATCGGTTCGCTTTTACCCGCTTTTATTTGTTGTTTTACTTGCCCTGCAAGCGCATCAACGCGATGTTGCATGCTCTCATAAATTAAGCTGCCAACATGGGCTTGCGGCAACTCACCGCGCTGCAGTATTTGTTCGGTACTCAGTGGTGTATCGTTAATATTAGCTTCAAGTATTTCATCAAGGTAAAAATAACGGCGCAGCGCATCTAAGCTAAACGGTTCTTCATCTTTGGCTATATCGTTAAATTGCGGCAAACGTAACCCTAGGCTTTGCTGATAAAAGCTCTCTTGGGCGTGGCACACACTGCGAATAAACATATCAAGATCAAACAGCTCTGGAGGCGTTACATCAAGCGCAGTGATTGCTTTTGGCTCAATTGCCTCGCTAGGCAGCCAAATTGGGTTATAGCTGTGGTTGTTAAGCCCTGCCTGTTCAGCGCTAGCTGGCAAATAATAATGACTATTAAAAGGTTGTAAATGTTGTTGGCTAATAAGACAATCTGGCAAAGGTTTATCACTGGGTTCGCTAAGTTTGAAGCTGCGACCTATGTATTCTAACAATTCACTGACAAGTGTTGATGGCATTCGTGGCTGGTTATCAAAACATGAGCGGCCAATGTAGCTCATATATAAATTATCCCGGGCACTAAGAAGTGCTTCTAAAAAGAGATAACGGTCATCGAGTTTTCGTGAACGGTCACCTTTTTGCTTTTTCGAATAAGGCACTAAGTCAAAACCAATAGGCTGTACGGTACGCGGGTAATCGGCATCATTCAAGCCTAGCATACACACCACCTTAAACGGCACGGCGCGCATTGGCATTAGCGTACAAAAATTCACTTGCCCCACTAAAAATCGCTGGCCGACACCTTTTTCTTGTATGCCTTGTTTAATTAAATAGCTAACAATGCGCTGCGATACGGCCTCACTGTAATCACCGTTATCGTGGTGCTTACCTATATCTTCGAGTACTTTTTGTAGTACTAATAAATCCCAACTGTCGTCGCTTTCGCTTTCATAAATAGTATTGAGCAGCTCATTTAAAATTTGCGCTTTATTGGTGAGTGTGTCATCAGGGGTGAGCTTAGCTTTAAAGTCTTGCAGCACATCAATAAAATGTACCAGCTTATTAAGTGTATCGAGTGCCATACCCTCAACCTCATCGGCACTGTAAATACCATTAAATGGGCATTGTTCATCGCGCATGGCAATACCCAGTAGTAACCGGTTTAAGCCATGTTGCCAAGTGTTTAGCTCTATTGCGGGTAAGTCAAAGCTACTTTTATGTTCCGCGTTTACACCCCATTTAACGCCAACGCGCTCTAACCAATACTGAATTTGCTCATATTCATGCGCTTCTAAACCAAACTTTTCAGCAATTTGGGTAACCTGTAATAAATCGAGAATATCCGACACGCCGAAGCGCGAAAACGGTAAGTTAGCCAAACTGGCAAACGAACTCAGTACAGGTTTTTCTTGCTCTATGGCTAAATCAGCTAGCGCATAAGGTATAAATCGACTGCCCTGTGCACCGCCAAAAACCGCTTCAATGTAAGGGCTGTAGGTACCAACGTCGGGCATCATCACGATGATGTCTTTCGGGGTAAGCGCTGGATTTTGATTAAATAAATTAAGTAAGTAATCGTGCAAACGCTCTACTTCTCGAAGCGGTGTATGGCAATCGCTAAGTGTAATGCTTGCATCGTTTGCAGTAATTGGCAGCTTGCCCTCGTCGTTAATAAACCATTCTTTGTTATCGGTGAGCGACTCACCTTTAAAGGCAAGTTGGTAAATTTCACTTTGCACTTGGCCAAGTAAGCTGTCGTCAAATGCATCTATAAAGCCATCAATCCAGCGGGCATCAAGCTGCACTAGTTGCTCAAAATAATCGCGGCCGAGTTTACCCCACGACGATAACAGCGGATTACCAATAAAATAGTATTCCTCATCGGGGTTGGTGTGCTTTTTTTGCTGTGCTTCCAAAAGCGGCATTTTGGCATATTTAGCGGTGATTTTAGCCGCTGTTTTTTCATCAATTATATCGCCCCAATAATGCTCGCTGGGGTTAAAAAAGAACAAAAACACTTCAGTTTTTTTACTCAAGGCTTCAAACACCTCAAGCTGCGAGCTGGCAATCGCCGATATGCCAAATAAACTAATGCGTTTTGGCAATAAGCTGCTATCCATGCTCTCAAGTGCACTGAGTAACTGCCCTTGCATGTTGGCACGGTGAAATTGGCTTTGCCCTAGTTGTTTGCTTAATTTGACGATACGACGCCATAAATCGGGTTGCCAAGGCGCAATCGATATATCAACATCGTCAAGCTCATCGGTGCCACTATCCCATTTGGCTATCCAATGGGGGCGATACATCAAATATTGGTCGTACACATCGGCTATTTTTTCACATAGAGCAAAGGTTTTTTGGCCGTCAATATCGCCCTCTAAATAGGTTTTAAGCGGTAAGTACAGCGGCTCATTTATGCACTGGGGTAAAATGGCAAATAATTTCCAAGCAAGGTTAGGTTTGTTAAAGGCCGACTCTTTAGGCACGTTTGGTAGTAATTGCTGATACAACTGCCAAATAAAACTCGACGGGAGCGGAAAGTCTACCTGTGCAGCTACGCCTAAATTTTCACTTAAACCGATTTTAAGCCATTGCGACATACCCGGCGATTGCACTAGCACCACTTCTTTATCAAATGGGCTTTGCAATGGGTTTACTTTTAATAGCTGATGAAACTGCGCTTGCAGGGCTTCCATACGGTTTGATTGAATAATATTGAGCATACGATACCAGCCTTACTTGAGATAAAACCAGTGTAAGATATTTTCAATTTAAGCGGTAGCGCTAAGAGGGAATTGGCATCAATAAATCAGCAAGTTAGCCCGCCGATAGATGAAATTTTAAACGCACAGCTTTAACCGCAGTGCGTTTATTATTTAAATGGTGATGCTATTTATAAGGACTAATACTTGAAAGACTAAAATCACTTTGCATGATAACTTGGCCATCAATGCCTTTAAGTTTTAATGAAATAGCAGGGTCGACTTGTTGCCAGTCTATGCTTAAATCACCATAGTTAACATTATGTGTGTAATCACCGACACGATGCTGGTTAGGGCTAACGTCTTTCCACTTTTCTGTCAGACCTGAGCTGGTCATTTCAATAAGCGGGTAATCAAGGTTATGTTGATACCTTGAAATCTCGCCCCAGTGAGTATCGCCACTAATAATAATCACACCATTTACTTGGTGTTTTTTAATTAGCGCAAATAAACGGTTTCGATCCTCAGGAAAATTTGCCCACGACTCCCAGCCGGTAAAATCTGGCAGTAACTGCAAGCTTGACGCTATTAGCTTTATTGCCGCTGGCTTTTTAAGCTCGGCTTCAAGCCATTGCCACTGTGCTTCCCCTAGCATTGATGCGCCTTTAACTTCAGTTGGACTGTACGGGCCTTGGTTATTTGCTTTACGCTTGGTGTAATACTCAATCTCGCTAACAGAATTAAGTGTGTCACGATTAAAGCGTAAATCTGGCATGATCACCTGCACGGTTTGCTCGCCTTCGCCATACATGTACGAGGTATAAATGCCGTCAGCACGGGTACGGCGTTTTGAGTTTGCCGGTTCTTGCCAAAAATCGAGCATGATTTGCCGCGATGCTTCTTTATGCGGATACTCTTTCCCCGCGTCATTTTGACCATAATCGTGATCATCCCACATAGCTATTATTGGTGTTTGTGCGCGTAGTGCTTTAAAGCCTGGCTTTGCTCCAAGGCGTTGGTATTTATTTTTAAGCACAGTCATGTCGTTAGTATCGCCGTAGATGTTATCCCCTAAAAATATAAATAAATCACTCTGCTCTTTGTTAATGGCGTTAAATATAGGAATGTCTTTATCTTGATGTCCGCAAGAGCCAAATAATATTTTAGACGGCGCAGCCATTGCTCCAATGCTAATCACAATAGTCAGTGACAGTGCAAAATGCTTAAGGGTTTTTAGTAACTGTTTCATTTTAAAATCTCGTTAATAGCCGGTGCCATATTAGGGTTAATTATGTGTGGATTTTGCCCAAGTGCTTTTAAAACGGTGGCGGCAACTTGCGCTTGTTTAAGCTCGTTTTTAGTTTTAATTAAGCCGTTATTTTTAATTGCAGGGCCAATAGCTGCCAGCCAAATATGCTCAGAGCCAACTATGCCGTTAGGAAACACATCTGCGCCTAGGTTAAGCTCTAGCAATGCTCGACGAGAGCTGTGATGCTGCCAATCACTGGCATGACTTCCACGGCCATGATCAGTAGTAACGATCAGCGTCGTATTATTTTTATAACCTGCTGTACTTTGAATGGTTTGCCACAAATCTTTTATAAATGCATCGCTTTGCTTAGCCGATTTTAAATAGGCGTCGTAATGCCCATCGTGAGCAAAGTCGTCAGTTTCTCCTAAACTAATAACCAGTAATTTAGGCTTTTTAGCCAGCATATACGCTTTAGCAAATCGATAGGTAAAACTATCAAGCCGCACATTGTGCCAAGGGCTAGGTATCTCTGTTTGTAGCGCATTAAGTAGCGCTGCGTCGGCAAATAAATCATCAGCAACGGGCATAAACCCCGCATTCACCTGCACCTTACTGCGCTGGGTATTTACAATGAAAGGAAACACATCCCAACTACCAAATAACGCGGTGCTGTTTTTAAATTCAGGCTGGGCATTTAAACGCTCTAAAATAGTTTTATTTGGGTTGAATACCTTGTCGTTACTGTTGATACTTTCATCCACTTCACCAGTAAGAATTTCGTTATACCCTGGATATGAAAAATACCACGGATTACTCACCGACATAGTTGAGCCTTTAGCCCTATCGCCAATAATAACGCCTTGTTTTGCAATGGTTTGAGTTAAAAATGGCATTAACAACTGTTGACGCTGTTGCGGACTTTCATGCCAAAATTGGCTCTTTAAATGTGCCGGTTGCTTAACAAATTCTTTATTATTAATCAGCTTGCTATCGGCACCATTAAATACTTCTTGCCAGCGAACCCCATCTAAAGTTACCAACACCACATTTTGTGGTGCTGCCAAAACCGCCTGACTGTTAAGTAAAACCAAACCGATTATTAGTATTGTTACTATTGTTTGCATACACACCTCGTTTAATAAAAAGCCCATCAATGATGGGCTTAATTACGTTTATTACGTTTTAAAACGTGGCCGTTAACGTCACGGCTGCTGTGCTTGGGGCGCCAATAAAGTAAGTGCTTCCATTACCTGTACCGCCCGCTAGGTAGCTTTCATCAGTAATGTTGTAAACCACAAAAGCAATATCAATTGCTTTGAAGGGGCCAGCATTAACTTCAGCTGCGTAGCCTGCATTTAAATCAACCACGGTATAGCTATCTACATCGCCACGCTCGCCAGTGTATTTAGCCGATAAACCAAAGCGGAAATCACCGCTGTAATAATCGGTTGAAAGCACAAATAAATCATCTACTGAATCAATTACTTTGCTTCCTGCTTCAAAGCCTGGCGCATCGCCTTTATATTCAGAGTTATTATTGGTGTATGAGCTATATACATTCCACTGTGGGCTCAACATATAACTTGCTGATAGCTCTAAACCTTTCGATTCAATACCGCCCACATTTAGGTACGAGCCGTTAGTACCTATGGTGTAATCAATACCACCCGTGTCGCTACCTGGCGCTATAAAGGTAATACGGTTATCAAATTCAATTGAGTAAGCCGTTGCCGTTAATTTAAGTGCGTTATTGTCATAACGCACCCCTAAATCAATATTTTCTGCGGTTTCTGGCTCAATAGCTGACAAGTCAGAGCTATCGCGCTCAAGCACACCATCTTTAATGGCGGCAAAGTTTTCGCTGTAGCTGGTAAATAACTCAGTGTTACTGTTTAACTGATATAAAATACCGCCACTAAATAGAAGGTCTGAATCACTGTTTACTTTAGCTGTGGTGGCGTTTTGATAATGGTCATACTTTTCTATGTCTACTAAGTACTTTTTCACCCCTAGATTAAGGGTTAAGTCGCCAAATGCCATTGAGTCTTGGGCGTACCATTTGAGCGTATCGGTCTCAAAGGTGTTTTTATATTGCGTCCAATAAGGGGTGTTATCAAAATGATGATAAATACGCGCATCTATAACTTTATGCCAATCTCGTGACTCATCACGGTCGCTTTGCTCATACCAAAAACCGGCTTCAATATCGTGCATGCCAATGCTTGCTTGATAATTAGCAGTTACCCCTAAACGGTCTTTATTATAATGTGTATGACGATAAGACATAACTGGCGTTGCATCAGCATCGTAACATGCAGGATTAAGCTCAGGGCCTGACTCCCACGGCCAGTTTAAGCTAGCCGTACAACCTGCATTGGGAGCAAGTGGGTTACCATTACTATCTGTAAAGCCATAAGAGCCTGCGTTTGTGCCACCTTCTGTGGTTGGGTTACCATTTTCATCTACAGGGGACGTTAAATAAGGAGGGATCCAATCACCTCGGCCTGAGTTTTTATGATAATAAGGGCTAATGGTTAACAATGAGGTGGGTGAAATCGCGTATTCAAACTTTAAATACCCTAGAGTGTTTTCACGCAGCGTGCCCCAACCTTCTGCAAACATTTGGTCAAAGTGCGGAACGCCTGTCCAGTTCCATGTTAGTTGATCCCAATCTGGAGTTTGTTCAAATTGTGCTAAGCTCACGCTATTATAATTCGTCTCGCTTACATCATCGTAAGATAAACGCCCTGTTATAGTTAACTCATCAAGGGTGGTGACAAATTTCGCTTCAGCATGTTGGTTATCTTTCCCACCATTGCTGCCCGAGCCAATCCAGCGGCTAGTATCGGTTTGCGAATAACTCACATACGCTTGAGTATTATCAAAAATGGTGCCAGTTTCGTGTTTAACGTAATAGCGACTTGCGTCATGGCTGCCTGAGGTATATGCAAAAGTGGTGCTTTTTTCAAAGCTAGGCGCTTTACTTACAAAGTTAAAAGTACCACCTAGCGCCTCTAACGAGGCTGATTTAATATCTGAAGTGCCCTGACCTACTTCCACGGTGACAAGATTTTCGCTATCTAGGTAACGATTCGCTTTAGCACCACCGCCATAATTTGAACCGCCATTAGGAATACCGTCTACCGTCATACCTAATTGCTGCTGGTTTGAGTCAATACTAAAACCACGCATGGTAATAGTGGTTGACCAATCGTCGCCACCAAATGCGTCGCCTTCGTTTATGCTAATGCCAGGTAAGTTATCTATTACTGATAACACACTCGATACCGAGCTTTGTTGCTCAAGCATGGTAGGTTCAATAACGTTGTTTGCATAACTGGTTGGTTTTGCAGTAACGGTTACTTCTTCTATCACGTTATCGTTAGCATAAGCTGAAGTTGATACCGCCATGGCCACAGCCATGCTCAAAATCGATTTATTTTTTAAAGCGTACATTGTTGTCCCGTTTGATTCTAATTATAAAAGGTAATTATGAAAGCGGGCACAGTCTATTTTTTAAATATGACAACGAGGGGGAACTTTATTGACAGCAAGATTAAACAATTATGAGTATATTATGGCAAATAAATGTATAAAAAAAGACACTCACAGTTGTCCATGAGTGTTCTATGGTTTTTACTAAATTAGCTGCTATTTCAATTCAGCTAGCATTTCATCACTGTAAGGTATGACTTCTTCGCCGTTTTTAATTTTGCTAATGTAATCTGGGTTAGCTATAAGCGGGCGACCAATAGCAATTAAATCAAATTTATTGTCGTTAATCGCTTCTTTCGCAGTTTCAAAACTATAACTACCTACACCCACTAAGGTACTTGCATAACCAGCTCGTAAAAATTCAGAGGTTGATTTACCTTCTAGTGAATCAAAACGCATGCTGTCGTCAAAAATACCGCCGTGTAAATAAGCTAACTTGCGGTTTTCAAGTTCTGGTAATAAGTAGTCAAATACTGCTTTATCGCGATTGTCTTCGCTCATATTAAAATAAGCACCTGGCGTTAAACGCATAGCGGTACGCTCATTGCCTACAACATCAATAACTGCATCGGTTACTTCCAATGCAAAACGAGACATGTTTTCTGGTGTTTGCCCGTACTCGTCATCACGTTCATTTGCCGCATAATGTAAAAATTGGTCAATTAAATAACCATTAGCACCGTGAATTTCTACGCCGTCAAAACCCGCTTCCATCGCATTTTCTGCGGCCTTAGCGTAGTCAGCCACTAAGCCTTTAATGTCGTCTGTAGTTACAGGCTTTGGCGTAACATAAGTGAGCTCGCGCATACGCGGTACTGAACCATCAACCCCTATTGCCGATGGCGCCAAAACATCACCACCAAAAAAGTGAGGGTGTGCTACACGGCCAACATGCCATAGTTGTGCAAACATTTTTCCGCCATTAGCATGTACTGCGTCAGTGACTTTTTTCCAACCTTGAATTTGTTCACTAGTGAAAAGCCCAGGTGTATTTGGATAACCTTGAGCATCAGCACGGATAATAATGGCTTCACTAATAATTAAGCCTACATCAGCACGGCGAGCGTAGTAATCAACCATGGCTTGTGTTGGCACTAAATTGTCATCTGCCATACAGCGGGTCAATGGTGCCATAAGTACGCGGTTTTGCAGTTCAATGCTGTTATTTAATTTAAAAGGTGAAAGTAAGTCAATCGACATAATATTTATCCTTTGTTGAATGTACATTCAAGATAAGGTCACTTGAATGAATATTCAAGTATAATTTTGAAACTTTGTTTAAGATTGCGTAAACTCCACCTAGGCCTAAGAAAAATAAATTTATTCATTACTACTCTCTCCACTAAAAGAGTCATTATGAGAACTGCAGAATTTGATAAAGAGTTTGTACTGCGCCAAGCTATGGCCATGTTTATGCTTCATGGCTATGCAAAAACCAGTATGCAAAAACTGACTCAAGCCACCCATTTACATCCGGGTTCTTTGTATGGGGCATTTGGTAATAAAAAAGGCATTTTTTTAGCCGCTACGGAGCAATACCAAACCGATCGCAATACACAATTTACAGCGCTGTTTGAGCACAGTAATTGTATTTTAGATACGCTGAAACAATACCTTAATATCATTGTGCAAGAATGTATTGACGGCGAAGCAACTAAAGTGTGCTTGCTTACAAAAAGCATTAGCGAGGTAGAGGGTAACGATCCACAAATTTGCCACGTATTACGTACTAATTTAACGGCGTACGAGCATGCCTTTGCGCAGCAATTACAAAAAGCGATAGATAACAAAGAAATTACCAATGGACGAAGTGCCATAGAGCTAGCACGATTTTGTGTTATGGGTATTTATGGATTGCGCACTTATGCATTAACAAATCAAGACCCTGACGCACTAAACCAACTAGCCGACGAGCTGCTTGCAGCCATTAGCTAAACTTAATTTTAAAGCGCAGTATGTCGCTGCCTTTTGTATTCCCCCCCACAGTGAGAGAGAGCCAAAAATGACCACTGACAATTTATCAAAGCAAGACGACGTAATTTTAGGCCTTGGCGCAAAAAAACGACTCGCATACATGTACGAAACTGTGCAACAGTTTAAGCAAGTGTGGATTTTAAACGATGACGACGGCTGCGTAATGCTCACTAACGAAGACGACGATTGCGTACCCGTATGGCCAACCCGTGATTTTGCACAAGCATGGGCAACCGGTGAATGGGAAGGATGTACACCTAAAGCAATTCCAACAGCAGATTGGTTTAGCCGCTGGACGCCAGGCCTTGAAGAAGACGACTTACTAGTTGCCGTGTTCCCTACCGAAGAAGACGACGGCACAATTTTATTTCCTGATGAATTTCAAGCGCAGCTCAATGCTAAACCCAAAAAATATTAAACTGCCCATAAAGCCATTTTGACAAATGGCTTTTAAATTACCTTCTTGTTATTAGCAACCGTTCACGCACAAACCATCACTAGAAGCAGTCATACAATAGCCAAACTAAATAAATTATTAACCCTTTAATTAATCATTAACTATATTTTTATAATAACAGCTCACCGTTTAGTGATTAAAGTTAGTAACTACAAAGCAAAAATACGCTAAAGCGGTCATAACTATAATTATTCTGTTAAAAATGCAGTACAATTTTTACCGGTCACTAACTTAGGTATTACATGCGGTACACTTTCAATTTTATATGTTGTTTACTATTTCAAACCATTAGTTTTAATGCTTTTGCTGTAGCATTAAATCAAAATGACAGCTTACAACTAAAGTCTGCTATGTGGCATCAAGTAGATTTAGCTAAACCAACCCAAGGTGAACAACTCGTTAATGCTTATAACAATATAAGTACTCCCGTCACTTCACTGTATAGTGCCCATGGCAGTGCAATAGCAAAAATTAGTTTAACCACAACGAGTGCAGGACGCTGGTATATAATCCCCCAAATTAATTATTTAGATAGTGGCGTTGCTTTTTATCAAGATACTAGTGGGATCAGAAAAGTCGCTGATTTTTCACAAGATAGTGCCAGCCCATCAGCCATTGTAATGCACAGCCAAGCTTTTGAGTTACAGCTAGAAGCTAATTCACACGGTGTTTTATGGCTTTATATTAATGCTAAGCACTTTGCCAAACCTGTTAGTATTAACGTTATTCCTCAATCTGAGTTTGTTAAACTTCAGTTTTATATCAATTCATTAAGCTTAGTGTCTATTACGATAATGCTGACCTTGGCCTGCATGGCCTTAATAATGTTCTTTAAAACACAACATCGCGTGGCGTTATTTTGTGCAGGTTACATAGGGTTACACGGCATTGGCTGGGCATTCGCGGCGGGGATAGTTGCGTTACTTTTTAATTACCACGCAATTAACACCCATTACTTTGGCATGTATATTTTTGCCTTCGCTATTGCTTGTGCCAGCTCATTTGCATATTACTTATTTAACTTTGACCAACATACCCGCACTGGTATTAGCCGATTTTTAAAATACTTCTCCATAACCGCACTTGCCTGTGGTTTTTTAAACCTCTTTTTACCCTTTCATTGGGTGTTTTATTTAGCTCATTTCCTTGCTGCCATTTGGGTGTATTTAAGCTTAAAACTGGGCTTTACAATGCTGGGGATGAAAGACTTTAGAGCGAAATATTTTTTAACTGGCAACCTTGTTTATAGCTTGTCCTTAGTTATTTTTATTTTATCGCACCTAAATTTAATAGAAATAAGTTCACCTGAATTATGGGTACTTATTGCTCTGGCCATTGATTGTATCTGTATTTTACTTTCTTTATCTGAATGGCTAAAAATAAAGCAAAATAATTTTATAAAAGCGCTAGAGCTATCACGCATAGACCCACTCACCAAAGTAGGAAACCGGCTGCAATTACAAGAAACACTTGATAACTTAGATAATTTTTATCTCATTGTGTTTATAGATTGCGACAATATTAAAAGCGTTAACGATCACCTAGGTCATGCTCACGGTGACAAGCTACTCATTGAGGTTACGCGGTTAATACAAAATGCGTTAGCCGACAAAGGCGAGGTATGCAGAACCGGCGGTGATGAGTTTATTTGTGTGTGTAACGTCAAATCAGCACAACAGCTCGCCCAACTCATCCTGAGCATAAACGAGTCATTAAACTATATTCATCAACAAGTTCAAAAACATTGGCCGTTATCAGGCGTGAGCTATGGCTTAGCAAGTAGTGAGGAATGTAATGACTACAAAGCCTGCTTAACTTTAGCCGACCAACGAATGTATACATTAAAACATCAGCGTAAAAACAAACGCCAAGTACAAAGCCAACACGCTTAACTTTATTACAGGCACAAAAAAGGACGTCCTGAGACGTCCTAATATAGAATAATGGTGGAGAGAGAGGGATTCGAACCCTCGTTAGGGATTAACCTAAACACACTTTCCAGGCGTGCGCCTTCAGCCACTCAGCCATCTCTCCACAATGTTGCTTTGCAACAGCGCGCTATAGTATGAAATACACTTGCTTGGTGCAAGGCCTTTTTAACATCATGCTTTTAACTGCTCAATAATCAAACTAACTACTCATAAGCAAATAAAAAGGCGATACCTGAGTATCGCCTTTATCTAATGCATTATATTGCTATTTATTATTTTGCCATATTGGCTGTAAAGTCTAGCATGCGATTTAATGATTTAAGTGCGCCTTCACGCAAATCCATATCAACAAACACTTCTTTACCGCTGGCATCAATCAGTGCTTCCTCAATCGCTTGTAAGCCGTTCATTGCCATCCAAGGGCAGTGAGCGCAAGTTTTACATGTAGCGCCGCTACCAGCCGTTGGCGCTTCAAAAAACTCTTTATCTGGGCATAGTTGCTGCATTTTATAAAAGATACCGCGATCGGTCGCCACAATAAACTTTTTATTAGGCATAGTTTGCGCTGCTTTAATAAGCTGGCTAGTAGAGCCAACAGCATCAGCGAGTTCAACAATTTCAGCCGGTGATTCGGGATGCACCAATACGCCTGCATCTGGATGCAAGACTTTAAAGTCTTTTAGCGCTTTGGTTTTGAACTCATCATGTACAATACATGCGCCGTTCCACATGATCATATCGGCGCCAGTATTCTTTTGAATATAACTGCCTAAATGCTTATCTGGGCCCCAAATGATTTTTTCGCCTTGCTCATCTAAGTGCTCTACTATTTCAAGTGCACACGATGAGGTAACTATCCAATCAGCACGCGCTTTAACCGCGGTAGAAGTGTTAGCATACACTACCACTTTACGGTCTGGGTGTTGATCACAAAACGCTGAAAACTCATCCACTGGGCAACCAATATCTAATGAACAAGTCGCTTCAAGTGTTGGCATAACCACGGTTTTGTTAGGGGTTAAAATTTTAGCAGTCTCACCCATAAAACGTACACCCGCGACGATGATCATATCGGCTTCATGGCGAGCGCCAAAACGCGCCATTTCGAGTGAATCGGCTACACAGCCGCCCGTTTCTTCAGCAAGTGCTTGAATTTCAGGATCAGTGTAATAATGAGCAACAAGTACCGCGTTTTTCTCTTGCAGTAATTGTTTTATACGCGCTTTATATTCGCCTTTTTCGTCTTGTGTTAACGGTGCCGGCTTAGGAGGGAAAATATAACCTTCAGGCATAATAGTTTGAGCTAAACTCATGTTCTCGACCACTTTATTTACAGTGCAATTAATAGCGCAAATTATACGAGAAACGAACGCTAAATAATAGCAATCTAGTCAGGCAGTTTATAAATAAAAATAAGGGAGATACTAAGAAATATATTATACGGAGAAAGTGTACCAGAAGTGGTGGGTCATGATGGACTTGAACCATCGACCAATGGATTAAAAGTCCACTGCTCTACCAACTGAGCTAATGACCCGCTCACTGTGCTTGTTAACACTTTACGTAAATCCGCCGATTAAAGACCAAACTTTATTAACAATAAAGAATGGTGGGTCATGATGGACTTGAACCATCGACCAATGGATTAAAAGTCCACTGCTCTACCAACTGAGCTAATGACCCGCTCTTTTTGTCGCATTTCGAGTGGGGTTACCATTCGTTTGCTGCGGGCGCTTATAATACTTATTTATAAAATGAGTGCAACCGAAATTGTCTCTTTTTTTAAGTTTTTATGTCTAGTTGAGCAAATTTAGACCGCTTATGACAAAAAGCAGTCTAATCAAGCATCAACATTTATTTTGATAAGCGATCTGTGGCTAGTTTAGCAGCAGTTGTACTTGGGTACTGATTGATTAGCTCATTCAGTATTTTTTGCGCTTCAGCCTTTAACCCTTGCTCTTGTAAAAGTGTACCAAGCTTTAACATTGCATCTGGGCGCTTATTTGAATTTGGAAATTCGTTAACAACTACTTTGAAATGCTCGGCTGCTTTTACACCGTCATTTTTAATCGTTAATAATTGCCCAAGCCAATAATGTGCGTTTGAGGTGTACACTGAATTTGGATACGTTGTTAAGAACGCTTGAAACTCTGGAATGGCTTGATCATAGCGCTTATCTTTCATTATAAGCGCAACAGCACGCTCGTACGCTTCGTTTTCAGATAAATCACTGCTGTAGCTCTGATCGCTACCTGGTTGCGTGTAGTCTGTTGTAGGCGCTGGAGTAGCTGGTTTAGCATATGCTTGGCTAACACGGTTTTCTATTTCTTGATAAAGCTCGCGCTGGCGCTGCAATACCTTTTCAAGTTTATAGCTTTGCTCTTCGGTAACACCGCGAATTTGACTCACTTCATCTTGCAGTAAGTTAAGCTGTTGCTGTAACTCTACTTGTAAGAAATTACGCTGTTGCATCATGCTTTCAAGGGTTGCTAAACGCTTTTCAATGCTCGACTGTGAACTTGCAGCTTCTGAAACAGGAGCGGGAGCAGCCATTAACTGGGTGCTCCCGCTCAATATCATGGCTGCCAAAATAATTTTCGGCTTCATAATATCTCTTATCTTAGTAAACTAGTACCGCACGGCGGTTTTTAGCGAAAGCTTCTTCAGTGCGAGATTTAACCATTGGTTTCTCTTCACCGTAGCTAACTACTGACATTTGGCTTGCAGAAACACCTAAGCTTTGTAGGTATTTTTCAACTGCTTGTCCACGGTGCTCACCAAGTGCAATGTTGTACTCTGGTGTACCGCGCTCATCTGCGTGGCCTTCGATTAATACTTTAACAGAAGGGTTTTTAACTAAAAACTCAGCGTGTGCACGAAGTAGCTCGCCGTATTGACCTTGAATCGTTGCAGTGTCAAAGCCAAAGTAAATGATTTGCTCTTGACGAAGCGCTTCGTACTTTTGACGAAGTTGCTCTTCTGCTTTTTGCTCTGGCGTCATTGTTGCTACTTCAACTGTATCAGTTGTTGTTTGCTCAACAGTTGCTTGGTTAGACTGGTTAGCTGCATTTTCATCGATATCTGAAGATGAGCTACAAGCTGCTAGCGTCATTACTGGCACAGCAATTAGCAGGCCTTTAAGTATTTTGTTAAGTTGCATTGAGTAGATTCCTATTTTGAGTAAACCAGCAATTATTACTGTAAATATGGCGACCAAGCCGGTGCCTTCACTTGTCCATCAAGCACAGGTAAGCGTGCTTTAAAACGGCCGTCCATCGATACTAGCGCAAGTACCTGTTTATTATTATGGAGCGTGCTGTATATAATCATCGAGCCATTTGGCGCTATGCTCGGCGATTCATCAAGGCGAGTTCGAGTTAAAACTTGGAACGCACCTGTAGCCAACTCTTTCTTAGCAAGATGATACTGTCCGTTAGTACGGTTTACCATCACTAATTCTTTTCCGTCTGGCGAAATAGAACCCGCTAGGTTCATGTCACCATCAAAGGTTAATCTTTGAGATCTGCCAGTTTTTAAATTTAACTTATAAATCTGAGCATTACCACCCCTTTCCGACGTAAATACTATATCTTGACCATTTGGGTACCACGAAGGTTCGGTATCTATACTACGATGGCGTGTTAATCGTGTCTCTTTACGTGTTAGTAAGTCTAATAAGTAAACCTCAGTTGCACCAGTTTTATCTTTTGACAGCACTAACAGTAGCTTTTTACCGTCTGGCGAGAACTGCGGCGCACCGTTAATTCCTTTATAGCTGGTGATCAATTCACGTTTACCGGTATAAATGTCTTGAATAAAAATTTGGCTCTGGCGATTTTCGAACGTTACATACGCTAATTTAGTCCCATCGGGCGACCATACTGGCGACATTAACGGCTCTTTTGAGCGTAATAGTACTTGTTCATTGAAGCCATCGTAGTCGGCAACCACTAACTGATACGGCTTTTCATCAGTATCACGTACAATAACATAGGCTATTTTTGTTAAAAACGCGCCTTTTTCACCAGTTAGTTTTTCATAAATCACATCACTAATACGATGCGAGTAGCGACGAAAACCGGTTTCACCAATCACGCTTTGACGCGCTTCTAAAATATGGTCTTGGCTTTGAACCAGCTTACCGTTGCTCATCATTTGTGTTTCACCGCCAGTGATTTGGCCGCGAATAACATCAACCAACTCATAACGCACTAAATAGCGTCCATTGGTTTGCTGCTCTACTTCACCAACCAATACAGCCTCGACACCTTTATTAACCCAGGCACCATAATCAATATCAGCATCTTTATGAGGTTGTTGCGGCATTTGCGACACACTCACAGGCTTAAACTTACCGCTGCGCATTAAATCGGCAGCAATTACATCACTTAGCTGCTGTGGAATAGGACCAATACCTTGGTATTTAAATGGCACAATCGCAATCGGTCTTGCGCCGTCAATACCTTCAGTAATAACAATTTCAAGTGCCGCATGTGCAACACCCTGAAACCCTAATATTAAAACTAAACAGGCTATTTTAATTTTGTTAAACATGTCATCCCTTAAAACTCTGGCGCGATGGTTATATTAATATTCTTTAGTTGCTCGAATACGTCTTTATCTTTAGATACCGGTAATGTGTCGGCCATGCGAACAGCTCTTAATGCAGCCTCACACACTAACTTATCACCGCCTAACGATTTAACTTGTGTTACCAGCCCATTAAACCCAAGACGGATATTTATGCGGCATTGCTGGTTTTTCATTTTTTCATCAATTAATAAGTTTTGTTGAATACGCGCCATAATTAATGCGCGGAATTTATCAACTTCACTCACTACTTGCTGTTGACGTATTTTATTACGTGCCGCCTGCTCTTTGGCAAGCTGCTCTTGCAGCATTTGCTCTTGAAGTGCTTGTTGGCGTTTACGCTCAGCTTCTTCAGCGCGCTTTTTACGCTCTTGTTCGGCTTTTTTAAGTGCCGCTTCTTCCGCTTTACGTTTGTCTGCAGCCGCTTTTGCTGCGTTTTCAGCCTCTTGCTTTTGCTTTTCGGCTTGCTTCGCTTTTGCTCGCTCGCGCTGTTCTATTTCACGGGCTTTTTTAGCTTGTGCTTGCGCTTGTGCGGTTTCTTTCTCTTTTGCTCTGCGTTGCTGTTCAAGCTTTTTAATGCGTCTTGCTTCAGCTTCACGCTGTTTGCGTGCATCGGTTGCTCTGCGTTCTAAATCGCGAATACGTTTATCTTCAGCACGCTTTTTATCATCTTCTTTCTTTTTAAGCTCAGCTATTTTTTGCTCAACTTGCTTTTGATCAATCGTAACCGCCGAAACCGCTTTCTCTGGCTCAGGAATAGCCGCATTGAGCGTTACTTCCATTACTTTAGGTTTAGGAGGATGAATGTTTGCTGACGCATACAAAAACCCACCTAACGCTAAATGCAGTAATACTGATTTAATTAGTGAACTACTCATACAGCTACTTGGTCCCCTCAAAGGATTCGGTCATTAACCCTACCGACGGTACACCTGCATTTTTTAAAAAGTCCATTAACAGTAACACTTCCTGATACGACACTTTACCCGAGCCTTTGATCATTACAGGCACATCTGGGTTTTTCATTAGTTGCAGCTTAATTACTGCAGCTACATCTAATGCTTCCATTGGTTCCTCAGGATCGGTACCTACACTCACATAATACTTACCATCGGCATCAATAGAAGCAATTATGGGTGGCGTATCTTTCGTATCAACTAAGTCCGACTCTTCCATTTTTGGTAGGTCTACTTTTACACCATGAGTAATTAACGGCGCGGTGGCCATAAATATAATAAGCAGCACCAACATTACATCAATGTATGGTACTACATTAATTTCTGCGACTGGGCGACGCTTTTTACGATGATACATTCGCTTGAGCCTCTATTTGGGTAGCTGCTTGACGGTGTAAGATATTGGCAAATTCTTCCATAAAGTTAATGTAGTGAGATTCTAACTTTTCAACTTTATTAGCAAATCGGTTATAAGCAATAACAGCAGGAATTGCAGCAAATAAACCCATTGCTGTAGCAATTAACGCTTCTGCTATACCAGGAGCAACCATTTGTAAGGTTGCTTGTTTTACTTCACCTAGAGCAATAAAGGCATTCATAATACCCCAAACAGTACCAAATAAGCCGATGTAAGGGCTAATTGAACCAACTGTTGCTAAAAACGATAAGCTTGATTCTAGTTTTTCAATTTCGCGAGAAAGCGCAACCCGCATTGAACGGTGTGTGCCTTCCATTACAATGCCCGCACTTTGAAAGGTATTTTTTTTATGACGTGCAAACTCTTTAAAGCCTGAGGTAAATAAAGCCTCAATACCAGCAGACTGGCCACCGCGAGAAGAAATTTCGTTATATAGTTTACTTAGGTCAACACCAGACCAAAAACGTTGCTCAAATTTTTTGGCATTTGCTAAGGCGTCAGAGATGGCTTTTTTACGTTGAAAAATAATAGCCCATGACATAACCGACATAGCAACCAACGCTAGCATTACTAATTGCACAAGCAAACTGGCTTCTAGAATTAGATCTAAAAAATTAAGCCCTGATCCCACGTTAAACTCCTAAATAATTAAAAACATCAAATTGATTTATTTGAGTAAGGTAACTTAGCAATACATTAGCCACCATTAAAGTTTTGCTAGTGTATCTAGTGTATTTACTGCTGACAACGATATTGCTGTGAATAGACAACAAAAAACGTTAAAAAAACAGCTTTACTCAATATTTACTACTTAACTCTTGTTCTACTGTATAAATAAATAACAACAAAGCTTTATGGAAGCACGCTTAGTTTCACTAAAGAGTGACAAAAATGCGCTGTTTATTCAAAATTAATGCATAAGCACTCATAACCAGCACATGCTTACCTTAACGTAATAGTAAAACTAATACCGAACGTTAATATGTTAATATACATAAACAAAGCATTTCATTAACTTATAGAATTAATGATTAATTAACATGCAACAATAAGCAAAAACAAAAAACCGCTGCTATTAGTTTTTTTAATCTGAAAATATAAATTTTCTAGTTTGAACAAATTGTGTCGCTTCGGTATTATTCTCCCATACCGAGCTAGCGCATTAAATGAAAGCTATTTCATTGAATCCAGTTCCTCGTAATATGATTTATTTCGTATTACTTTTTTACTTCTTGGGGTATGACCTCAATAAGTAAAACGTAGTTCCCTAGATTACTTCCTTAAACTTGTTGTTTGCCCGCATTTTTTGCGGGCTTTTTTTTGCCTACAATTTATCAAACCATCTCAACTCGGGCTAAATAAGCAGTCGAACAATAGCCTGATATGTCTTAACGCTCAGTGAATTATTGGCAAAGTAAAATACGTAATGTTTGCGCATAAAAAAAGCCACTGTCGTTAAAAAGGCAATGGCTTTAGTATTTACCCTAAACTCTGGATAATAAATCTATCTCAAGCTGCTAATTAGTTTTGCTTGGGAAGTAAACCAAAATGATGATACGCATTATCCGACACTATTCGTCCGCGAGGCGTGCGCTGAATAAAACCTTGTTGAATTAAAAACGGTTCAATCACATCTTCTATGGTTTCTTTTTCTTCGCCTATGGCAGCCGCTAGGTTGTCAAGGCCAACCGGGCCACCCATAAATTTTTCAATAATGGCGAGTAAATATTTGCGGTCCATGTAATCAAAGCCGCTTTTATCAACATCAATCATATCGAGGGCTTGCTGAGCTACCTCGGCATTAACTGTACCATCTGATTTAACTTGGGTGTAATCGCGCACACGGCGCAATAAACGGTTTGCAATACGTGGTGTGCCACGAGAGCGCTTGGCAATTTCTGCCGCGCCATCGTCACACATTTCTAAATCAAGGTAATGCGCTGAGCGCCCCACTATATGCGACAAATCCTCAACAGAATAAAACTCTAAACGCTGTACAATACCAAAGCGGTCACGCAGTGGTGAGGTTAATGAGCCCGCACGCGTGGTTGCGCCAATTAAGGTAAATGCAGGTAAATCAAGCTTAATAGAGCGTGCTGCAGGCCCCTCACCTATCATTATATCGAGCTGGTAATCTTCCATTGCAGGGTAAAGTATTTCTTCTACTTGTGGGCTTAAGCGGTGAATTTCATCAATAAACAGTACATCACCTTCTTCAAGATTAGTAAGCAATGCAGCTAAATCGCCGGCTTTTTCAAGCACAGGGCCAGAGGTGGTTTTAATGTTTACATTTAATTCGTTGGCTACAATATTAGCAAGCGTGGTTTTACCTAAGCCTGGCGGGCCAAATATTAATAAATGATCCAACGCTTCACTGCGGCTACGCGCAGCTTCAATAAATATTTCCATTTGTTGCTTAACATGCGGCTGACCACGATAATCGGCCAGTAACTTAGGCCTAATAGCACGATCTATGGTGTCTTCATTGGTTTTTTCAGCAGCATCTATTAAGCGATCAGCTTCGATCATAATTTACTCACAGCATTGATTTCAAAGATTCTTTAATTAGAACCTCAGTCGACATATCGGGTTTGCTTACTGATTTTACTGCTTTTTGCGCTTGTGGCAATTTATAACCGAGCGCCACTAACGCCGAAACCGCATCATCGGCCGCATTATTAGCTATAGTTGCATTGCTCGCAGGCTCTATTACGGCGCTGTCGCTAAATGGGGTAAATAAGTCGTTGCCCCAATTTTTTAATCGGTCTTTCATTTCGAGCACTAATCGCTCGGCGGTTTTTTTACCTACCCCTGGCAGTTTAACCAAGGCCGTAGCGTCTTCATTATTTACGCAACTTACAAACTGCTGCGCCGACATACCCGACAAAATAGCTAAACCCAATTTAGGCCCTACACCATTGGCTTTTAACAGCTCTCGAAATAAGGCACGTTCGGTTTTATTATTAAAGCCAAACAATAACTGTGCGTCTTCGCGCACTACAAAGTGAGTGTATACAATGGCGTTGTCGCCCACTTTGGGTAAATCGTAAAAACAAGTCATTGGCATTTGTACTTCGTAGCCAACGCCACTCACTTCTAATAATATTTCTGGGGGCTGTTTTTCAACTAACACGCCGTTTAAGCGACCTATCATTGTTATTTCCTTAGACGTCCTCTAACGGTTTTGCTTGCGCTACCCGCTAGTTTTATTAAGTTTTGTTCAGAGTGAGCATGGCAAATCGCAATCGCGAGTGCATCTGCTGCATCGGCTTGTGGCGTACCTGGCAGTTTAAGTATATTTTTAACCATATGTTGTACTTGCGATTTATCTGCTCCACCGTTACCCACCACGGCTTGCTTTATTTGTCGTGCTGAATATTCAAACACTGGTAAGTCGGCCATAGAGGCCCCCACAATGGCAGCACCACGAGCTTGACCAAGTTTTAAAGCAGAATCGGGGTTATGTGCCATAAATACTTTTTCTATGGCAAAGGTTTCAGGCGAAAACTGCTCTATAAGCTGCGTAATACCTTGGTAGATCATTTTAAGTCGGGTGGGAAAGTCATGATCGGCTAATTTAATACAGCCACTGCCTAAGTATGTAAACTTAGCACCTTGGTGCGCAACCACACCGTAACCCGTTAAACGCGAGCCCGGATCGATCCCTAAAATAATGGCCAAACAGCACTCTCATTATTGTTATTTATTAATAATGCTAATAATGCCAGAGCACTGTATAAATTACCAGTACCAAGCCAAAACAAAAATGCCTACTTAAAAAGTAGGCATTTAAACTCTATTTGGCCAAAAAGTTTACGCCAATGCGCGCACTAAGCCTTGGGTGTTTTGTTTGAGCGTACGGGCAATCATAAAATAACCTAAACCTGCTACAAACACGCCACCAGCAACGGGGCCAATAATCCAAATATTTGGATGCAGCTTACCCGCCAAATCAAACATTTGCTGCTGCACTATTAACAGTGCAATATCACTGAAAAATGCAGCGACCAGTCCGGCTAAACCGCCAAGCAATAAAAACTCATATAAAGTAGCATTTTTTATTAATCGACTTTTAGCGCCTAATGTACGCAATATCACAATTTCTTGCATGCGCTCACCTAAGCTTGCTTGCACCTGCGATATTAGTACCAACGCACCACATAACACCACAATAGCCAATACAAAACCAATGGCTAACGACACTTGCTCAATAGTCGATTGTATTTGCTTAACAAAATTATCTACATCAATTGCTGTAATGGTGGGGTATGTACGTAATAACTGGCTAAAGTCGCGCTTTTGCTCAGGTTCAATGCGTACCGATGAAATATAGGTTGCCGGAAAGTCGCTAAGTACATCTGGGCTTAAAATAATAAAAAAGTTAGGCTTGAGTGTGGCCCAATTTACTTTTCGCACACTGGTTATTTTAGCATCGAACGACTGCGCACCGATTAAAAATGTAAGAGTATCGCCTAATTTAACATCGAGGCGCTGCATCATTGACTCTTCCAGTGAGGCCTCGGCAACGGCGTCATCGCCAAACCACTGGCCATCGATAATGTCATTTTGCGAAGGGACTTCGTCAAGCCAGGTTAAATTGAGCTCGCGGCCAATGCCTGAGCGGGCTTCTTCGTCTTTTTTCTCGTTATCTTGCAGTGACACTTCACGCGCAACCGCTTCACCGTTGACGGCATTTACGCGACCACGAATAGTCGGGTAAAACTCCGACACCTGAATGCCTTTTTGTGCTAAATATTCATTAACTGGGTCCAGTTCATTTTGCGTAATATTCACTAAAAAAGCATTAGGTGCATCACTTGGTAATTGTGACTGCCAATCAGAAATAATATCGTTTTTAAGCACAATTAAAAATAATAGTAATTTAATCGCTAACGAAAAACTAATTAACTGTACTGCATTAACATTGGCGCGCTTTTGAATAGACGCAATAGCCAAAGACCAGCTGTTACCCGGCTTTAAGCCAAGCTTGCGGCCACCGCCAAATATTAACTTAGAGATTAAAAATAACACCAAAATAAGCGCAAGCGTTGAGACAAACAAAATAAGCGTAATTTTTATGTTATTACTAAATAACCACATTAATAAAAACACGGTGAGTGCACTTAGCCCTAAATGAATTTTACTTACCGCAAGGCGATCACCTAAGTTACGGCGAAGTACTCTGAGCGGTGGAATATCAAATAAATCTAAAAGTGGCTTAATAGAGAACATAACCGCACAAATAACCCCTGTACTAATCGCCACCAGCCAAGGTTTAAAACCAGCCATGGGCAGTTCGGTACCCATACTTTTAGCTAAATAACCGGTAGCCATCTCTTGCAAACCATAGCCAATAGCTAGGCCAACAACTACCGCCATGGTACATACCATTAATAAGTGCATAAGGTAAATTTTACGGATCATATCGCGGCTGCCGCCTAAGGTTTTCATCATTGCGACTGGGTCGTATTGACGCTCACAATAGCGCTTAGCCGAAACTGCAATAGCAACCGCGGCTAAAATAATCCCTAGCAAACCGGCTAATAACAAAAAGCTTTCAGCTCTATTTAAGCTATTTGAAATAGGCGATTGGCGGTCTTTAACACCATACCAATTTTGGTTTTCTTTAAGTTGCGGTTTTAGCCAATCGTAAAAACTATTTATGTCGCTTTCATCGCCTGCATACAACTGGCGGTAAAATACACGGCTACCAGGCTGTATTACTTCAGTTTTTGGTACGTCGTCAATATTAATAAGTACCCTGCGGCTACTAGAGAACACATTAAACGGCGCATCGGGTTCTTCAACAATCACCTTTTCCACATTGAATAACGCAGCACCCAGCTCAACTTGGTCGCCTACGTTTATATTTAAACTATAAAAAACCGACTCACTTAACCACACGTTACCGGGGGTTGGTGCCCCTGGGGCAACTTCTGTTTCGGCGTTTAAGCCCGACTTAACCTTTAACTGGCCTTTAAGCGGGTAACTGTTTGACGCAGCTTTTACTGAGCTAAATTGCATTTCATCGTTTGCAAACAGCATAGTGTCAAAATACACCATTTGCGCTGTTTCAAGGTTTTGCTGTTTAGCTTGAGTAATATAAGCGGTATCTATGGCATGGTTGCTGGCCAATACCCTATCAGCGGCAATAAAGGCACTGCTTTTTTGTGCAATACTTTGTGCGATTCGCTCAGTCACCATAGATAAAGTAAGCACCGTTAGCACCGCTAAAGCGATGGCAGCACTTATGACGGTTAGTTCACCACGGCGAAACTCTCGAGAAAATAGTTTAAGTGCTAATTTAGCCCACATTTGCCATTTCCTCAGTTGAATTGTGAACCAGCTCACCGGCTTCAATCTGAATAATACGTTCACACTTTTGCGCCAGAGCTTCATCGTGGGTAACTAAAATAAGCGTTGTGCCATTTTGCTTATTTAAATCAAATAATAACGACTCAATCATATGGCCGTTTTTGCTATCTAGGTTAGCTGATGGCTCGTCGGCAAACAGTATTTTAGGCGAACCCACAAATGCACGAGCAATCGCAACACGTTGTTGCTCACCACCAGATAACTGCGACGGGTAATGATCAATGCGATGGCTCAGGCCAACTTTTTCAAGTAACGCGAGCGCTTGCTCTTTAGCATCATGTTCACCTGCAAGCTCGGCAGGTAGCATCACATTTTCAAGTGCGGTTAAACTTTGCACCAACATGAAAGACTGAAATACAAAACCGACTTTAGCGGCTCTCAGTGCTGCTCGCGCTTCTTCATCTAACTTGTGCAAAGGCTCACCATCTAACATTACCTCGCCACTGCTGGCGGTATCAAGCCCTGCTAGCAAGCTCAATAATGTAGACTTACCAGAACCCGATGTGCCAACAACAGCAACAGACTCACCATGCTTGACATTAAAGCTGATGTCGCTGAGGATGGACAACTCACCTTCGAAGGTGGAAACCACTTTAGACAAACCATTTACTTGAATTATATTTAATTGAGAAAGCGCTGACATATGACTCATTCAATCCTACGTTGTGTATTCATTTTATTTTTAGTTATTAACCCACTACACGCGGCAGCTAACAACACGATTTTAATACTTGGTGACAGTTTAAGCGCAGCCTATGGCTTAAAACAAGAACAAGGCTGGGTGCAATTGTTACAAGATAAATACGATGACGAGCAACGCAATATCAACTTAGTAAATGCCAGTATTAGCGGCGAAACCACCGGCGGTGCATTGCGCCGATTAGACGCGCTACTTGAGCAATATCAACCAACTCACGTACTTATTGAGCTCGGTGCTAATGACGGCCTGCGCGGTTTTCCAATCACTAAAATGCAAACTAACTTAACCGCTTTAATTGAAAAAAGCCAAGCTGCAGATGCACAAACCGCACTTATGGAAATATATATTCCACCTAACTATGGCCCACGATACAGTAAAATGTTCACCGATAGCTTTACCAGTGTTAGTGAAGCCACTAACTCGCATTTAATGCCGTTTTTTGTGCTTAAAGTAGCAGGAAAAAGCGAGCTAATGCAAAACGATAACTTACACCCTAACAAAACTGCTCAACCAATACTACGAGATGAAATGTATAACACGATCAACCAGTGGTTAAATAAAGACTAGGGCCGTAAAGAGTCTCCTGCGCAGGCGCTTAAAACTAAGCGTTTGCGCAATAAACATCCAAACAAACAAAAGCTTATTGATTTTTTTATAAATACACGTACTATTGCTATCGAAGTCGGTATGTGGCGCAGCTTGGTAGCGCACTGTCATGGGGTGGCAGGGGTCGAGAGTTCGAATCTCTCCATACCGACCATTTAAATCCTTTCATAATTCTATTTATTCAATAAAAACTGCTTTCCTTTCGTACTACCTAATTTAATACAAAAAAATATCGCACATTTATCGCACTAACTAATCTATTAAAATTATTCCTGCTTTTTGATTTCAGAGGTATTTAGATTATGTGACGCCACAGTTAAATACTTTTCAAAAAATAAAGAAGCACATACCTACTTTTAATTTTTGATGTATTGGCTTAAGTTCGTTGATATGCTGTTATGAGTAGATGCTAAGTAGCCGTAATGCCTGAAGTTTAGGCTTAACTCTTTTGCTCTATATAGTTAAAGAACAATTCTGTTAAAAAAACGACCTAAGGGCTAGATCGTTCTATAATTTGTATAGTAAATTTTATCTAGTGTATGTACAAATATATTTATCAAGATTTTTGGTTGCACAAGTGACTCTCCCTCCAGTCTGAGCCCCCTCACTAGAAGTTGAAGTAAAAGACACTCCAGCTCGTTTTGCCGCATTATAGAAATCGACAAATACATCAGCTCCACCCTTGTTAAAATCATAAGATTCAGCGTTTTTAGTATCGAAATTAGGCTTTACTTTATTTAAATCGACGTCGGTACCACGTTCAAAATCCCAAATTAAATCCCCATTAATCACTGCATATAGAGAAAAAATTGCGGTACTTCCATCACTAAAGCTAACTTGCACCATAATCTTGTCTACATTTAACAATCCTGAGACTTTGTCTGTTGCGTTTGCAAAATTAGTAAGGTCATTCCTGAGATTAGTATTTCCATTATAATGTCTTGCAACTTTATTTTGAATAGAGCTTGAACCAACTAAATCCCATACGCTTCCTGCGATTTCAGACGGCACTTCATCAGCCTTAAGTGATTGTACAGACATCATTACTTGCTTCTTAGCATCAGATAAATTGTAGAAATTATTTAAAACACTTTGTTCTACATTATGGTCTTTAACAGTGACTGAATATGTAGGTACTTTTATACCTTTCATCTTCCCTCCACGCCCATCGGTTACAGAACCAGTTCCAGGAATGGTTCTGTAACCGCTAAACCTTTTTGAAACTTCGAACTTTTTAATAGTTAATGCTTCTAGATTCATTACGTAAACATCGCGGGTTTTATCAAGCTGAGCATTTGACTTCGCTGAAGTTTTAAACTGCTCATAAGAAAAACAAGCTGAACACTCTGTTGTTAAAGATTGTTCATTAGCTATCGTTGAGGTAGAAAAAATAGATAGAAGAGATGCGAAAATTACCTTTTTCATTTATTGTCCTTAATCTGCACTACTTTAAAGTTTAAGATAAATATATTTAAAATAAAAATCAACAAAAGGGGTACAAATACTCATTTTTAACTCACTAACTTTTTAACCCTACATTTAACTAAATAGACTAACATGCTCCATTTTATTGAATTAATTAGCTTTTAATTTCACACTATAGCCTACTCTCCAAAATAGAAAAATAAAGGGATTCTATCTTAATTTCATAGCACTGTTATCACTCTTAACTATCTTCGAAACTTATATAAAATTAGCATTTTTAAAAACCACTACATTAGCTTATTGCGCCAATAAGTAACGCAATTAAAAATCGCGACAAAGCTGCTGCTGTTTGTATTAAGACTTAAAGCAAAGTTTATTTTGGTTGCCAGTGGTACACATAAATAGGTGTTTGTTAGAACTCTTTAAGCTTGATCACTTTAGTTGGTTTATATAAAAGCAAAGCTAAAGTGTTACTCACAATGGTGATGTTTTTAAGCACGTTTTGTTTTAACTTTTCTTCAAGCGCTACCATAGCGCCTGGAAACAAGTAACACACTAGCGTAGACACAGTACGAAATCAGCATTTTTGAAGTCTTTGCAATAGAGAGTAAGATTATTTAAACACTAACTATATTTAGTAAGCACTAAAGTTAACACTCCCCACCCAAAACTAAATAAATCAATGCACCTTTTTCAACCATAATGACTCGCTAAAATATAAGAAGAAACTATTAAAATAAGCATTTAAATAACATGATCTTCCTCTAAATTTGCTGTTCAATACTTGTTCGACTATTACTATATTATAGGAACTACATTTACTTGCGGGATGCTTGATGGACCTTAAAAAAGTAAATAAAAAATCTAATTCACCTAGTTCAAATGTAAATATGGACGAAGCCTTTTTAGCTCAACTAGTTAGTTGTTTACCCATGGGGGCAATGGTAGTCAATACCGATGCTCAGATCCTTTTTGCCAATAGTCAACTATCTGAAATACTGGGCTATGAGGACTCAGAACTAATAGGGAAGAATATAGATAGTTTACTTCCAGCGCAATTTAAAGCGAACCATACCCACTTGATGAGTCAGTTTTTTGCTAACCCTCGAAAACGATTAATGGGTGAAGGCCGTGAGTTATTTGCGAGTCAAAAAAATGGTAAGCAAATCCCAATCGAAATAGGTTTAAACCCGATACACGGACAACAAGAGTTAGTTTTAGCCACACTGGTTGATATATCGCAAAGGCTGCGCGCTAACAATATGTTTCAACGCTCTATTCAAGCTGCACCTCATGGTGTGTTAATAGTAGACCAAGCGGGCATTATTCAAGCGGTTAATCAATCGTTATGTAAATCTTTTGGCTACAGTGAAATAGAATTACTCGATAAAAAAATGGAAATGCTATTACCGCATCGCTATCAAGGGCACCATTCAGCACTTCGCCATTCATTTCATCGTGAACCCAGTGTCAGAAGTATGGGAGTAGGCAGAGATTTAACCGCCTTACACAAAGACGGAAAAGAATTCCCAGTTGAAGTGGGCCTGAGTCCTTTTATAAACACCAATGACGAAGACATGGTATTTGTGTCGTTGTTAGATATAACAGAACGAAAACGAATGGAAACCGAGTTAAAAGAAAATAACACAAGTTTGAAGGAGTTTACCTATGTAGCTTCTCATGATTTACGCTCTCCATTGCGGGGTATTTCAAACTTAATTGAATGGATAAAAGAAGATTTGGGCACTACCACGCCTGAAGTCGAATATAACTTAACACGTATTGATGATCGTATTCATAAAATGGAGACGTTAATAGATAATTTATTGGCCTATGCAAGAGCAGGCAAAGCCACTCTAGATACTCAAGTAATCGATATGCATAAGTTAATTTCTAACGTTACCGAACTGTTAGATTTACCGGCTGGAATGAAGCTTCATAAAGACATTCAATTAGATACCATCGTCACTGCATGGACGCCACTTGAAACCGTGGTCCGCAATTTATTAAGTAACGCTATTAAACACCACGACAGTAAAGAGGGAACTATAGAGATTCGTTGTGTAGCAGAAAATACGCTTTGCCATATCACTGTGACTGATGATGGCCCCGGTATTCCACCAGAGGCTTACGAGCGTATTTTTAGTTTGTTTCAAACAACCTCTGATGATAAGTCGGGCTCAGGTATTGGGCTGTCTATTAGTCGGCGTTTGGCACAAGCTCATGGTGGGCGCATTTCAGTAAGCTCAAATGAACCGCAAAAAGGGTCTACATTTCATGTGTGGTGGCCTCGCTTTGCAAGGAAAGAAAATTTATGATCAAAAATCTATCTATACTGCTTGTTGAGGACGACGATGTTGCCGCGGAAGCCGTTACAAGAAGCCTAAAAAAAGTGGATCCTAAAATTAAAATAATTTGGAAACAAAACGGAAAGCTGGCACTAGATGCGTTACGAGAAAAAGCGCAACAAAAAGAAATATCAGAGCCCTACTTAGTATTGCTAGACCTGAATATGCCAGTGATGAATGGCTTTGAATTTTTAGAGCATATTCGTAAAGATGAAAAATTAAACGATACCGTTGTATTTATACTCACGACCTCCAATGAGGATAACGATCGTACTCGCGCGTACCATAATAACGTAGCAGGTTACATGGTTAAACATGCAATTGGCCCGCAGTTTGCCAAATTAGCGACACTTATGGATGCTTATATACATGCCGTTGAGCTTGAATAAGCCACTTTGCAAGAGATATGGATATGATAACTTCAATAGATAATTTTGACACCTGCGACAGTATTAAACTACTCATTGTTGATGACGATGCGGTTGATAGAGAACAAATACGCCGTATGATATCTCGCTCTAATATACAGGCTAAAATTTCAGAAGCATCTTCTATTGAAAGCTCTATGTCTTACCTTGAGCATAGGGAATTTGATTGCGTCATAGTTGATTACCGATTAGGTATCGGATCGGGGCTTACTCTGCTGGATAATATTAGAAAGTCTGTAAATAACCACTGTGCTGTGATTATGATCACGGGCTTAGGGGATGAAAAAATAGCAGCAGAAGCTATGCGCCTAGGGGCAAGCGATTATTTACTTAAAAACCAATTAAAAAGCGATCAGTTGATACACTCTATATCTAGTTCCATTCAACGCGCAAGCTTAGAAAAAAAACTTCATAACATGGCACATTACGATAGCCTAACAGGCTTAGCAAGCCGCCCAATTTTAATTGATCAACTCCAACAAGCCATTACATCTAAGCAAAAGCTCGCCGTTGCCTATTTAGATTTAGATAATTTTAAACCCATTAATGACAAATACGGTCACGAAACCGGTGACTTCGTTTTGAAAACTATTGCCCAAAGACTAAAAAGCACATTACGCAAAGAAGATACACTCGCGCGTATTGGCGGAGATGAGTTTATCTTTTTATTAAGAGGGGCTGCGCACACGATACAAGAATATGAGACTCTGTTACAAGAGGTGCTGATTGAGGTAAACGACCCAATAAAATTAGCAGAGTTTTCGTGCTCCGTTCAAATTTCAGTCAGCATCGGCGTTGCACTTCCCAGTGATGATGGCTTAACTTGTGATGACATTTTACGCAGAGCCGATCAAACAATGTACCAAGCAAAAAGATCAGGAACAAACCGGATTCTGTTTTTTGATCCAGAAGAAGAAAGCCTAAGGCATGCAAAACATGATTTATTATTGGCTGCTGAAAAAGGCATTGCTCGCAAAGAGTTTATTCTTCATTATCAACCAAAGGTCAATTTGATGGATCACCAGTTGATTGGCGTTGAAGCCTTAATACGCTGGAATCACCCTACTTTGGGTTTACTTTACCCTGGTCACTTTTCAGAGGCATTAGAGCACCCACACATTGGTATATTAATTGGTGAATGGGTACTTGCTGAGGCCTTAAAACAACATAAAATTTGGACAAGAAATCATCTTTCTATGAGTGTAAACATCTCTCCAGCTCATTTACTTAGTGAGGGCTTTGTTGAAAACCTCAGAGAGTTACTCATCAGCACTAATAATATAAAACCAAAAACCCTCGAATTGGAAATTTTAGAGAGCACTACAATTGGAAACGTTGACCAAGCAGTCGACGTTCTCAATGGCTGTAGAAATTTAGGTGTAAGTATTGCGTTAGACGACTTTGGTACAGGTTACGCCTCTTTGAGTTACTTAAAAAAATTACCTTTAGATACATTAAAAATAGATCAAAGCTTTGTTAAAAAGCTCCTATCAGACCATGAAGACAAGTCCATCGTTACGTGTATCGTGGCGCTAAGTAAAGCATTTGGGTATAACCTAGTTGCAGAGGGGATAGAGTCACAAGAGCTCGAAAAAGTACTTATAGGCATGGGTTGCTATCATGGGCAAGGTTATTATATTGCCAAACCAATGTCTGCAGATAACATGAACTTATGGATAAAAAATATGACATCAACTAAGCACTGACCCTAAATAATATCCCTCTATTTGGGTTGCCAGTGATACACATAAATCGGTGTTTGGTAAAAATCTTTAAGCTTGATAACGTTAGTTGGTTTATATGATGGCAAAGCGAAGGTGTTACTCACAATAGTGATGTTTTTAAACACATCATGTTTTAACTTTTCTTCAAGCGCTACCATACCATCAGGAAACAAGTAACACACCAAAGTAGACGCAGAACTGAGATCGGCATTTTTAAAGTCTTTACGATAGAGGGTAAGGTTATTTAAACCTAAACTATATTTAAAAAGCATTGAAATTAACCAAGGAAACCACGATAACTCATAGCCAATAACCTGTTTATTAGGATGCCTTTTGGCAACCGGTATAACAAGCGTTCCCCAACCTGAACCCAAATCAATTAATGCGCCTTTTTCATCCATGCTTATTGCAGCAAGCATAGTTTGGCGCGCTTTGCTTGAGCTCATCATCGGTGAAATTCCCGTTTTTAGCGTGCTCCAAACAATAGATAAAGCGATTAGAAGAACTAAAAAGAAAAATGCGGTAGCAATAAAGTCCATACTAACTAACACCTAATAACGGTTGAATATTGATGATTTCACCTGAGCTATTTCGCTTTTACATAATAAAACTAGTGAAACCATTACATAGCGTGCCATTTGTGTAAATTTATTTTATATTTAACACCTGTTTAAAATAAAACCACAAAAAAAGCGCCATTTGGCGCTTTTTAAATTAGTAGTAAGGTACTAGTGCTTACGCCCTACGCCGTTGCGCACCATGTCTTGTCCGCTTTGGAAGATCTCTTCGGTAATTTCACGTGCTAATAAAAGTTGTTGCTTGTCATCAAACACGGCTACAAAACGGCTGCCGTCAGCATTGTTAGTTGCCATACCCACGCCTGCTACGCCGGTTAAACCTAGGCCGCCGTTTTCAACTTGCAGTAAAAAACTTTCAAGTTCAGCGAGTGTATCGATTGCAGTTAGTTTGTTTTCCATTAAGGTTACTCTGTGTTGCTCGCCATAGCGAGTCTGTAAATAATATGCAGTTATTTTACAGATCATAGTGGCAAACTTAAACCATCAAACATTAACCTTTATGCATTCCACGAATAGGGTAATTATTATCAGGGTTTTTAATCCAAGTTATACCTCGCAATAAAGTAGACAGATCTGGTCTTACAAATGGATTATTTGAGATATCAACAACTTGTACTGTACCGTGTTCATTCACTACATACACAGCAGGCTCAGCAAATAAATGGTCTGTTTCTTGAGCGTTGCGAGGTTGAGAAACATACAGCCCTAACGCATTCATTTGTTCAGGCTTTAATTCAAACGCAATGGGGTAACTCACTGATAACTTCTCTTTATGTGTTAACAACTGCGCTTCGCTGTCGGCCGATACAGCAATTAAAGAAACTCCAATGTCTTGTAATGACTGTTTAATTTCTTCTAACTGATTTAGATACTGCGTACACATAGGACAATGCTGGCCACGATACACAACCACCATTTGCCAAGCAGCGTCTTGCTGGACACGCCCTAACTCTACTTCGTTACTATTTAGTACAGGGCAATTAATCTTTGGGAAACGACTCCCCGGAAGAAGTTTATTTGTATACTGTGATGCATTAGTCATTGTGTTTCCTCTCAAAAGTGTGTACTTATATGTGCTTTAAAGCGCGCTAAGTCAGTATCTATATCGGCGTTTTTCATAACATCAAAACAAGCAATGGTAGGCATTGCTGTCATACCAAAAAACTTAAAGTTCATATGCATTGGGAACATTAAGTCGTCAACACTTTTACCATTAAAAAATTCTTCTGAATTGTTAAATGACTCCTCTGGTGCGTTAAATGTGAGTGACATCATATATTTAGTATCTTTAAGTGTGCCACCTGTGCCATAACCGCTTTTTGGGTCGTCCTGGTGACGACCATCGCCATTACACATGGCGCCACCCATACCGGCTGTATACACCTCGTCCATATATCTTTTAAACGAAAATGGCACGCCCATCCAGTTAATAGGTGATTGCAGTAAGACAACGTCAGCCCATTGATGAAGTGCTAATTGTGCCTCTACATCAATACTATCTGTCATAGTTACGGTTTTAACTTCATAGCCTTTTTCTATCAGTATCGATGATGCTACATCAACTAGGGTGGCATTTAATTTGCCCTCTGAAAAAGAATAATATTGGTGTGCATTTATAATGAGTACCTTGCTCATGTGATCTCTCCAAAAATAGTACAAAAATTGGTCTTCACTTTAATGTGGTATATAATAGTTACCTGAAGAATAGATTCAATTAGTATACTTTTAGTAACCACCCTATTTTAGAGGTTAAATTTTGGAAAGCTCTATAGAAACAGATAGTAAGGGAAGAAAAAAAGTTTTAAATGCCTGCTTAGAACCTTGTGCTATTGAAAAAGGAATGCGCTTAATTGGCGGGAAGTGGACAAGTTCTATTATTTATCACTTAAAAGATGAACCTGTTCGCTTTAATGATCTAACTCGAATGCTAGGTGGAGCGAGCAAAAAAATGATAGATCAACGTTTAAAAGAGTTAGAGGCCAATAAGATGGTTTTAAGGACGGTGATCAGCACTAGACCTATTGCTGTCACCTACGAGCTCACTGAGTTTGGGCGCTCTGCACTAGGAATTCTTCACGATCTTAGGGTTTGGTCTGAGTCTAATATTTTAGACTAATTACAAAATAAAAACCCCGCAAATGCGGGGTTTTAAGTATTAGCTTTGCTTCATTGTACCCTGTTGTTCAAGGCGGGTATGCCAACTAAACGCTTCTTCCAAAAGATGAGGCGTATGGCCGCCACGTACACAGGCACGCTCGTAATAATCAAGCATGGCGTTGCGATAATCTGGGTGTACACAGTGCTTAATGACTTCAATTGCACGTTCGCGTGGTGCTAAACCGCGTAAATCGGCAAGGCCTTGCTCGGTTACTAAAATATCAACATCGTGCTCGGTATGATCAACATGGCTTACCATAGGCACAACACTCGAAATAGCGCCACCTTTGGCAATTGATTTAGTTACAAACACCGATACATGCGCATTACGTGCAAAGTCGCCTGAACCACCAATACCGTTCATCATTTTAGTGCCACATACATGAGTTGAGTTAACGTTGCCATATATATCAAACTCAAGTGCGGTGTTAATCGCAATAATACCTAAACGACGCACAATTTCAGGGTGGTTCGACATTTCTTGTGGACGAAGTATTAGCTTATCACGATACTTTTCAAGGTTATTAAATACTTGTGAGTTACAACGCTCTGATAAAATAATTGAACACCCTGATGCAAAATTAAGTTTACCCGCATCAATTAAATCAAAGGTAGAATCTTGTAGTACCTCTGAATACATAGTGAGGTCTTTAAAATCAGAGTCTAATAAACCCATCATGACTGCGTTGGCTATGTTACCAATACCCGCTTGTAATGGGCCTAAGTTTGCAGGCATGCGCTGTTGCGCTACTTCTTCTTTAAAAAAGTTAACTAAGTGACGTGCAATAGAGGCTGTGTCTGCATCTGGGTCGGTAACAGTTGAAAATGAGTCACTTTGATTGGTAAATACAATACCCACAATTTTAGCCGGGTCGATTGGAATAGCAGTGCTACCAATACGGTCATCTACTTTCACTAATGGCACTGGCGTACGTGTTGGACGATAAGATGGAATATAAATGTCGTGCAGCCCTTCAAGCTCTGGCTGGTGTAACATATTAATTTCTACAATTACCTGTTTGGCAAAAATAGCAAAGCTGGCTGAATTGCCCACTGATGTTGTAGGTACTATGTGGCCTTCTTCAGTAATAGCTACGGCTTCAATGACCGCTACATCAGGCATCGTTAACTGATGATTACGTAGCTGTTCAACGGTTTCAGATAAATGCTGGTCAATAAACATGACCTCACCGTTGTTAATCGCTTTACGTAATGTGCTGTCTACTTGAAATGGCATACGACGCGCTAACGCACCTGATTCAGTTAGTAGCTTATCTAAGTCGTTTCCTAATGACGCGCCCGTCATTAGGTTAATTTTCATTGGGTTTTCACGCACTCGCTCTGCAAGCGCACGTGGTACAGCTTTCGCTTCACCGGCACGAGTAAAACCACTCATACCCACGGTCATGCCGTCTTTAATAAATAAACTGGCCTGCTCTGCAGACATCACTTTGTTGTGTAAGTCGCTACGACGAATTCGTTCTAATTGCATTTGGAACCCCTTAAACCCCATTTTTATTTGGCGCTATTCTAAGTATTTCCTTATGCTTCGTAAGCTAGACCTAAGTCTCATTTACGCATTGTTGATATAAAAACATCGCGAAGCGTTTTAATTTTGTACACTTTATTACTTAACTTATTGGTGATAATAAGGTTAAAATAGTAAAAAACGCATACAACTATTTAACTCACTGAGTTTAAAAACAAACAAAACTAATTAAAATCAACCATTTAAAATTTCAATCAGGAAGGTTGAAATTTTAAATTGTATAAAAATTTAGCCGCGCTATGCGGAGCTTACAAAATAATAAACTGTTCATTCATTGGGCAGTAACCTTGTGAGGAATAGAATCCACAATTTAGGTATTAAGGAAAATACATGGATTTGTCTGACGAAGAAATTAACTTTTTATCTGGCTTATTTGAACCTAGTCAAAGTAGTGCATTAATCAATGAAACAAAGTTAACAGTACAAGCATCAATACCAGAGGGTATTGCGCATTTACTTGGTCAAGCTAAATTAACCTTATTAGCAGAAGTAGCCCACTACCAACTATGGTTCCCACTTCAATTTAAAACCGATGAATTAGGCCATTTCAGTACCGTATTAGAAGCCCCCGAAGTAATTGACACTAAAGGTATTCAGCGCAGCTGGCGGTTGAGCGAATTAAATATCCAAAGCCAAGGTTTTTGCATTGAATCTATATCTAGCACAGGAATATTTTTAAAACCCACATCAGTACACAGTGAGCTTGATGAGTTGCAGAATATGCAATTTATTTTACCCAACGAAGCGGCGATATCATTAGATATAGAGCCGGTTAGGCAGAGTAAGTGTGGCATAGCAGCAAAAATTAAACACATTCACCATGGTAAAGAGCAGCTAAGAGCGTATTTATTTGAAGTTCATAAACGTCAATTTTCAAGCCTATACCAGCTAGAGCACAAACAACAAAAATTGGAATTATCAAACTAAAAAAGCCACACAATGTGGCTTTTTTAACTTATTTTATCGAGTGACTTTTACTTTAAGCGTTTGGCTATATCAGCTACACGTTCGCCGTATAAACGGGCCGTTTCTAAATCGCCTGATGGAATTGCAGATTCATCTGCATCAGTAGGTGATTGCACTAATACGCCAACTGAACCGCCTAAGTTATTGATGTCTTGACGAGTTGATTCCAGTTTATTGGCCGGTGGTAACCCTAGGCTTACCCAAATTCCACCATGTTGCGAAGCCAATGTTTGCATACTAATTAGAGTGACTTGTTTATCGCCATTTAGGCTGCCGCTATTAGTAAACCCGCCAAATATTTTGTCTTTCCACCCCATGGTAAACCATACTTTAGAGGTAGCATCAACAAACTTTTTAAACTGCCAAGGATATGAGCCCATATAGGTAGGTGCACCAAAAATAATGGCATCTGCATTGTTTAATGCATCCCAATCGGTGTCTTTTATGTCGCCATTCTCATCGATTGCAATAAGCTGAGCGTTTGCTCCATCAGCTACAAATTCAGCCACTTTTTTGGTATGGCCATATCCCGAAAAATAAATAACCGCTACTTTACTCATGAACCTTCCTTTTGTTGTGATTTAATAAACACGCTTTAAATATAGTATGGCCGCTAAAGTTAAAATCAACTAAGCAGTGTGTTTAATTAAATTAGCTTGCGTGGCATTAAATTAAAAGGTACTCACTGCAATTTCTAAATTACTCACCGCACAGCCATACTGCGCAGCACTAATACGATGATATGCCGACTCAGGCGTGGTAGATAAACTAATAATAAACTCATCTTGCTGGCCAACAGCCGTTTGTTCTTGGCTAAGGCACATGGCTTGCGTTAAAGAGCGTAATTTTGCATCCGTTAAAATGCTGCCAAAACGCTGAACTGGTAAAGGCGGTATTTTAATTGCTGGCAATGCTTGGCTAATACTGCGCTGACTTAAGGTAAAATCGTTATTTTTAATATCAATCACACTGCCCACAGGCCAGTAAGAGTAACTGTAGGTTTTAGTTTTAGTTTCAGCCTGAGCTTGCTCTGTTGATTTAACCATCACCACACCATTTTTACCAATTACGGTCATTAAATTGCCAGCTTCAGATTTAATCACCACTAAGGCTGTGGTTTCGTCTACACCAAAACCGAATGTCGGCTGATCTTGGTTTGCGCTTAAGTCGTCGAGCAAAGTGCCTAGTCTTAATGTACGGTTTCGCTCGCTAAAGTGTGTATCGAGTACACCGTAACTAAATGTGCCTAAACCCCCAAAGCGGTTGTAAGTTAAACTATCGCTGTTTGAGCGTTCACTTGGGGCATCAATGGCTTGTGCGCCTTCTTTCAATGCCGACAAGCTAGTGCCATTGGTGATCATCACCACATTCCCGGCGTGGGCTTGCCCACCACTTTGCACCGCGGTACCTGCACTTGTTCCAACAATAACAGGGCGAGACTGTAATGCTTTTGTCCAAGGGTAAGGCTGGTTATTTTCATCAAATAATACTTTTCGGGTTAAGCTTTGATCGCCACCATTAAACATCACACCGGTACTGTTTTTTATTAGCTCTACTAAAGCGTCGGTGCCTTTTTTACACAATTTATATTCAGCTTGTGTGCGATCAGGGTAAATATGTTCGCGTTGATATAGCCCCATTTCGGAGTGCCTAAGCGTGGTTAAATCATCACACTTGTTGGTGGTTATTGCTTTAGCAAGCGCAGGGGTTAATGCAAGCCATTGCGAATTTACATTAGGGAAGCTTAGTAATCCTTCGTAAAAATCAGCAGATTCATAAGGGTCTCTACTTGAGGCGGTAATGGCCAGTATACTCGGGTTGGAGTTATTAACTTTTAAACTACCAGATATAAACTGCAAAATCTCTGTCGCCGCCGATTCGCTATTAAGCGCAGTATTTACCTGCTCTTTTAGTCGCTTGTTGTCGCTTTGGATTTGCGCTACTTCAAGCATATCTATTACAAAATTGTATTCTTGATCCGATAAACTATTGAGCTGTTTACTATCAATGTCACGCCATAGCCATAACAACTCTTTTTTCGATAATGTGGGCGATGACTTAGCCTGCATTGTTGCTAAATTTTTAATAGTGTTATTTTTAGCTTGGCTATTTTTACTGGGCCATTGTTGCTTTATTTGGCTAATTTTAGTGTGAGAGAGCGCAAATACATTATGCGTTTTACCCGAGATCTGAGTATTTTTTTCACAGTTTTCAGGGCTTAAACTGGCACATGTTGTGAGAGCTCCACCCACTAAAACAAGAGTTTGACTAGGCTCTTTTGCGCTTAACTGTAGCGAAAAAGCAATTAAAATTGAGTAAAAAGCGGTTATTATTCGCGATTTAACTAACCGCTTGTTTGGTAAATTTATTCGTTCCATTATGTTACACTCATGTAAAAAATTATAAGAAATAACTTGCGAGAGCGTCTCTCACTTGCTATAAAAAAAAGGAACTTTAAAACGCGAGTAAGCTAGCACCCATTTGCTAGCTTTGTCAAAAACCTTTTTGGAAAGAGAATTATGTTTAAAAAAGCAACATTGCTTACAACATATTTCTACTCACCACACTACCTTTCGGAGTGGTTTGACGAGTAGCCCACCACCTCACTAATTTCTGTGAGGGGCTCAGCGTGTCATTTCACCATTGCCCTGTCTAAAAACCATAATAATTAAAGCCTTAAGAAATATTAAACCTATTTCTGCGCGCTTAAAAAAGACAAAAGGTACTACAATGTTTCGTCAACTAACTATTGCGGCCACAGTAAGCGCTTTACTGAGCCCTGTCACTTGTGTGTATGCACAAGAAACTCAAACTGATACCAACATTGAACGAGTAGAAGTAACAGGATCTCGCTTAAAAGGCGTTGATCTGGAAGGCACTATTCCACTAACCGTGTTAGACCAAGATGCAATCAAACGCTCTGGTGCTAATACCATTCATGAATTACTCAAAGATTTATCTGTATTTAAAGGCGGAAGCGGTACGTTCTCAACCTCTGAAAGTGGTGGTACGTCTACCTCTACACCAGCGGGTCAATCAGCAGCGAGCTTGAGAGGCATGGGGCCATCAGCAACGCTGACATTAATAAATGGGCGAAGAGTTGCGCCTAGTTCATTTGCTGCAGGTACTGAAAACTTTGTAGATGTGAATTCTATTCCTCTAGCGGCCATTGAACGTATTGATATTTTAGCCACCGGTGCATCAGCCGTTTATGGTGCCGATGCTGTAGCGGGTGTTATTAACTACATTTTAAAAGATGATTTTGAAGGCGCTGAAATCAATACTTCGTTTGCCGATAGCTTTGATCAACATGACGAAAGTAAAAAACAATTAAACTTAGTGTATGGTACAAAAATAGGCGAGAGTAACTTAACGGTATTTGCAGATATATATGACCGTAACGCTTTTAAAGCGACCGATCGTAATTACACGGCCTCTCCCTCTTTAGTGAATGGTTACTCCTATTTACCTAAGCTGGAGAACTCACCTAATATTTATTATTTCAGCAGCCGAGATGGTAACGAACTTCCATCACCAAACTGCAAAACCGAGTTAGTTACTACTGAACTTGATGAACAAATTTGTGCTTACTACCCTAATCAAGATGATTACCTAGAAACGCCATTTGAAAGCCTTTCAACCGGCTTTATGTTTAATAGTGAGCTTGGTGGTCTACAATGGCATACTGACTTTTTTTACAGCCAGACCAAGGCAAAAGCGTACTCATCGCCCTCACCTATTAACCAAATTAATGACGACGACGGCCCGTATGTTTTAGAAGACGCCTTATTTATTTACGATAATGCCGATGGTAGTAATGATTTATTAGATCAACTCTACATTGACCCATTTGATACCCAAAGTGGTCGAGAAGTGTATGGTTTTGCATTTGATGCGCGCTTTAATGCCCCAAGAACGGTGGAAGTAGAAACGAAAAACTTTCGCTTAGTAAGTAGCCTAAGTGGTGAAATTGGTGATTGGGGTTGGGAATCTGGTGTTACTCTTTCTCGCTCACGTTCAGAGCAAGAAGCGATTGCAGGGGTTTATAATCGCTACCAGTTCCATGGCGCGATTACAGGCGAGCTATGTTCAGACGGTACGCTGGCAAGTTATGACGGTACTGACTTAAATTGTGCATCTGGGGAGTTGCTACCTTTTTACAACCCTTTCCTTCAAGGCGACGCCGCTAATGATGCCGTTTTGGCAACAGCGCAAGCTCGCCCAACACGCAGTGGAGAAAGTACTGTTTACGGCTGGGATGCTAACTTTAATGGTGAACTATTTACCTTTAACGACCTACCAGCCTATGCCTCATTTGGGGTAGAAGCACGACGTGAAGAGCTAAGCGACATTCCTTCGCTTAATTCACAAGCTCAAGCAGACAAAGACTACCTTGTTGATGTATTTGGCTTTGGCTCTAGCTTATCAGAAGCCGATCGCACTCAATATGCCGCCTTTGCTGAATTAAGTATTTCACTGAGTGAGCAAATAGAGCTACAAGCAGCGGGTCGGTACGATCATTATGATGATTTTGGTGGCACCTTTAATCCTAAAATAGGTTTGAGCTATCGCCCTACTGACTCGTTAGTTGTTCGTGGCTCATGGTCAACCTCGTTTAGAGCACCATCGTTAACGCAAGCAGGGGTTAAATTAAGAACCACTCGTTCAACATTTGATTGTGGCGCTAACCAAGCGGTTTCAGAACTATACTGTGCAGGTCAAGGTACTGAGGTCAGTGTTAATTCACTTGAGTTGGGTAATAAAAGCCTAAAAGCTGAAGAGTCAGAAGCCATTAGTGTTGGTTTTGCGTGGAGCCCAAGTGTTGATACTAACTTAACCGTTGATTATTGGCAGTTTGATCACGAAGAAGTGATTGATACCAACATGACTGCAGTACTCGATCGCGCCATTACTGATGCATCACTGCGCCATTGCGGTATTGTCCCAGAAGGCGAGCAAGGTATTTCTTACGAAAATGAGTTATGTGGTATAACCGATGGAGAAAATGGTAGCGGCTTAACAATCGAGCAAGATGGCGCTAATTTAACTGGAATTTTAGATAACTATCTTGAAAAGTTTCCCCAACGTAAAGATGAAGAATACTTACCTTTATTCCGTGACCACGTCATTCAACTTGAAAACACTGGTACACAAACATTAGCTGGCATAGACTTTAAGTTTGATCATAGGTTTGTATTACCAAGCGGCGATTTAACCTTTGCCTTTGACGGTACTCATTACCTTGAGTTTGAACGTAATAAACCGGGGTCTGACTCGTTAGAGAAGTTGGTAGGAACTTATCGTTATCCTGAAAATATTGCGCGTATGTCAATAGATTGGGAAGCGCAAAATTACTACCTTAACTTAGGTGCAAACTACACCAGCAGCTACGAAGATGATATAGAAGGCCTGCGTAGCCGTGAAATTGATGAGCTAGATTCACTTGGCGTATTAGACTCAAAAGGTGAGCATCAGGTTGATGACTGGCTCGTTTGGGATTTATCAGCGGGTTACTATGTTAATAAATCGCTGACTTTGCGCGCGCGCATCAATAATATTTTTGATAAAGAGCCACCCACTCTTTATGGTTCAAGCCGTGGCTTTGATTCAATCAACCATAATGCCCTAGGTGCTAATTACAAATTAAGTATTAGTTACCGCTTTTAACCACTTAGCCGCAAAGCAAACGCTTTGCGGCATTCCTTTTATTACAGGTCATGGCTACAGTGACACTGCCTATTAAGTGCTAAAGTACGTTTAAGCGTTTTTTACGCATCAACACAATGACCTTTTATTAAAGTGAAATTATGAAACAAAAACAATTTTCTATGCCCGATGCCAGCATTATTTTGCTGTGTGTGGCAGTGATTGCCTATACAGCCACGGTATTTATTACCCCCGGGGTATTTAATGCAGAGCCTGACAGCCATACCGTACAGCTTTCACAATATCAAGCCGTTAACGACCAACAATCACCACCTGTTTTTGCACAAGGTGGCGACATTGGTTTAGCAAATGTATTGTTTGAAGGCTTAGTGTCGGGTGATAAATATGGTGCAGCGATTGGCGTAATGGCGTTTATTTTAATCACTGGCGGTGCCTTTGGCATTATTATGAAAACCGGTGCGATTAATAACGGCATTATGGCACTTATTAATAAAACCAAGCGGGTTGAATGGCTGTTTATTCCCTTACTGTTTTTACTATTTTCGTTAGGCGGCGCGGTATTTGGTATGGGCGAAGAGGCTATTGCATTTTGTATTGTGCTGCTCCCTATTATGCAACAACTTGGCTACGACGCTAAAGTCACTGTACTTACAACTTACGTGGCCACGCAAATAGGCTTTGCCACCTCATGGATGAACCCTTTTAGCATTGCTATAGCGCAATCGATAGCTGAAATCCCAGTATTTTCTGGTGCGGGCTTTCGTATGTTAGCGTGGGCTTGTTTTACCCTTGTAGGCCTCGTGTTTACAATGCGCTATGCAAAACGGATAAAAACACAATCCCAAAAAACGGGTGATCAGCCAACGATTAAACTCAGCCTAGCCGATGCACTCACATTATTAGTGTTTGTATTGGGCATAGCTTGGGTCGTATGGGGGGTGATGGCGCGCCAATATTATATTCCTGAGCTTGCTGCACAGTTTTTTTGTATTGGCCTTATCAGTGCAATAATTGCCATCGTGTTTAAAAAGCTAACCGCGAATGAGTGCGCGGATGCGTTTAAACACGGTGCACAAGAATTATTGCCAGCGGCGTTATTAGTCGCACTGGCTAAAGGCATTGTATTACTATTAGGCGGTAGTGATTTAACCACTCCCTCAACTCTCAACACCCTGCTTTATTACTGTGCAAGTAGCATAGCCAGTGTGCCAGATTACATTGCAGCTTGGGGAATGCTGGTGTTTCAAAGTGTATTTAACTTTTTTGTTTCATCGGGTTCAGGGCAAGCTGCCATCACTATGCCGTTAATGTCTCCACTTGGCGATTTGCTCAATGTATCAAGGCAAATTGTAGTATTGGCCTTTCAATTAGGCGATGGATTAACCAACATTTTAACTCCCACCTCAGCTAGTTTAATTGGTTGTTTAGGGGTCGTGAAATTAGATTGGGGAGAATGGGCTGCGTTTATTTGGCGCTTTGCTCTAGCACTTTTTGTATTAGCAAGCGGCTTTATATTTCTTGCTTACTTTATTAATTATCAATAAAAAGAATTTGTTATGTTAACTTTAATTCAAGGTGCAAACGTTTATGCACCTACCTACCTAGGCACACAAGATGTTTTAATTGGCGGTGGTAAAATCATTGCTATTGACGAAAATATAATCCTCGACAGCAGTGTACTCGTCAAACGAATTGACGGTAAAAATAAGCTTGTTACGCCGGGGTTTGTTGACTCGTTAGTGCATATTACCGGTGGCGGTGGCGAAGCTGGATTTGCCAGCCGCACCCCTGAAATGAACCTAACCGATGCAACCTTATCGGGCACTACCACAGTGGTGGGCGCACTGGGTACCGATTCAAGCTCACGTACGCTTACCAATTTGGTTGCCAAAGCAAAAGGCCTAAAAGAGCAAGGGCTGAATGTATTTTGCCATACCGGTTCGTATCATTTACCCGCTAAAACTCTTACTCACTCAATCACTGACGACATCATGTATATAGAGGAGTTTATAGGTGTTGGCGAAGTGGCTATTTCTGATCATCGCAGTAGCCAACCTACGGTCCAGCAATTAGCAGAATTGGCAGCCGAGGCCAAAGTAGCCGGTATGCTCAGTGGTAAAAAAGGCACCGTGAGTATTCATGTCGGCCCTGTTGATAGTCACTTGAGTATTTTGCATCAGGTGGCTCAGCAAAGTGATATTAAGCTTAAACAGTTTTACCCTACGCATATGAACCGCAATAAAGCACTTCTTGATGCCGGTATTCACTTTTGTGATCAGGGCGGTACTATCGACTTTACCACCAGCACCACCGACTACGATTTAGCACATGGTGAATATGCAGCAGCCCATGCCCTTGCCTACTGCTTAGAACAAGGCGTAGCACCAAATCAACTCACTATGAGCTCAGATGGCCATGCTAGTTTACCTATTTTTGATAAAGACTTTAATTTATTAGGGCTTGAGGTGGGCAAAGAGGCATCCCTACTGAGTTCGTTTCAGCAAGCAGTCAAAGAATATAACGTCCCTATTGAGCAGGCTTTAATGAGCATAACCAGTAACCCTGCCGATATTTTAGGACTTGATAAAGGCCGCCTTAAAGCAACAAGCGACGCGGATGTTGTGCTTCTTGATAAAGAGACCTTAACCCCTGAGTATGTATGGGCTAACGGCACTTTAATGGTGCAAAACACCCATGCAGTCATAAAAGGAGTGTTCGAGTAACACGCAATGCTGCTGAGAATGCTCAGCAGCATAAAATGCTAGATACTGAGTTATCCTAAGTGCCCACTTTCATAAATTGGGGTTACCCAATATTTTAACGGCGTGTACTTACAAACAGGACTTAGCGCCGTTTTTACTATGGCAAGTTCTGATAATAAAATATGCACCTCAAATTGATAAAAACTGCGATGCCCTTCTACTTGCTCGGCAATATCAAACTCGCTGTGCTCTTTGCTATAGCCTTGAATTTTTTTTAAGTTAAAGCCGGTTATACAGTCTATGCCTATTAATATATCAACTACGTCATCTTTTATATTTGTGGGTGCATTTAGGGTAAAAAGTAACTGTTCAGCCATGTTTCTTCTCCAACCAACCATAAAAGATAGGTAATAAATAAAGTGTTGTAATAGTGGAGGTAATTAACCCGCCAATAACTACGATAGCTAATGGCTTTTGTATTTCAGCCCCTGGACCTGTTGCAAACACCAACGGCAATAAACCAAACATAGCGGTTGTCGCGGTCATTAATACAGGGCGTAGCCGCCTACTAGCACCATCTAAAATGCACTGCGTTACATTTGCAGCAAACATTTTAGTTTGTTCAAAATAGCTGATCATCACAATCGCATTAAGTACGGCTACCCCCAATAGGGCAACAAACCCTACCGATGCAGGCACCGATAAATATTCATTACTAATATACAAAGCAATCACCCCGCCCATCAGCGCAAACGGGATATTGGCAATAATCAGCATTGATTTAGATAGCGATTTAAAGGTAGTAAATAAAATAATAAATATTAATATTAACGCCACAGGAATGAGTACTAATAAATTTTGCGTTGCGCGTTGCTGACTTTCAAACTCGCCACCAAAAGATAAAGTAAATCCACTGGGTAACTTTATATTACTGCTAATTTTAGCTTTAAGTTCATTCACGTAACTCACCACATCACGGTTATCTACGTTGACGCTAACTGAGGCAAAGCGCTTAGCCTTTTCGCGCTCTATTAACAATGGCCCTGTTTTAAAACCAATACTAGCAACGTCTTCAAGCGGCATTAAGCTATTATCTGGCATTAAAATAAGGCTACTTTTTAGCGCTTGAATAGAAGATAAATCCACTAATTGGTTTTTAGCTGTGGCACTATTAAATACAATAGGAATAACACGGTTACCCTCTTGCAGCGTAGACACCTGTAATCCTTCAAGCTGAGACTTTAAATACTCACTTAATGTTTGCGTTGTTAAACCAAATTGACTCGCAACCTCAGGGTTAAGCTTAATATTAACGTATTTGCCCCCTTCAATAAGCGCCATTTGCACATCACTTGCCCCCTCAATACGATTTGCAAGCGCAGTGATTTTTTCTGCAAGCGATGACAAGGTTGCAATGTCGTTACCAAACACTTTAATTGAAATATCGCCAGTGCCACCCGTTAGCATTTCTGATACGCGCATTTGAATAGGTTGAGTAAAGCCAATATTAACACCTGGAAATTGCGCAAGCGTTTGGCGAATATGCTCTATTAGTTGCGCTTTTGTAGCAAAGCGCCATTGCTCTTTTGGTGCCAGCTCCATAAACACATCGGTTTCGTTTAATCCCATAGGATCAAGCCCCAGTTCATCCGATCCAGTACGCGCGACAATTTGCACTATTTCAGGAGTGTTTTTTAATAAGGTTGCTTCAATCTGCTTGTCTATATCAAGGGAAGCTTGCAATGAAATACTGGGAGATTTTTCAAGTTGAACAATAATGTCGCCTTCATCTAGCACTGGCATAAAGCTTTTACCAAGTCCCTGAAATAACACGCCACTGAGGATCAGTACCATTATTGAAGTAACACTTATTAGCATTGGCTTTTTAATCGCCTCAGCAAGGGTTTTACTATAAAAGCCTTGTAACAACGTCACCATTTTAGGCTGTTTTACGGGTTCATTTTTCAACAATAGCGAGGCTAAAATAGGAATAACTGTAAGCGATAACAATAGCGCACTTAACATAGCAAATACGATAGTGAGCGCTACAGGGGTAAATAATTTCCCCTCAAGCCCGGTGAGCATTAACAGTGGTGAAAATACAATAATAATAATGATAGTGCCTGAAAAAACCGGTGCAGCAACCTCTTTACAGGCGCGATAAATAACATGTAGCCTAGGTAAATGTTGATTATTAGCCAGCCGATTTAAAATATTTTCAACAATGACAACCGATGAATCCACCAGCATACCAATTGCTATCACTAAGCCCCCTAAGCTCATTAGATTGGCTGATAAATTAAACTGTTTCATCATAATGAAAGTTAACAGCGCCGACATAGGTAATGATAACGACACCAATAAAGAGGAGCGAATATCCCCTAAAAACAACGCCAATAATATAATTACTAAAATGATAGCTTGGCCTAATGCGCCGGTAATTGTGCTAATTGCGGTGTTAATAAGATTAGAACGATCGTAAAACACGTTTATGCTGGTACCTTGCGGCAGTGAGGCTTCGATTTGGCGCAGTTTACTTTTTACCTCTGTCACCACTTGCGCTGTGTTACTATTTTTAAGCGCAATAATTAGCCCTTGAACAGCTTCTTCGCTATTTTTAGTCACAGCTCCATAACGAGTTAAACTTCCGACATCAACATTGGCCACATCGCTTAAGCGGATCACTTTATTTTGTGTTGATTTAACGACTGTATTTTTGATGGCCTCTAAATCGCTATATTTACCCTCAGTACGCAAAATTAACGTATCGTTGCCTTTTTCTAAGCGCCCTATGCCACCATTTTGATTGGTTTGCACTATCGCCTCTCGCAGTTGTAAAAAGCTAACTTGATGCTGCTGCATTAATAAGTTATCAGGGGCGATAGTAAACGTTTTTGCATAACCGCCTAAGCTATTTACATCGGCTACGCCACTCACGGTTCTCAATAATGGCCGTATTTGCCAATCAAGTAACTCTCTTTTTTCAATCAGCGATAAGTTAGGGCTTTCTATGGTAAACATAAACACTTCAGACAGCGGCGTACTCATTGGTGCCATACCACCACTAATATTGGCAGGTAAGCTAGGTAAAATATTTAACAGCCGCTCGTTTACCTGTTGGCGCGCCCAGTAAATGTCAGTACCTTGTTTAAAGTCAATGGTAATATCGGTAATCGAATACTTGGTGGTAGAACGCAACATATGCTGAGCAGGAATGCCCAGTAGTTCGGTTTCAATAATGCGCGTTACTTGGGATTCAATTTCAAGGGCGTTCATACCCGGTAATTTATAAACAATTTTTACTTGGGTAGGCGATATTTCAGGAAATGCATCCACCGGAATACTCAACCACGAGCGAGCCCCTATAACCATAGCAATAATGGCAAAAATACTAACAAACAATCGCTGCGTTAGTGAAAACTTAATAAGCAGGTTCAACATTTATTCTCTCCCTAAATGCAACAGCATTCCCTGCAATGCACTTACTGAGCTAATTAATACTTGTCGGTTATTTAAGGGGATATTGGCGCTAAAAATAAAATCTTGATTACGTGAACCAATTAACTGTACAGGCACAAACTCAAGGTGTTCGTCAGCTTTAATGGCAATATAATTGGTATTTTCAAACTCAAATAGTGCCGATTTGGCAACGCTGTAACCCGTTATTTTTTTAACCGGAACCGCTTTAATACTCTGCCCTATAGTTAAGTTACATTGTGCAGAGCTTGGTGATGCCCAAATAGTTTGATGGTACTTATTAGCAATATTGTCTACGCTTTTAATTTTGAGTTGGCACTGCTCAGAAACCCTAAAATAAGATACCCCTTTGCCCAAGCTAATAGGAACAGTAAACTTAACCTCAATACTATTAGGGTCAAGAATGTCGAATGCTCGTTCGCCTAACATACGATTTGCCGCTTGAGTAGGAAATTGTAATATCCCTGTTTTTGGGCTGATCAAGCTCACGTTTTCTTGCTCATCAACCTGCAAATAGCGCATTTGGTGATTTAAATGCTCAAAGCTCAGTTTAGCTGCATAGTAACTTTGCGTAATAGTGACCCACTCAGAGCTCCTAATAATTTTATTTTTAAGGTGCACCTTGTTTATATCATAATGGCTCTTAGCTACATTAAGCATGTCTTTTGCTGATTGGTAAGTGTCTAAAAAGTGCTGAACATCACTGCCTTGAACAGTTGCAACAATAGCGCCTTTTTTTACATGACTCCCGTTAGCGTATAGATAATTAATTTGCGCGACATCAAATGCAAACAATACCGTGTAATTTATACCCGGCTTATAACTCACTTCCCCCATTACACTTTGAGCATCAATAAAGTCTGTAGCATGAGTGGTGGCAAATTGAGTATCAAACCCGCTTAATTCGCTAATCGGAATGGGAGCAAGCGTTTGCGCGGCTGACACACGGCTAATAGTTAAACAGGTCAGCATAGCGATAAATAATAACGCGTTAGAGTGTTGAACAAAATTACATCGTATTTTTGTATAATTTAACTGCATTTGGTTTGTTCGCATGTGATTAATTTTATAGAATAACCATGCCTTTTTTACGGGGTTATCGCATCAGGCAAACGCCTTAACATGCCAATAAACCTTAATTTTTGTATCACAGTACATATGTCCATTGTAAATTTAACTTACTGATAATAGAGAATTTAATGAGAGATAAAATAATTGCAGCAACACTATTGATGATCATGGTGTTAAATTTTTTTGACGTGATCATGGATTTAAAATTAGGAGTGCCGCAGTGGCATATTTTTACTGAGAGTTTAATTGTGGTTATTTCTGGCTTGGGTGCTCTGTATTTAATTAAAGATATTAACGCACGAACCAAAAAAATTAATAACCTCAAGCGCGAGTTAAACAACTCTATGACTCAGCTAAACAATATATCGCAGGAAATGAAAGACGCGCGCCATCAATACAGTGGTGTTATACAAACTCAATTTTCTCAGTGGACACTCACTCGCAGCGAGCAAGAGGTCGCTATGTTATTACTCAAAGGACTTAGCTTTAAAGAAATTAGCGCACTTAGAAGCACTAAAGAAAAAACAGTACGCCAACAAGCTTCAGATATATATAGTAAAGCGGATGTAGAGGGCAGACATGAGTTTGCCGCATGGTTTTTGGAAGACTTTATGCAGCAAAGGCACTATGCGCATTCAAGCTCAGCCATTAACTAATGCAGTGACTATCGCATTTACTTGTGCGCTATTTTAGTCAGCATTAAAGTGGCAGCTAAATTTCGCCATTATGACTCAGGACTTTAAAGCTCAAGGTCATATTTTAGAAAATAGTAATTACGTTGTATTAGTAGTTAATTATATCGTTACAGAAACGATTATGTTTTTAATAAAAATGGGCCCAATTACAGCAAAGCCTCAATCTGATTTAGACTAATAATAACGCAGTTTTTAACAATACTCGTTTTTGAAAGTTACTTTTACCTATAAAAAAACGCCTTAGCTTAATAAACTAAGGCGTTTTTAGTGTTATACGCTTAAATTAAAAAGTATATTTTGCACCTAAAGATAGGCGGCGTCCTTTAACATCGAAAAATTCTCCATCGTCGTAAGTGAACGGGTTACGTGGTGGTTCACGGTCAAATATATTGTTAACACCAACACGTAACTGTAGCTCATCCATTAGATAAGTTTTGTACATGAAATCAAATGTTGTGTAAGACGGGATATCATTGTAGTTGTTGTCTTCAATGGTCCAGTCGTTATCATTAACAGTTGCATGACGATAGTTCATGGTTAGCACATACGCTGAGTCATCATGAGAATAAACGGCATTAAAACGGCCCTTCCAACGAGGTGAAGCTATTTCGCCTACATCAGTTCTAAAATCTTCAGCACGGCCAGTTGAATTACTATTGTCATCAATAAGGTACGTTGCCGTTAATTTTAGTGCTAAGTCACCAGAGAACAGTTCAGTACGGTATGCAGATTCAACATCTACGCCTTTTTTGTTAATAACAGCGGCATTTATAGGACGAGTAAAGAAGTTTTCAATTTCACCCGTTTCTTTATTACGCACAACGTTACTGCAGAAAGGGTTATCTAACGATGATGACTCATAACAAAGCTCAACACTGTTACGGCCAAAGTATTCAATAGCGCCTTCTACTTCGAATGACCAGTAATCAAGCGTTATATCTAGCCCTTCCACGAACTCAGGTGTATAAATTAAGCCAATGGTGTAATCGTTAGATGTTTCATTTTCAAGGTTTTGGTTACCTTGAATATAGCCTGGTAAGCTACCACCTGAAAGCCATTCATCTGATGGCATCCAGCCTTCAGGAAGCCCTGCTGCTTGGCAGTTTTTGATTACATTATCTTTATATTTACTGCCTGATTCAGCGATAGAGTCAGCTCTACACACATCCGCGCGACCTGAGCTAAACGTTTTTGAGTTAGGCGTGAATAAATCCCCTAGGTTGGGAGCGCGTACTGATTTAGAACGGTTTAAGCGTATACGTAACTCATCAGTTACACCCCAGTTTAGGGCTAATTTCCAGGCATTATCTTCACCCGTTACCGAGTAATCCATGTAACGAAATGCTGTTTCAAGGGTTAAATCCGTTGTTAGGAAGGTTTCTTCTAATAATGGAATTGAAATTTCAGCTGAGAGCTCATTTACATCAATCTCACCATCCATTGGAAGGCTTGAATTACCAAAAATTAAGCCTTTTTGCATATTTTCAGACGGTGTAATAGTTGCTGACTCACGGCGGTGCTCAGCGGTAAATGCAGCTGCAACATAACCGGCAGGTAGCTCAAATAAGGCGCCATCTAAAGTAACAGCAAACACGGCTTGATCGTGTTGTGCAAAGCGCGTTGCATCAGTCGCTATATAGTCTAACTGTGCTTGTGTTGCCGAAGTCGCGCCCATTGTGTTAAATGGTGTACAACCAGAGATAGCCCCAATAACTTCGCCGTCTGCATTACGCTTAGCACATACTACATTGCCTTGGTATTCAACGGCATCAATAGAGTTAGCCAAGTTTTGCGTTAATACTTCGCCAGTCCAAAGAGTATCTTGCTCGATGCGACCAAATTGTGCGTAAGCAGAGTAGCCCCAGTCATCACTTAATATACCTTCAGCGCCTATTGAAGTACGGAATACTTCACGCTCTTGGTTATATGCACGATCGCCCCATAAGTTTTCGTTAGCTTGGCGAAGTGTGACTGATGTCAGCCCATTGTCGTCCATTACTTTAGCCATATCGCTTTTTATAAATGCATTGTCGCGACGTATTGTATGGCGGAAGAAGGCTGGAGAGCTCTCTGTGGTTGCATCAGTTTTTGAATAAGTAAAGTCAAAAGTAAGTGCATGGTCGTCATTAAGTTCATAAGTACCATACGCTGAAGCAATCATACGATCTAGTGGCGTTTGAAAGTACTCTTTATAGCCGTGGCCAAAAACACCATCGCCTTGATTTTGACCATCTTGGAAGTAGCCTGTAGCGTCTCGCCCAACTCCTGGGTTTGGAATACGACCTAAACCATAGTCAAACGGTTTTAGGTTACCATTTGCATCAAAAGTGTAGTGGTGATTGTCATAGCCGTTATCAGCAAAGGCGTCTTTGGTAAAAAAGTCACCACCTTCTGAGTAGTAAGCAAGGCCAGTTGGTTGACCTAAAACAACACGTGAAGGGATACCGTCGTCACCACTTGTATTTGCAGGGTTTGCGAATGAGTTCACAGGGTTACGGTAAAAATCACGGCTCAGCTTGCCATAGCTTTTGTTTTCTGTGTAATTAAATGAAGCAATAAAAGAGAGTTTATCGCCTTCCATACCACCTGTAATTGAGAAGTTGTTTTGCTCGCCGCCACTTTGCTCTGGACGTACAGTAGAAACATCAAGTTCAATCCCATCCATTGATTTTTTAGTAATGATATTTACAACACCAGCTACAGCATCTGCACCGTAAACGGCTGCAGCACCACCTGTAGCAATCTCGATACGCTCAATCATTGTGGTAGGAATGTTGTTTAAATCAACTGCAGTGTCACCCACAGAACCAGGCACAAAGCGACGGCCATTAACAAGCACTAATGTACGCTCTGATCCCAAACCACGAAGATCGGTTGTGTTAAGACCTGACGCATAAATAGTGTTAGTCGTTGTTTCTGGTGATAGGCCAACCGTCGCTTGTGGCATTTCTGCAAGCAAATCATTAACGTTAGTAATACCTTGGTTTTCCATCTCAACGCCGCTGATCACAGTCACAGGCGTTGGCGAGGTTAGGTTAAAGCGCTTAATTTTTGAACCAGTCACTTGAATGCGTTCAACTGGTTTAGCATCTGCTGTTGACTGAGCGAATGCACTCGATGCGCCAATAGCACCTGTTACAAGTACTGTATTAACTGCTGCTGCGATAAGATTTATTTTTTTCAACATAACACCTTTCTTTTTACAGAGTGACTTAGTTTGTGATCTCTGCTAGTTAGCCTGAGGAAAAGTTACTTTTGCTAAGCCATTATTTACATGAACGTTAAATATATGCCTTACAATGTAACCAAATGTAATTTATCAGCATTTTTAACACAGGAATAAAGTTGAGTCTCACCAGCCAACAATGTGTCAAATGTTAAAGATAAGTTTTTTATGTTTTTTTTATGAATAATTATTGGTAACACGCTAATTTAAAATGATTTTTTTTGTAAAAATAGATTTACGAACCCAGCATTAACGTAAATAACACCAAAAAAAACAAGCCAAATTAACCTCTTGATAATATTATATAAATATAAAAGCTTTATTTTTAATCAATAATGTTAAAAACGCTCAAAAACTAGCGTTCACTTTTTGTGCGCTTGGTTCTTTTTAGGGAACTTTATTTAGAGGGCTTACTTTTAATGGTTAATTAAACCTCGATGCGCGCACTTTTTAACCGGGCGTTTCTTCGTTAACAACATCGTTTATAGCAAAATCGAGTTTGATACTTGCACTCGTATTTTTTAGCAATTTAGGTATAGTTGCTGCAATATTTTAATAAATCGGATTTTACATGACTCACTCTACTTATCCTATTGGCACACCCGGCAAGCAATGGAATCACGAGGATAAAGCGCATTGGCTGGCATGCCAAAGTATCAAGCGAAGCTATCAACAAGAAGTCGTAACATTAATTGATGAACTTAAAAGCACTCTAGAAGTACAGCAATACGGTGAGCTTAATTATGCCGCAGGTAGCTACCCTTTGTACGCGTTAAAAACCACTGATTTTGATACAAACAAAGCCACTGTTTTAATTACTGGCGGCGTACATGGCTACGAAACCAGTGGTGTTCATGGCGCTTTAAGGTTCGCTAAAACATTGGCAAATAAGTACGCTGAGCACTTTAATATTGTAATTACCCCCTGTATTAGCCCATGGGGCTATGAAACAATTAATCGTTGGAACCCTGATGCGGTCGACCCTAATCGCTCTTTTTATCAGGGCAGCACAGCACAAGAATCAGCGGCAGTGATGAACTATGTGCAATCTTTAAATACTGATTTAATCGCGCATATAGATTTACATGAAACAACAGATTCGGATAACAGTGAATTTAGACCTGCACTTGCAGCACGCGAAGGCAAAGTAAACACCAATTGGAATATTCCAGATGGCTTTTATTTAGTGGCTGATAGCAACAAACCTGAACCCGCTTTTCAAAAAGCAATTATTGAACACGTTGAAAAAGTAACGCATATTGCACCTAGTGATGAAAACCAGCAGTTAATTGGCGTTCCACAAACACAATTTGGGGTAATTAATTATGCAGGGCGTGATTTAGGCTTATGTATGGGATTTTCTGAAGCTGCGTATGTCACCACCACTGAAGTATATCCAGACAGTGCAACGGCTAACCCTGAAGAGTGTATATTAGCGCAAGTTGCTGCAATTTCAGGTGCCTTAGACTACATTATTAATAAGTGACCAATGCAGTAGATAATGAATAAAAGGGGCGGCTATTGAAATTTGAAAATAACTACGGCAGTTATAGCTTGCGCGTTGAAGGTAATATAGCTATTGGGCAGTTTAAAGGTAACTTAAACCCTCAGTTATTAAATCATTTTAAAGCCGCTTTATTAAATACCATTGAACCGTTTAAGCATTTGCCTTGGGGTTATATTAGCCACTCTCCCGAAGTGATTGCTGCTACCCCCGATGCTGAAAAAAACATGATAGATGTAAGCCAAACAATGGGGATTAATAACTGTTTGATCAGTGCGTTTGTCCTCACCTCGCCTATTGCTATAAGACAACTACAACGGATTATGCACAGCTCAGGCCGTGATGCTCATTTACAAGAATGCCTGTTTGCTGATTTTCAAAGCGCCAAAAAATTTGTAATTAAGCAGCTAGCCCTAGCCGAGTCAGGTTGTTAACTGGCTAGGACTCATACTTTATTAATTTTTATAAAACTGACTGTCTTTGGTAATAGTAATTGCAGGATCTTCTTGCGAAGTGATCACAAAACTCAGCTTACTCACTTTGCGTGCTAAGTCGTAACCGTCTGCGGTCACCGTTACCGGCACACTTTTCATCAGCCCAGGCTCTACTAATATAGCATTTGGGCTTTGCAATGTAGCCCCCTCTAAACCGCTAATTGAAATTGAATAATGCAGCGGTTGCTGAGTTTTATTGATAATAGTAAGTGTGTAAGGATTTTCAACTAAGCCTTCGTAATTTACCCGATACAATGCGTTTCTATCTCTAAGCACCGAAGCTTCTATAGGGGTGCGTTGTAACATCCAAGCAAACATAGATAAAATTAATAGCGCAGTTAACGCCCCATAACCTACAAGTTTAAGCCTAAATGGATTAGTTTTTTGCCCTGCCATTTGCTTTTCACTAGCGTATTTAATTAAGCCTTTTTCGTAGCCAAACTTATCCATGGTGTCGTCACAAGCGTCAATACATAAACCACAGTTAATACATTCATATTGCAAGCCATTGCGAATATCAATCCCTGCAGGGCATACCTCCACACATAAGTTACAGTCTACGCAATCACCTAAATTAAGCGCTTTAGGTTCAGCTTTGCGTTTACGTGGGCCACGATTTTCACCCCGCTCACTATCGTAAGTAACTACCAGCGTATCTTTATCAAACATCACCGATTGAAAGCGAGAATACGGACACGCCACAGTACACATTTTTTCACGTAAAAAGCCCGCATTTCCATAAGTACAAAACGCAAATAAAAATACCCAAAAACTGGTGATCCCAGACCACTCTAAATTTAACATTTCGAGGTACAAGGTTTTAGCGGGGATAAAATACGCTAAAAATGAGGTCGCCGTGAGTACCGAAATAACCAGCCAAGCACTGTGCTTAGTGATTTTTTTTCGCCATTTGGTAATATCCCATGGGCTCTTATCAAGCTTAATACGCTGGTTACGCGTACCCTCTATACGTTGCTCAACCCAAGAAAACATTAACATCCAAATGGTTTGTGGGCAGGTATAACCACACCATACTCTGCCAAGCCAGTTGGTAACAAAAAATAGGGCAAACGCTCCCACCATAAACAGCATGGCTAAAATCATAAAGTCTTGAGGGAGCAAGGTAAGGCCAAAAATAGTAAATTTTTGGGTGGCCACATCCAATAAAACCGCTTGCTGACCGTTATATTGAATCCATGGAATGGCAATAAAACTCAGCATTAACAACCAGCCTAAATTGCGACGTATACGTTGAAAAAAACCTTTTTGCTCGCGTATATAAATTGGCCCCTCTTCTTTATAGGGCTTAATGATCATGTCTTCTTCTTTAATATCAAACTTCATGTTACTTACTTCATAGTGACGGGTATTAAGCAAGCATTTGCAACTTTCAGACCACACTGAAAGCTAACTTAAAACATTGATATTAAATGATTTTAATAATAAAACCGGACTACAATATCGCGACATTTAGCGACTGTCGCGATATATCACGGATTAACTCTGGCGACGCAGTCCTAATTTTTGCATTTTTGAGCGTAAGGTGCTCTCTGGTAAGCCCAACTTATTTGCCGCGCCTTGTTCACCTGCAATTTTCCAATTACACAGTGCTAATACGCTGCTTATATGCTGTTTTTGTGCTTCATCAAGTGTAAGCGTTGGGTTTATGGCGTTATCACCGCCCGCTTTAAGCGATTGACTTAACTGTAATGTAGAGTGTTTAGATAAAATAGCTTCTCGTTCGAGTACATTTTGTAGCTCTCTAATGTTACCTGGCCAGTCATAGGCTTGTAATTGCCTGATCGCTTTTGTACTTAACCCTTGCAATTGCTTACCTAAGCGCTTGTTTATTTGTGCAATTAAGTTTTGACACAAGTAAGGAATGTCTTCTTTTCGCTCTTTAAGTGCAGGCACATGAATAGGAAACACATTTAAACGGTAATATAAGTCCATTCTAAACTGCCCTGCTTGTACCATTTCCCACAAGTTACGGTTGGTTGCAGCAATGATGCGAATATCAACCTTTAGGGTTTGACTACCGCCAACGCGTTCAAATTCACGCTCTTGTAATACCCTTAATAGCTTACTTTGGGACTCTAACGGCAGCTCTGCGACTTCATCTAAAAATAAGGTGCCGTGATCGGCAAGTTCAAAACGTCCTTTACGACGCTCGTTAGCGCCAGTAAACGAGCCCCTTTCATGCCCAAAAAGTTCTGACTCTAATAAACTTGGGGTGAATGCCGCACAATTTACTTTTATAAATGCTTGTTCGTTGCGCTTACTGAGACGGTGCAAGTTACGCGCTACCAACTCTTTGCCAGTGCCATTTTCACCAAGAATGAGTACGGTGCTATCGGTTTCACTCACTAACTGTATTTGATCTAACATGCGTTGGAATACAGCGCTGTGGCCAACCAGTCCTGAATCTTGCCAATCCTCGTTAAGCTCGGCAATAAGGTAATCGTTCTCATCTTTTAGCTGCTCGCTTAGATGCTTTACTTGAGCTAACGCTTCGTGCAACTGGGTTTGCGTTTGCTGTTGTGCTGATATATCGCGAAATACTGCCACAGCACCAATAAGCTGGTTATTTTTATAAACGGGAGTGGAGGTGTACTCAACTGCAAAGGCACTACCATCTTTGCGCCAAAATACTTCGTTTTTTACTTCGCGGCGTTTGCCATCAAACATAGTGCAATAAATTTTGCACTCATCGGCAGGGTAAGGGGTGCCATCGGCATGACTATGATGATGATATTGATGTATTTTTTTTCCTAATAATTCATCGGCCGTCCACCCAGTCATTCGCTCTGCAGCTGGGTTTACAAATACCGCATTACCGGACAAATCAAATCCATATATACCCTCACCCACCGCATTGAGCAATAAGGTGGGATCGTTTAAAAAGTTTTTTATCATAATAAAAGCTCGCGAAATATCGCGAGTATTATGCCAATTTTATCCTGCTTTAGCACTTAATAATGGCTAAATAACGCCTTAATATTTATTTTGGCGTCTAAACGCGCTGCAATTAAATATAAGCCGGCTAATTTACGATGAATAAACAATGCATCCACAGGTGGAGTATGCCACTGCTGCGACTGTGCGCTTAACTGTAATCCGGCATCTTTGATGTTGCTAGCAAGTTCACTGTTTTTAAAATCAAACTCACCATTATAGCGAAGTGGCTCGCAAGCCATTAAAAATAGATCAATTACTTTTTCTTTATAGTCATCTTTTAGAGCGTCTTTAAAATAGCCAATAGCAGTGGCAGCATTGAGCACGCCTTCACGATCATTATTACTGCCAGCTTTAAACAGGGCTAAATAAGCATCACTAAGGGTAGCCGTTATTTCTCGGGTGGCACCAAAATCAAATAACACAATTTTTTGTGACTCTGGTTGGTAATGGTAATTAGCAAAGTTAGGGTCGGTTTGAATTAACTTAAACTCAAACATTTCTTTAAAAAACAAATCAATTAGTTGCTCTGCAACAAAGCATCGCTCAGCAGCCGGTAAATCACAAATACTTTCTATGGGTTTAGCGTCAACATACTCCATTGTAAGTACCTGTGAAGTACTGTGCTCTACATACACATTAGGCACTTTAAAGTGGGTGTTAGTCGATAATAAGTTTTTATAGCGTACTAAATACTGAGCTTCTAGGGTGTAATCAGCCTCAGCTAGTAACTGCGCTTTCGCTTCTTCAACTAAGGGTTTTATATCCAATTCTTTAGGTAATAATCGCGATAAAGTAAGTAAAGTGATCACATTATCCACATCGCTTACCACACTTTTAGCAATACCTGGATATTGAATTTTAACGGCTAATTGATCACCATTTTCTATATAAGCTAAATGAACCTGCCCAATTGATGCAGCTGCAAACGGTCTTAGTTCAATATGAGAAAAACGCGATAACCAGTCATCCCCCCATTGCTCTTTTAGCACGCTCACTAATTGCTTATGTGGCATTGGGTTTGCGTCGGCACGCAACAAAGACAGTAACTGCGCAAGCTCGGGAGTTAATAAGTCGCCAGCATCCATTGAAAGTAACTGCCCAAGCTTCATTGCCGCACCGCGAAGATGCGACAGCTGAGTGGCTAAGTTTTCAATATTTTTAGGCTGGAGTAATAAGCTCTTATTATCCCAACCTTTACCACTAAGCGCACTTTTGGCACCGCCCACTAACATATTTGTGGCAACGCCGGTGGCTAATGAGCCTAACTTTGCAAATCGTGAAAGTCGAGAGGTGGGAACGGATCGCTCATTAGCCATAATTAACCTAATCTATTAATAATAAGGTCAATTAATACGTTTTATTACGCTTATTAGATCTAAATTATAACCGAGGTACTAGCTTAATCGCGCCTTCGACTACTTTTAAATCTAAGGGTAAATTACTTAACAGTGCCATTTTAGGGTCGTTCATATTTAACTTATAAACAGGGTTAACCGCTAAAAATGCATTCATGACATCCATCGCTTCGTTATCCAGCACTTCTAAATTACCTTTAAAACCCCCGGCATCGATACTTGAATCGCGTAACTTAACATTACGTAAAAATACGGCTTTTTTCTCGCTATCATAAAAAGGCGTGCCTTGTATTTGTAACTTTAAACGCACAGGATACTTTAATGCAAAGGCATTAATCTCGGCGCTCGAATCAGCACCTAATAAAACATAATCACTGTTGTCGGGACCAATATTAACGCTTAAATCATTTACATCAAACTGCACAGGTAAGCCCATCAGGCTAACTTTTTCACTTAATTTAGGTAACTCTTTATTTAGTAACGACTCAACCTCTGAATTTGTAAATGAATAAACCGAAATACCCTGAGTGCTGTTACAGGCAGTTAAAAATAATAGTGAAATAAAAACAAAAATTTTCATGCAAAACCCTATTCATTAATCATATTGGCAGTAAGTAGCCATAATAAGAAACCGCTTTAATAGCGGTTTTTTTATTTTAGTTGATAAAAGTTAATTTACAGCAAAAATAACTTTTAACCTTGCTAGTGTGTCAGTTGTGACTGAACCTTCGCTGAGTGCAATTAATTGCTTTAAATAATAGTTTAAATCAGCGTGGTCTCCACGGTGCTTGTCATCTAGCATTGCCACTTGCTCAACCATTCTTTGCACTGAGTCATGCGAACTAACGTTGGCTAGTATTTCCATACGCGTTAGCAACTGCTCGATACTTAATGACGTTTTTACCACACCAGTATACTGACTTGGCACTGGTTCATTATTCTCAAGCGCAACAAATAATGCGTTTAAGTTAGCTTGTTCGTTTTTGGCAGCTAATCCGGTTAGCTTTTCATCTATAGCTGACAATAAAGCGGATACTTTAGGCGTTAACGATTTAAATGGCATATACCCTTTAACTTTGGTTTGCAGATCCAGTAATTGGGCTTTACCTTCAACACTATTTAAAACCGCTTCGAGCTCATTTAGTTCGGCTGTTGCTAGCTTATCTGATTCACCTTGCTCGCGTTTTTGCTGCTCAAACTCTTCGCTGCGTTTAGTGAATGTTGCATCATTAAACTCACGGAATTTTTGCCATAGTGCATTCTCAGCTTTTAAGCCAGCAAACCCTATACTCTGCCATTGTTGCTGTAACTGCTTTAACTGCTGACACGCCTCTGCTAGGTTTTCACTTTGAGATAGCTGTTGCGCTTGCTCAACGAGCTCATTTTTAAGTGCGGCATTGCCTTTATGAAACGCATTAAGTGAAGATACAACTAGCTGCTGTTCTGCCTTATAACGCTCGTTTAAAATTCGGTATGTTTTAGGATCAACTTTACCTACACTACGCCATGCTTTTTGTAATCGGTTGTAGTGGCTTTCAAATTGTTTCCAATCTAAATCAGCATCCTCTGTCGCTTGTAAATGCAGTGCATGCATTTGCGCTATTAGTTGCTCACGCTCTACTTTAGCCGCTTCACGCTGGATTTCTTGCTCTGCGAAATAACTACGACAAGGTGCGAACAATAGCTCAATTTTTTCATCAAACTCATTTCCTTGCTGCTTTTCTTGCTCTGTATCAAGGCGACCTAGTTCATTCCAACGCTTACGCAATACTTTAACTTGGTCAGCACGCTGTTGCGGATCGTTACAAGGCTCATCAACTAGCAGTGTTACTTCTTCTAAAAGTGCAGTGCGTTTAGGGGCCGCTGCATACTTTTGCCAATCTTTAGCATCAGCTAGCTGCGCTTCTAGATCAGCTTTTAAGTTAACCAGCGGCTGTTGGTATTTCTCAGTTAGGGCATTAAATAGCTCTTCGAAGCCTTTAAATACACCAAATGCAACATTAAAACGCCCTTCTTCAATTAAACGTTTAACATCACGCGCTTTTCGCTTAGCTTGGCTTTGAGTTTTTTCTAGCGGCTTAGTGAGTTCGCTCATTGAAGCTAAGAACTGCTTCTTATGCGCATTAAGCTGAGTTTTGAATGACGCTTGTAAATCAGCGCTAAGTAAATTTAAGTGGCTGCGTGCAGTTTTAAAGGTATTATTGAATGCTGTTAACTGTTGATCGTAATCGCTAAGTTGCTCTGCAGGTTTTATTTCACTAAGCGCATTGTAGGCAATTTTATATTCTTTAATCGCCGCAGTTAGCTCAGGCAACTTAGCAACTTGTGAGAATAATTGCTCAAGCTTATTAATCACTTGTTTTGATTGCTGATCAGCCACCAGTTCCGTTTTATCTAGCGTGTCTTTCGCTTGCGCTACTTTTGCATTAAGCCAGTCTTGCTGAATTTGCTCTGGCGTTTCTAACCCTAACTGTAATGCATTCTCAATTTCTTCATTTAATGCTTCTAACGTAGCTAACGCTAACACTTGGCGCTGTTGCTGAGCTAAACGTTGCTGCTCTACTTCGTGCTGCGCTTTTAGTATGGCAATGTGGGCATCAAGCTTATCGGTAATTGAAATATACTTAGCATCAAGGGTTTTTACATGTTCTTCACTTAGCCATTTTAATTCTAGAGCTTGCCATTGTGCCATGAGCTCTGCGGCTTGTGGGTCAACAATGGCGTAGTCGTGTTTATCACGCAATGCATTAAGCTTGGCTAAAATAACACGGGTTGCGTTTTCAACTTGCGATGGCATTTCAAGTGCTAAACGCTCGTTTTCAAGATGACTTTCAAGCGCTACTTTAGCTTCACCTTGAGCATGCTTTAACAGTGCTTTAGTTAACTGCTGAGTAATCACTAAATCAACTAACTGCTTTTGCAGCTCTTCATTGGCTTCTTTAAAGGCTTTTTCAATCAGTTTAGGGTTTGCTAGGCGTTTTAAGAGCTTAACTCTCACTTGCAGTTCTTTTTCTGCAAATGCTAGTTTTTCAAGGGTTTTAATCGGTGCAAAGCGTTCAATATACTCATTTTTAATCTGTGCCGATAAGCTACTTTCACTGTTTAATACAGCAGACGAAATTTGTTGCTCAGCCACATCTTTTAATGCCTGATCTTGCTTGTAAGCTTTCCACCAAAGCGGTAAATCGTTTACTTTTTGCAGTGCTTTACGACGAATTTCAGCCGATGAGTCTTCAAGCGCTAAGGTGCTTAAAATTGTTACGTCGCGTGCTACATCAAGTTTTTCAATCGCATCTAAACGAACTTGTTGCTTCGGGTGTTTCCATTTTGGTGTAAAAAGGTGTTTAAAGATCATTTTCACTGAACCTAGCTATTTCGTTATCTGATTTAAATTCTTTTTGTAGTTGCGCTTTGGTTTTTTGGATCATTTCTCCATCTGCACCAATGGTAAACTGCTCGTTTGATTGTGCTACTTTTGCTTGATACAACATCACAAGTTGGACTGTTTGTTGTTTTTGTTCATCTGATAAAGGTGTGCCATCTGGCCACTTTCCTGTTGATGCGCCATATTGTAGGCGCTCAAATAATTCTGGAGTAATATTCTGTACTAAGTTGTCAATATTCATGTCATTTTTTCTTTTTCAGAGTCACTAAAATAATACGGTTAATAAGGTACCAAATACAGCCAATGCCTATAGCTGAGGTATACGCATACCACTGAAGTGTTTTTTCTTGAGGTTGTAGGAAGTACAAACAAAAGAAGCCACCTAAAAATAAGATCAGCGCTAAAAAGGAGTGGTTCATAAACATTTGCTGCTTTTTAATTCGCTGCTCACGTTGAAGTTGTTGAACTTGCTCGGCATTTAATTCAGCAACGTTACTTTGGCAATGTGGACACTGCGGATGTTTATCTGAAATTGATTTTGCACATTTGGGGCAACGAATAATCGCCATACATCTCTCTCCATACTACGCATAAAAAAAGCGCCTTTCGGCGCTTTTCATTGTACTTGTTTTATTGCTCTTTGTCTTTTTTGAATTTAACCCAATAGTTCATATTAGGTTATTAGGGTCTGTTTATTCAGCGTCTTTTGATTGCTTTTCAAGGCGCTTTTCCCAGAAGGTAGCATTTTTAATCCCTAACTTAACGGGATCAAATATGATTTTTCCACCTTTTTTCTTTTGTTCTTCATAATCGCTCAAACATGATAAGGCCGGTTTAGCGACAAAGAAAATGGCTAATATACCCAATATGTTGATCCACGCCATTAAGCCAACGCCTATGTCGCCAATAGTCCATATATAACCGGAACTGTTAACCATGCCGTAGGCTACCATAAACATAATCATAAGTTTTACCACTACAAGCGGAATACTTCCTTTAAAGTAGCGATTTAAGTACGCGATATTAGTCTCAGCAATGAAGTAATAAGCAAGTATAGTGGTAAAAGCAAAGAAGAATAAAGCGATACCTACAAACGCTTCTCCAAAGCTACCAAATACACTAAACAACGCCATTTGGGTAAATGCTGCTGACCCCACTTCAGTTGCCGCATCAACATTTTGTATAATGAATTGACCCGCAGGTAATTCACCAACAATGTTGTATTGCTGCGTTATTAAAATCATTAATGCAGTTGCTGTACAAACAAAAAGTGTATCAACATAAACAGAAAAAGCTTGCACTAAACCTTGCTGTGCAGGGTGATCAACTTCTGCTGCCGCCGCAGCATGAGGACCTGTACCTTGACCGGCTTCATTAGAATAGATACCACGCTTAACACCCCAAGCAATTGCAGCACCAAAGCCTGCTTGGGCTGTAAATGCATCACCAATAATAAGCGAGAAAATGCCTGGTACTTTGTCTATGTTTAAAAATACGATAATTAAGGCCAATACGATGTAACCAAGCGCCATAAATGGCACTACAATTTGGGTAAAATTAGCAATGCGCTTTATACCACCAAAGATAATAAACGCTAAAACGATTAGAATAATGGCCAATGCAACGAGTTTAAAACTGCCTACGTCACCAAAAGTTGTAGAGACCATAGTGCCATCACCAAATACTTGAGTGAATGCGTTGCCCACAGCATTTGCTTGCACGCCCGGCAGAAAAACTCCACAGGCTATAATTGCCGACACAGCAAATAAAACAGCCAGCCACTTTTGCCCTAAACAACGGTCAAAATAATAGGCTGGACCACCGCGGTATTGCCCGTCTTCTTCTAGTTTATAAATTTGACCTAATGTTGACTCAGCGTATGCAGTGCTTGCACCTAAAAAAGCAACAACCCACATCCAAAAAATAGCGCCAGGGCCACCAAAACCGATTGCGGCTGCAACACCGGCAATATTACCAACCCCTACTCGGCCAGACAATGAAACAGCAAGAGCTTGAAAAGATGAGATCCCTTTTTCTGAGGTATTAGGGCTAAATAGTAGCTTACACATTTCTTTAAAATGTCTAACTTGAGCAAATCGAGTTAGTACGGAGTAAAATAAGCCTGCGCCTAGGCATAAATAGATGAGTGCATTACTCCAAACAACATCATTAACGGCGCTTACAAAAGCTTCCATGAACATCCTCACAGTTATATTTATTATTATTAATTACCATACTCTGCTACTCAGAATACCTGTCATAAGCTTTACGAAATAAGGGGTTAATCTTTTTCGTCTTTCTTATTGCTCAATCGATATTAACTTAAGTACCCAACCTTGTTAACAGTTAATTTTCAAACAACTTATTGTTTATTTATATTGAGCCTGCTAAGACAACGTTTAACTGAGTGGGAATTGATTAAAATTATAGGTCATTAAATCTGTCGAGAAGGTGTATTGAAACGTTTTAGTGTTATGGTGGGAAATGATTTTTATTTTTTGATACGGCCGGTTTAGCCTAAAATAAAAAGGGCATCAAAATTATTGATACCCTTTAAAACAAGCGTTTTATCTTAAGTTGTCTACAACATTAACAATGGCTGCTAAGGTATCTTGACCAAATTGATATGAACGACGATCTGACCAGCCGTAATCTGGATCAGGTAAGTCATTATTATCTTTAAATGGCATTTCAACGGTGTAAGTTAGTGCTTTAAATTCTTCAGCGGTCGCTGATGAGCCTACTGTTAAATTAGCTTGACCTGGTTCGTCTTTATCGTAGCCATGCGTATCTTGAAACTCTGGAGTAATAGTTAAAAGCGCGGCTTTAAAGCTGTCTTCAAGGCCTTTTAGGCGTGCATCATAGCTTGGTATGCCTTCACTACCGGCAACAAAGTTATATGGAATGGCTTCATCCCCGTGAATGTCAAGGTGCATATCTAAACCTGCTCCTCGCATTTTATTAAGCACTAAGTAAACTTCAGGACTATTTTCCATGCTTGGTGTTTGCCATTCACGGTTTAAGTTAACCCCTTTAGCATTAGTACGTAAGTGACCACGTGCACTGCCATCTGGATTCATATTTGGCACTACATAGAATACCGCTTTTGATAGTAAGGCTGCTGCATGTGGGTCTTCATCATCAAGCAGCTTGTGTAATAAGCCTTCTACAAACCACTCTGCCATAGTTTCACCCGGGTGTTGGCGAGCCGTGACCCAGATGATTTTTTTATCTGCACTTGGCTGACCAATTTTAAGCACGCTCATATCACGGCCATCAAGGGTTTGACCTAGCGTCTCTAACTGACAAAGCTCTTGGCTTTGTGCCCATGATAATAAGTCTAAATGGCGGTCGTAGCTGTAAGGAGCAAAATAGGCAAAGTAAACGCTGCTACACTCAGGCTCAAGCTCAAATGTTAGTGTGCCATTTTCATACGAAGACGGTACACGAAACCATGTTTGACGGTCGTATGAGGCAACAGCTTGGTAGTCTACCCAACCATCTGGGTATGCAGACTTATCAAGATTATTAATATTTAACTGATGTAATTGATAAGGCGTTGTTTCAAGACGAAAGTGAAACCACTGATAAAACTCAGACTGATGATCTTTATTAATTTCTAACTGAATATTTAACGGATCGGTGGCTTCAATAACTTTAATATTACCACTGTCAAAATTGCTACTGATTTTCATTACAACAAACCTATTAGTTAACTGTGTGTCTTGACCAAAGGATTTAGCCAAGAGGTAAGTACGTATTAATGCACTTTAAACGGTTATTACTACGTACTCAATTTAATAAAGCGTACCATAACCACTACACTTTAAAAATCTTCAGACCTAAAAAAGCCAGCAAGTGCTGGCTTTTTTTAATTGCTCAAGTGTTTATCGAGGTAAGCTTGGGAATGAGACTTCTGCCATATCGCGCATACAGCGAACTACCTGACAGCTATAACCAAACTCATTGTCGTACCATACGTAAAGTACAACACGGTTTTCATCAACAATCGTTGCTTGAGAATCAACAACACCTGCGTAACGACTACCCACTAAATCGGTAGACACGATTTCAGTTGATGCTGTGTAATCGATTTGATCACGTAGGTCTGAGTGAAGTGCTGTTTCACGTAAAAACGCATTAAGTTCTTCAACCGTCGTGCTCTTTTCAAGATTCAAGTTTAAGATAGCTAACGATACGTTTGGTGTAGGTACACGAATTGCGTTACCTGTTAGTTTACCTTCAAGCTCTGGTAATGCTTTAGATACCGCTTTAGCTGCACCTGTTTCAGTGATAACCATGTTAAGTGCCGCAGCACGACCACGACGTTCTGCTTTGTGGTAGTTATCAATTAAGTTTTGGTCATTAGTGTATGAGTGAACTGTTTCAACGTGACCATTCTTAATACCAAACTGATCGTTTAATGCTTTCAATGTTGGCGTTATTGCATTAGTTGTACAGCTTGCAGCACATACAATTTTATCTTCAGGTAAAATATCTTGGTTATTTACACCGTAAACGATATTTTTAATGTTGCCCTTAGCTGGCGCTGTTAATAATACTTTTGCAGCACCTTTAGATTCTAAGTGTTGACCAAGGCCAGCTTCATCTTTCCAAATACCTGTGTTATCAACAACAAGTGCATTTTCGATACCGTAGGCACTGTAATCAACTTCGCTTGGCGAATTAGCGTAGATAACTTGAATGTAGCTACCGTTAGCTTTAATAGCATTACGTTCTTTATCAATAGTAATTGAACCATTGAACGGACCGTGGATAGAATCACGACGCAATAAGCTTGCACGTTTTTCTAAATCGCCGTCTTTACCACCACGCACAACAATAGCGCGTAGGTTTAAGTCGGCGTATGGGCCTGATTTTTCAATTAACAAACGTGCTAATAAGCGGCCGATACGACCAAAGCCGTAAAGTACTACGTCACGTGGCGCTTTAGGCTCAGAATTAACAATTTCAGCTAGCTCGTCTTTAACGAACTCTTCTACTGAACGGCCATTCGCAGCATCTGTGTATAAATAGCTGTATGCTAATTTACCAATATCGATACGGGCAGAATTTAATTCCATTTTGCTGATAGCTTCTAAGAATGGGAAGCTTTCACGTAGGCGAAGTTTAGTTCCTTCAAACTGGGCTACTGATTTATGAGACTTAATAATATCAATAGTGCTTGAGTTTACTAATGGACGGCCGTAAACAGCGATTTCAATACCACGATTACGGTACAATTTACCAATAATTGGTTGCATGCTTTCAGCGTAATCTTGACGTTCTTGCCAGCTACTTGTGTATTCTAACTCGTGAGATGAGGTCATTTTTTTTACCTAATTAAACAATTTTGAACGGATAGCCTAAGAATGTATCGAATTTTGAGAGCAACACATTCATTCGGGCAGGCCTATTCTAATTTAATCTCATTTTATTCTCTACTGTTAGAGACTAAAGTTTAGGCTAGAATAATACTTTCATTGATAATTGAGAGATTCGGATGGCTTTTAAGCACATAACCCTCACTTTTGCATTGTTGCTTGCAGGATGTGAAGAATCTTTTACCGTTGAAGATATTTGTGTGCAATCACCCGCCATGTGCAATGATCTTAACCAAGATGGCCACTGTAAAGCACAACGAGAACATACAATCTTTTATCGCTACCTCGAATCCTTACAACCAACCGATGAGAACAAATATCAACTACTCAAAGCGTTTGAGCATTACAACCAATGTATTGGCTTAGCCGCTAATATTCAGCATATAAAACTAAAAGGTAAAACTACCGCCCGTCGACGAGCCTACCTCACCAGTAATAGAGAAATGGCACGTATTTATCAGCAAACACAAGCAACCACTCACCCTGGCCTACTCTATTACCATTGGTCAAGAAACAATGATGAAACGGCACTCACCCGGCTACTTGCTCTAGAAAATACCCCCGAGGTGGAAACGAGTGCTGAAATGCAATTTTATTTAGCGTCTTATTACATTAAAGTTGATGAGCAAAAAGCAATTGATTTTTTATACAACACATTGGCATTAAATCAAGCTAAGCAAATACCTGATCCGGAAATATACACCTCTTTAATTAGCCTTTTCTATAAGCACCATCAATATAAGCACGCGTACATTTTTGCCAAAATAGCAGAGCTTTCTGGGATAAAAAATATCGATATATTATTAATTGAGCAGCAATTAATAGCACAAGAAAAGAATTTAGACAGTTTAGATGCCCTCGCCGAGCAAACATTACACCAAATAAACCAAGGAAAATTTATTTCTCCCCGGAAATAATACAACAGATACAAAAAAGGCAGCTTGCGCTGCCTTTTTGTTTATTTTTTGCTTGTGCCTACTTCGACACGGGTCTTTAACTTTTGCCCCGGCCTAAAAGTAACTACGCGACGCGCTGAAATTGGAATATCTTCTCCCGTTTTCGGATTACGTCCCGGTCTTTCTTTCTTATCTCGAAGATCAAAGTTACCAAATCCAGAGAGCTTAATCTGCTCGCCTTTTTCAAGCGCTGAGCGGATTTCTTCAAAAAACGCTTCAACTAAATCTTTGGCATCTTTTTTATTGATCCCGAGCTTTTCAAATAGGTGTTCAGCTATGTCGGCTTTAGTAAGCGCCATATCTAGTCCCTCAACGATGCATTAAACTGTTCGGCCAGTGCGGCCACCACGTTATCAACTACCTGATTGATATCTTTCTCTTCGAGTGTTCTATCAACCGCCTGCAGTGTTAGAGCAATCGCCAAACTCTTATAATTTGGCTCAATACCTTTGCCCTTATACACATCGAATAAGTTTAGGTCAACCAATTGATTTCCGCCAACTTTTCCGATGACGTTTAAAATATCACCAATTTTAACGCTGTCTTGTACTAAAATCGCGATGTCGCGGCGATTTGATGGGAATTTAGACACCCCTACAGCTTGAGGTAAATTTCTTTTTTCTAATGCCGACATTTCAATTTCAAACACAAAAGTAGCATTGTTGATATCTAACGATTTTTGCGCTTGAGGATGTAATGCACCAAAGAAACCTACTTTTTTACCATCAACATAAATAACGGCAGACTGACCCGGATGAAGACCATCCGATTGCTCAGCTTTAATTTCAAAGCGGCTAACATCGTTGGTAATTGCAAGCAATGCTTCAACATCCCCTTTTAGGTCATAAAAATCAACGTTACGTTTTTCTTCAACCCAATGCTCACCATGAACCAAACCAGTAATAACGCCACCAATAACAGGCACTTGGTATACACCATTTTCAGCATTTTCATCACTGATAAACTTAAGGCCGTGTTCAAATAAGCGAATACGAGGTTGTTGGCGGTTTTGGTTATACGCAACAGATGAAAGCAACCCTGGCATTAAACTTACACGCATCGCTGACATTTCAATTGAAATTGGGTGCGGCAATACCAATGCATTACACTCAGGGTGTAAAATAGCTTGCGCTTTAGGGTCAACAAAACTGTAAGTAATGGCTTCTTGATAGCCACGTGTTACTAAGGCATTACGAAAACGGCTCAGGGCAACAGTTGACTCATCATGCGTGGTCATTTTCAGTTTTGCAGTTGGTGCAACATTAGGAATGCTGTTATAACCGTATACACGTGCAACTTCTTCAATTAAATCTTCTTCGATACGAATATCAAAACGGTAGCTTGGTACATCAGCACTCCAGCTATCATTGTCAAATTTAACATCAAGTCCTAAACGCGTCAGAATATCGGTTACTTTCGTATCTTCAATATGATGACCAATAACGCGGTCTAAACGTGAACGACGTAAACGTACTTCAGTTACTTTTGGTAACTTATCAGCAGCAACAGCTTCAACAACAGGGCCCGCTTCACCACCAACAATTTCAAGCAGTAACGCTGTAGCGCGCTCCATTGCGTCATGTTGTAGCGCAAAGTCTACGCCACGCTCATAGCGATGAGATGCATCGGTATGTAAGCCGTAGCTGCGTGCTTGACCAGCAATAGCCACAGGGTTAAAGAATGCGCTTTCTAACAGGATATCAGCTGTTTTGTCAGTAACGCCAGATTGCTCACCACCAAAAATACCAGCAATGGCTAGCGCTTTATGATGATCGGCAATCACTAATGTCGATTCATTTAACTTTGCAGTGTTACCATCAAGTAAAACTAATTCTTCACCTGCGTTTGCACTACGTACTTTAATTCCACCCTCAATCGCATTTAAATCAAATGCATGCATTGGGTGACCAAGCTCTAATAACACAAAGTTAGTCACATCAACTACCGGGTCGATTGAACGCACACCACTACGGCGTAGCTTTTCAACCATCCATAGAGGTGTTTCAGCATTAAGGTTAATGCCTTTGATAACACGCCCTAAATAACGAGGACAAGCTTCATCGTTAACCAACTCTATTGATACTTTATCTTCAATTGTCGGTGCTACCGCTGGAATACTTAATGTATTAACATCAATGCTGTTCAGTACGCCAACTTCACGAGCTAGGCCTTTAATACCTAAACAGTCACCACGGTTAGGGGTTAAATCTACATCTATGATATTGTCATCTAACCCTAAGTATTCGCGTAAATCTGTGCCAATCGGCGCGTCAAGCGGCAATTCCATAATGCCATCGCCTTCTTCGCTAATGCCTAGCTCATCAAACGCACACAACATGCCGTGTGATGGTTGACCACGAAGTTTGGCCTTTTTAATTTTAAAATCGCCTGGTAATACTGCACCAACAGTGGCAACAGCAACTTTAATACCTTGGCGGCAATTTGGTGCACCACAAACAATATCAAGCAGTTCATCACCACCAACATTAATTTTTGTTACACGTAGTTTATCTGCATCAGGGTGCTGGCCACATTCAACCACCTCACCTACAACAACACCATTAAATTTGGCTGCTGCCGGCTCTACGCCATCTACTTCTAAACCAGCCATTGAAAGCTGTTCCGAAAGAGCTTGCGTATCAATTGCAGGATTTACCCACTCTCTTAACCACTTTTCACTAAATTTCATTTTATTTCTTCACTCTTAACGGAACTGGTTTAGGAATTTTAAGTCGTTTTCGAAAAACGCACGTAAATCGTTTACGCCGTAACGCAACATAGTTAAGCGCTCTACACCCATACCAAAGGCAAAACCGGTGTATTTTTCAGGATCGATACCAACAGACTTAAGTACGTTAGGGTGAACCATGCCACAGCCTAATACCTCTAACCATTTACCATCTTTACCCATTACATCAACTTCGGCTGAGGGCTCTGTAAATGGGAAGAATGAAGGACGGAAACGAATTTCCATATCTTCTTCAAAAAAGTTACGTAAGAAGTCATGTAAAATACCTTTGAGCTCAGTAAAGCTAACGTCCGTATCGACCATTAAACCTTCCACCTGATGGAACATAGGTGTATGTGTTTGGTCGTAGTCATTACGATATACACGCCCTGGTGAAATTATACGAAGCGGCGGCTGCTCTGTTTCCATGGTACGAATTTGCACACCACTAGTTTGAGTACGCAACACCAACTTAGGATTAAAGTAAAAGGTATCGTGGTCGGCGCGAGCAGGATGGTGCTCAGGAATATTTAGCGCATCAAAGTTATGAAAATCATCTTCAACTTCAGGGCCTGATTTAACTTCAAAGCCTAGTTCACCAAAAAAGCTTTCAATACGCTCAATTGTTCGTGTTACTGGGTGAAGGCCACCAGAAGGCATAACGCGCCCTGGTAAAGTTACATCGATAGTTTCAGCAGCTAGTTTTTCTTCAAGTGCTTTACTCGCTAAAAGCTCACGCTTGTCATTAATTGCGCTTTGCACATCTTGCTTAGCTTGATTGATTACCTGGCCTGCTTCTTTGCGTTCTTCAGGAGCAATTTTACCCAGTGTTTTAAGTAAGCTGGTGATCTCGCCTTTTTTACCAAGGTAGTTAACCCTGATCTCTTCTAGTTGCGCGATTTCACTGGCACTGGCAACTGCCTCAAGTGCTTGCGCTAATATATTTTCTAAGTTCATTCGATACCTGATCTTTCAAAGAAGGTGATTACAATTTAGTTAGCTAATGATAACTGAAAGCGGGGTCTAGATTCTAGACCTACTACAGCTTTAGCGTTGATTTTATGAAAGGAATAGTTAATTTTCGCTGTGCAGCCATGGATGCGTGATCTAATTTGTCTAATACATCCAATAAAGCGCGCATATCACGACTTAAACGGGTTAATAAAAACCGCGCACATTCGTCGCTAAGTTCAAGTCCACGCATATTCGCACGTTTAACCAGCGCTTGTGCTTTATCATCATCACTCATAGAACGAATTTGAAAAGTGGTACCCCACTTCAAACGTGATTCTAAATCGGGCAAGCTAATATTAAGCATATTTGGCAGTAAATCAGCGGTTACTACCAGCATTTTATTAGGCTCATTAAAGCGGTTAAAAAAGTTAAATAACGCTTTTTCCCATGCATCATTACCTGCCACTAGGTGAACATCATCAATACATAATACGTCTAGCGCCTCAAGGCCATCTAAAACCATCGGCCCAAAATGAAGAACCTCTCGCATTGATAGCAGCATATTCGATAAGCCGCGCTCCTGGGCTTGAATACAGGTGGCGTATAACAAATGGGATTTACCTGAGTCTCCTAAGCCACACAAATAAGTATACTGAAAAGCTTGAGATAGCTTAGAAAAGCTATCTTTAAGGTGGTTAACCTCTAATGAGTCTTCTCCCCCAAAATAAGAGGCAAATGTTTCATCATCCGGTAAAGTAACCGGTAGTGCCATTTGCATTGGCTCTTGAGTTAGCATTAGTTTTCAACCCATTGATACTCTAGGCTTTGCTTATCAACTATGTGATAAAAAGCACGGGGGTCGACGTAATCTTTAAAGGCATTATCAAGACCAAGAGCTTTTTTAAGGTCGTTAACAGTGCCGGTATGATCTAGCTTAAATTCAACAGAATCGGGAGTTTTACGTATAATAACCGCTTGGGTGACAACACTTAGGTTGAGTAGACGGCGCTTTGCCAACTCTATATCCACAAAATTATCTGTCCCTTTTAAGGTCAAATTGGCAGTACGTTGCTCATAATACGCATTCGGATCGATCGCATATTCGCCAGCTAAACCTTGTGCTAAATCATCAATCATTTGCGCAACGATTTGCTGTCTATAGCCAATAATTCGGTTAGATTCAAACATTTCGTCATTAGTAAAACGCCAATCTAATACCCAATTATCGGAGTTAAACTCTTGATACATTCTAGCAGTAATACTTCGCTCAGCACTGTAACGTTTAGATGCCTCTTCTACTGGTTCAGAAAAGTTCCCCCAAACCTCAGGGACACCAACAAGGCGTCTATCTTGTAAATCAAGCAAAGGTACAACGACAGGTAATCCACGACGGCTTGCCTTATCATAAATGAGCTGCTCTAACTGTGGGTAACTTTCTTGAGTTACTAGCTCTCGTTGCCTGTTATCTTCAATCCCTAACCAGATTGCAACCAGTGGTCGTTGCATTCCCCATAATGGCAAATTAAGCTCTTTGATTAGTGCATCGATTTTTCGTGCTTCAAACTTAACTAATAATTTAAGCTCTCCGGGGATACGCTCATCATATTCAAATTTCAGCATATAATCGGATATATCTTTAGTGCGTTGCTTAGCGACTCGATTTTCATCTGCGCTTTTGTTACCACTCACTTTTACTAATACGTTAAGTAACGCTTTGCGGCTAGCGTCTAAACGAGTATCACGAGATTTATCTTCTACGACCAAAATATCTTGATATAGATCAGTTACTTCAACTGCTGATACAGAAACACAAAAGAAAATGGATAAGGCGCTAATTAATAATCTATACACAGGCAAATCATTCATGGTTTTAAACTGTTTTGATCCTAAATCAAAGCCACTAACAAAGCAAAATTATATTTTTCTCAGTCACTAACGCCATTAAGCTCGCTTTAATGATCATAAAAAACCTCAAAGTAAATACCGACTAATTGAAGTCGGTTCTCTACTTAATTACGGCAATCACCTAGAATATTGTCGAGATACTCAACCCACGCTACGATGGTCAGGTTAACGCAGTGCAGCTGATAGCTGACGGCTGACGGCTAATATTTTCACTTTCCTGCAGACGTAAAAAAGCCCGACTCTTTCGAATCGGGCTTTCTCTTATTTGGAGCCTGGTAATGTCCTACTTTCACATAACAAATGCTACACTATCATCGGCGCTGTTTCGTTTCACTACTGAGTTCGGCATGGGGTCAGGTGGGTCCAAAACGCTATTGTCACCAAGCAAATTTGGTTGTCAGTCCGTATCGCTACGCACTAACTAAAATTTGGAATTCTGATAATAAAGTCTTCTAGTATCTACTTTAGTTATATTAACTTCTTCGCTTGTTTCACTATCACATAAAACGCGTTTGGCGTTGTATGGTTAAGCCTCACGGGTAATTAGTACAAGTTAGCTTAATGGCTCACACCACTTCCACATCTTGCCTATCAACGTTGTAGTCTTCAACGGCCCTTCAGAGACTTTAAAAGTCTAGTGAGAACTCATCTCGAGGCCTGCTTCGCGCTTAGATGCTTTCAGCGCTTATCAGTTCCGAACGTAGCTACCGGGCAATGCCATTGGCATGACAACCCGAACACCAGCGGTTCGTTCACTCCGGTCCTCTCGTACTAGGAGCAACCCCTCTCAATTCTCAAACGCCCACGGCAGATAGGGACCGAACTGTCTCACGACGTTCTAAACCCAGCTCGCGTACCACTTTAAATGGCGAACAGCCATACCCTTGGGACCGACTTCAGCCCCAGGATGTGATGAGCCGACATCGAGGTGCCAAACACCGCCGTCGATATGAACTCTTGGGCGGTATCAGCCTGTTATCCCCGGAGTACCTTTTATCCGTTGAGCGATGGCCCTTCCATTCAGAACCACCGGATCACTATGACCTACTTTCGTACCTGCTCGACGTGTCTGTCTCGCAGTTAAGCTGGCTTCTACCATTACACTAACCGTACGATGTCCGACCGTACTTAGCCAACCTTCGTGCTCCTCCGTTACTCTTTGGGAGGAGACCGCCCCAGTCAAACTACCCACCAGGCACTGTCCGTAACCCCGATTCAGGGGCCAACGTTAGAACATCAAAACTACAAGGGTGGTATTTCAAGGACGACTCCAACAAAACTAGCGTCTCATCTTCAAAGTCTCCCACCTATCCTACACATGTAGGTTCAATGTTCAGTGCCAAGCTGTAGTAAAGGTTCACGGGGTCTTTCCGTCTAGCCGCGGGTACACAGCATCTTCACTGCGATTTCAATTTCACTGAGTCTCGGGTGGAGACAGCGTGGCCATGGTTACACCATTCGTGCAGGTCGGAACTTACCCGACAAGGAATTTCGCTACCTTAGGACCGTTATAGTTACGGCCGCCGTTTACCGGGGCTTCGATCAAGAGCTTCTCCGAAGATAACCCCATCAATTAACCTTCCGGCACCGGGCAGGTGTCACACCGTATACGTCATCTTGCGATTTTGCACAGTGCTGTGTTTTTAATAAACAGTCCCAGCCACCTGGTCACTGCGGCTCCAATCAGCTTAGAGAGCAAGTCTCATCACCAATCGGAGCGTACCTTCTCCCGAAGTTACGGTACGATTTTGCCTAGTTCCTTCACCCGAGTTCTCTCAAGCGCCTTAGTATTCTCTACCTGACCACCTGTGTCGGTTTGGGGTACGATTCGGTATAATCTGAAGCTTAGAGGCTTTTCCTGGAAGTATGGCATCAGCAACTTCATCACCGTAGTGACTCGTCTCGTGTCTCAGCCTAACAGCAACCCGGATTTACCTAAGTCGCTAGCCTACACACTTTCACATGGACTACCATCGCCATGCTTGCTTAGCCTGCTCCGTCCCCCCATCGCAATTATACCAAGTACGGAAATATTAATCCGTTTCCCATCGACTACGCCTTTCGGCCTCGCCTTAGGGGTCGACTTACCCTACCCTGATTAACATGGGATAGGAACCCTTGGTCTTCCGGCGTGCGGGTTTTTCACCCGCATTATCGTTACTCATGTCAGCATTCGCACTTCTGATACGTCCAGCATACCTCCCGGTACACCTTCAACCGCTTACAGAACGCTCCCCTACCACTCAGAATAAATTCTGAATCCGCAGCTTCGGTGCATAGTTTAGCCCCGTTACATCTTCCGCGCAGACCGACTCGACCAGTGAGCTATTACGCTTTCTTTAAAGGATGGCTGCTTCTAAGCCAACCTCCTGGCTGTCTGGGCCTTTCCACATCGTTTCCCACTTAACTATGACTTTGGGACCTTAGCTGGCGGTCTGGGTTGTTTCCCTCTTCACGACGGACGTTAGCACCCGCCGTGTGTCTCCCGGATATTACTTTACGGTATTCGGAGTTTGCAAAGGGTTGGTAAGTCGGGATGACCCCCTAGCCTTAACAGTGCTCTACCCCCGTAAGTATTCGTCCGAGGCTCTACCTAAATAGATTTCGGGGAGAACCAGCTATCTCCCGGTTTGATTAGCCTTTCACTCCTAACCACAGGTCATCCCCTAACTTTTCAACGTTAGTGGGTTCGGTCCTCCAGTTGATGTTACTCAACCTTCAACCTGCCCATGGCTAGATCACCGGGTTTCGGGTCTATACCTTGCAACTATTCGCCCAGTTAAGACTCGGTTTCCCTACGGCTACCCTAATCGGTTAACCTCGCTACAAAATATAAGTCGCTGACCCATTATACAAAAGGTACGCAGTCACCCTCGAGGGGCTCCTACTGCTTGTACGTACACGGTTTCAGGTTCTATTTCACTCCCCTCACAGGGGTTCTTTTCGCCTTTCCCTCACGGTACTGGTTCACTATCGGTCAGTTGGGAGTATTTAGCCTTAGATGATGGTCCACCTATATTCAGTCAAAGTTTCACGTGCTCCGACCTACTCGATTTCACTTAAAATGCGTTTTCATGTACGGGACTATCACCCTGTATCGTGGCACTTTCCAGAGCCTTCCATTAACACATAATAAGCTTAAGGGCTGTTCCGATTTCGCTCGCCGCTACTATCGGAATCTCGGTTGATTTCTTTTCCTACGGGTACTTAGATGTTTCAGTTCTCCGCGTTCGCCTCGTTAACCTATGTATTCAGTTAACGATACCTGCAAGCAGGTGGGTTTCCCCATTCGGAAATCCTAGTCTCAAGTGCTTTTTACTAGCTTGACTAGGCTTATCGCAAGTTAATACGTCCTTCATCGCCTCCAACTGCCAAGGCATCCACCGTGTACGCTTAGTCACTTAACCATACAACCCAAACGGGTCTTTGTTTCGTGACAGTTTAACTTCGCCAGAAGTTAATATTGAATACTAAAGTAGATACCAATTAATCCGAAGATTAAATTGGCACTGAATGATACTGCTATCATTCTTTTTTACTTTTGAAAACTCTGTACAAATACAATGTATTCATACGAATTTTATTATCAGCTTTTCCAAATTTTTAAAGAGCATATTAATTAGTTAACCCAGAGGGTAAAACTAACTAACAATCATCTGTGTGGACACTACGAACAAATAAGTTCTAAATCGTATAAGGAGGTGATCCAGCCCCAGGTTCCCCTAGGGCTACCTTGTTACGACTTCACCCCAGTCATGAATCACTCCGTGGTAAACGTCCTCCCGAGGGTTAGACTATCTACTTCTGGAGCAACCCACTCCCATGGTGTGACGGGCGGTGTGTACAAGGCCCGGGAACGTATTCACCGCGTCATTCTGATACGCGATTACTAGCGATTCCGACTTCATGGAGTCGAGTTGCAGACTCCAATCCGGACTACGACGCACTTTAAGTGATTCGCTTACCTTCGCAGGTTCGCAGCACTCTGTATGCGCCATTGTAGCACGTGTGTAGCCCTACACGTAAGGGCCATGATGACTTGACGTCGTCCCCACCTTCCTCCGGTTTATCACCGGCAGTCTCCTTAGAGTTCTCAGCATTACCTGCTAGCAACTAAGGATAGGGGTTGCGCTCGTTGCGGGACTTAACCCAACATCTCACAACACGAGCTGACGACAGCCATGCAGCACCTGTATCAGAGTTCCCGAAGGCACCAAACCATCTCTGGTAAGTTCTCTGTATGTCAAGTGTAGGTAAGGTTCTTCGCGTTGCATCGAATTAAACCACATGCTCCACCGCTTGTGCGGGCCCCCGTCAATTCATTTGAGTTTTAACCTTGCGGCCGTACTCCCCAGGCGGTCTACTTAATGCGTTAGCTTTGAAAAACAGAACCGAGGTTCCGAGCTTCTAGTAGACATCGTTTACGGCGTGGACTACCAGGGTATCTAATCCTGTTTGCTCCCCACGCTTTCGTACATGAGCGTCAGTGTTGACCCAGGTGGCTGCCTTCGCCATCGGTATTCCTTCAGATCTCTACGCATTTCACCGCTACACCTGAAATTCTACCACCCTCTATCACACTCTAGTTTGCCAGTTCGAAATGCAGTTCCCAGGTTGAGCCCGGGGCTTTCACATCTCGCTTAACAAACCGCCTGCGTACGCTTTACGCCCAGTAATTCCGATTAACGCTCGCACCCTCCGTATTACCGCGGCTGCTGGCACGGAGTTAGCCGGTGCTTCTTCTGTCAGTAACGTCACAGCTAGCAGGTATTAACTACTAACCTTTCCTCCTGACTGAAAGTGCTTTACAACCCGAAGGCCTTCTTCACACACGCGGCATGGCTGCATCAGGCTTGCGCCCATTGTGCAATATTCCCCACTGCTGCCTCCCGTAGGAGTCTGGGCCGTGTCTCAGTCCCAGTGTGGCTGATCATCCTCTCAAACCAGCTAGGGATCGTCGCCTTGGTGAGCCATTACCTCACCAACTAGCTAATCCCACTTGGGCCAATCTAAAGGCGAGAGCCGAAGCCCCCTTTGGTCCGTAGACATTATGCGGTATTAGCAGTCGTTTCCAACTGTTGTCCCCCACCTCAAGGCATGTTCCCAAGCATTACTCACCCGTCCGCCGCTCGTCAGCAAAGTAGCAAGCTACTCTCTGTTACCGCTCGACTTGCATGTGTTAGGCCTGCCGCCAGCGTTCAATCTGAGCCATGATCAAACTCTTCAATTAAAAAGTTTTATGTCTTTCGACAGCTCAATGAATTCTGAATTTATTTAATATCTTTCGATATTGAATTGACTGTGCTGCAATTCCTACCTAAGTAGTTATTGCTGTTGGTCACTCAGTTTCAATTGAGACTCTAAATTTGTTTGCCTCACTTAGTAAACTAAGCTTGGCTGTTAGAACTCAATCTGTACGAGTGCCCACACAGATGATTGCTTTATATTGTTAAAGAACGTTGCGATTAAAGCGTTAAACTTTATCTCGCTAGGGCTGCGCATATTACGCTTTCCTATTTTTTTGTCAACACTTAATTTTAAAATTTTTAAAAAATCTAAACTCAAGTTTTACTCGACTTACTAAGTGACTTGCTTGCCTCGCTAAGCGTTGCCTGCTCTGCCGTCTCAGTGGGGTCGCATTATAGGGCGAATCAATTTTAACGCAAGCGTTTTTAAACGCTTTTTTGCATTTAATTTTTACCCCAAAGATACCCCACCCAGACACACAAGATACCCACAAAACCTTGTGGACAACTCATTTTTTTGCGCTGTTTACTAAACTATTTACCTTGCTTGTGGTAAGTTGCGGCGCATATTTACAACTCGTTCACTAGGCAACACACATGACAGATATAATAAATAGTATAAGTGGTCTCTTATGGGGTCATATTTTAGTGTACTTATTAATAGCCGCTGGGCTATTTTTTACCATACGTCTTGGTTTCATCCAATTTGTACAATTCCCACACATGATTAAAGTCATGTTTCAAAGTCGCCAAGGGTCAGATGGCGGTATTTCCTCTTTCCAAGCATTTTGTACTTCTTTAGCCGCCCGTGTTGGTACCGGTAATATGGCAGGTGTTGCAGTCGCACTTTATTTAGGTGGTGCTGGTGCTATTTTTTGGATGTGGTTAATTGCTTTGATCGGTATGGCCACTAGTTTTGCAGAAAGCACATTGGCTCAAGCTTACAAAATACGTGATGAAGAAGGCAACTTCCGTGGGGGCCCTGCTTATTATATGGAGTACGGACTTGGCAAGCGCTGGATGGGCATAGTGTTCTCACTATGTTTAATTTTAGCCTTTGGTTTAGTTTTTAATGCGGTACAGTCAAACTCTATCGCTGCAGCTTTTGAAGTCGCCTTTGGTATTCCTAACTATATAGTAGGTATTGCACTTGTAATTGGTTCAGGCATCATAATATTTGGTGGCCTAAAAACAATTTCACGATTTGCTGAATTAGCAGTGCCATTTATGGCCGCTGCCTACTTAATTGTTGCACTGTATATATGTGCTGTAAATTACACTGAGTTGCCTGATGTGTTTATGCATGTAATTAGAAGTGCCTTTGGTCTTGAACAAGCTGGCGCTGGTGCAATTGGTTATGGTGTAATGCAAGCAATGATCCAAGGGATCAAGCGCGGGTTATTCTCAAACGAAGCGGGTATGGGTAGCGCAGCTAACGCTGCAGCAACTGCAACTCCTAACCCACCTCACCCTGCATCACAAGGTTATGTACAAATGCTAGGTGTCTTTGTAGATACCATTATAATTTGTACAGCTACCGCTGCTCTTATTTTATTATCAGAACAGTTAGTACCAGGCTCTGATGTAACGGGTATAGCACTTACACAAGCAGCGCTTGAGGAGCATGTTGGTAGCTGGGGCGCAATATTTGTTGCAGTCGCTATTTTGTTTTTTGCTTTTACATCAATTGTAGCTAACTACTCTTATGCAGAAACGAACTTATTGTTTTTAGAGCATAACCACGCATCTGGCATGCTGATCTTCAGATTATTAGTGTTAGGTATGGTGATGTTTGGTGCCCTTGGTGAATTACCATTAGTGTGGACTCTAGCTGATGTGTCTATGGGCCTAATGGCGATTGTAAACGTAATCGCGCTATTTATGCTCTCAGGAGTTGTGGTATGGCTTGCCAAAGATTACAACGCTCAACGACGTGCTGGAAAGTTACCGACGTTTGATCCAAGTAAAAACAACAAGCTTAATAAAACTATTCCGAAAGGTATTTGGCACAAATAACTTTAAAGAGATTTAAGTTAAAAACCCGAAACGGCCATGGCCATTTCGGGTTTTTTATTGTCTAGTACCAATTCACTTAATTAAGTAACCTATATTGAGCTAGATAAACCTGTTAATGGCAAAGCAAAAATTTCGATGTTTAGTTGTTCTATATGAGGAGTTTTTAACTCAACTAGCGTCTGGTTTGGCGTCTCAAAATAATTAAGTATTATTGCGGATTGATGTAAGTCTCGCCGGTATATTCCTAATAACAGTATTTACCTAGTAAGACTCTTAACAAACGCATTAGTATTATCAAGCGCCTCGTCCCCTCTCTTTATAAATAATTAGTGAAGCAATTTACATTAACGCTATTAATGCTGGTTATGGCTTTGTAATGGTGTTAATACAAATAACAGTATGCGACTTTGGTTGATGCATATTACGAAACAAACCCATCAACGCCATTAAAAGCCTTATATTACTGCTTTTATATAAACCTCTTAAATTGGCCAGCCTGTTTTGGGGTGGATAGTTCATCGATAGCAAGGCGTAAATTTAGTGTTTTGTTCTAAATGAGAGGTTTTTTCGTGGCTAGAGTCAGGTTTGAGCTATAAAAATGATCAGTGGGAATATATTGATGGGATAAGCTTTTGAAAAATGTGAGACTTAAAGATCTCAAACAAACGAAATAATTTAGTGTAAGGAATAAGATACTAGTTTGATAATGCGATTTTATAATTAATGGTTTAATAAAATAATGGTTAAACTAGAATAAACAAGGAAAGTATAAAGTGGTGCCCGAGGCCGGACTTGAACCGGCACGACTTGTTAGTCGAGGGATTTTAAATCCCTTGTGTCTACCAATTCCACCACTCGGGCATCGAGTTTGCTAATTAAAGCGTGTGGAGTAATTATTTGGAGGCGGAACCCGGAGTCGAACCGGGGTAAACGGATTTGCAATCCGGTGCATGGCCACTCTGCCATTCCGCCTAAACATATCAAATAATTTGGAGCGGCACACGAGGCTCGAACTCGTGACCTCGACCTTGGCAAGGTCGCGCTCTACCAACTGAGCTAGTGCCGCATAAAACTTTATCAGTAATTTGTACGTTGGTGCGCGACCATGTCGCGGTAAAACGTTCTGGCAACTGAGTTAGTGCCATAAAATAAGTATTTATCAAACTTTTAATTAACTTGGTCAATAATTAAAAGTGGTGCCCGAGGCCGGACTTGAACCGGCACGACTTGTTAGTCGAGGGATTTTAAATCCCTTGTGTCTACCAATTCCACCACTCGGGCATCGAGTTTGCTAATTAAAGCGTGTGGAGTGTTGATTGGAGGCGGAACCCGGAGTCGAACCGGGGTAAACGGATTTGCAATCCGGTGCATGGCCACTCTGCCATTCCGCCTAAACATATCAAATAATTTGGAGCGGCACACGAGGCTCGAACTCGTGACCTCGACCTTGGCAAGGTCGCGCTCTACCAACTGAGCTAGTGCCGCATAAAACTTTATCAGTAATTTGTACGTTGGTGCGCGACCATGTCGCGGTAAAACGTTCTGGCAACTGAGTTAGTGCCGTATAAAACATATTTATCAAACTTTTAATTAACTTGGTCAATAATTAAAAGTGGTGCCCGAGGCCGGACTTGAACCGGCACGACTTGTTAGTCGAGGGATTTTAAATCCCTTGTGTCTACCAATTCCACCACTCGGGCATCGAGTTTGCTATTTAAAGCAAGTGGATAAAACTAATATGGAGCGGCACACGAGGCTCGAACTCGTGACCTCGACCTTGGCAAGGTCGCGCTCTACCAACTGAGCTAGTGCCGCATCATATTAATTCTAAATAATTTTTATAAGTTACATATTGGTGTATGTAACCAAACCACAAAGTGGTGCCCGAGGCCGGACTTGAACCGGCACGACTTGTTAGTCGAGGGATTTTAAATCCCTTGTGTCTACCAATTCCACCACTCGGGCATCGAGTTTGCTAATTAAAGCGTGTGGAGTGTTGATTGGAGGCGGAACCCGGAGTCGAACCGGGGTAAACGGATTTGCAATCCGGTGCATGGCCACTCTGCCATTCCGCCTCAATACTAGGTTAGCTTTAAGATAAACTGGAGCGGCACACGAGGCTCGAACTCGTGACCTCGACCTTGGCAAGGTCGCGCTCTACCAACTGAGCTAGTGCCGCTTTATGTTTATCTAGGGGGCTATGCCCTCTCAACACGGACGCATTCTACAGAGATTATTAAACGCGTCAACACAAAAAATGCTACTTTTGAACTGTTTGATTATTTTTTATCTAAAATGGTGCGTTATTAGACGTTTACAATCAATTTTTGGTCAATTCTCCCCATGCTGCAACTAAATATTGCACCATAGAACTAAGCGTTAAAAATGTGGCTATATAAAGCAAGCCATAACTTAAATACATCATCCAGCTATCGTACTGCCAAATTAAACCGATAATGGCTAACATTTGAGCTGCGGTTTTTAACTTACCCATATCGGATACAGCTACGTTACCGCGTTTCCCCTGTTCAGCCATCCATTCGCGTAGCGCCGATATAACAATTTCACGGCTAATAATAATAAGCGCGGGTATGGTCATATACAAAGATTGGTAATGCTCAGATAATGCAACCAAGGCAGCACACACCATTACTTTATCAGCAACCGGGTCTAAAAATGCACCAAAAGGCGTTGATTGCTCAAGTTTACGGGCTAAATAGCCATCAAGTATATCTGTGATCGAAGCCAGCCAAAAAATAAAGGCAGCAACAAAGAATGCCCATGAATAAGGCATATAAAATATCACCAAAAAAATGGGGATAAGAAAGAGTCTAAACGTTGTGAGTGTGTTTGGAATATTCCACATAACTACTTGGATATGTCTTTTTTTCTATATTCGCACATAGGGCTAGCCCTTGTCATGCAAATGGTTAAATATCTTCTCAGCCATGTCAGGACTGATCCCAGGAACTTTCTTTAGCTGTTCTATATTAGCAGCTTTTACACCTTGCATGCCCCCTAAATATTTTAATAATGTTTGTCGACGCTTTGAACCAACGCCATCTATTTCTTCTAGTAACGACTGAGTGCGTTGTTTTTGCCGCTTATTACGGTGCCCTGCAATTGCAAAACGATGGGATTCATCGCGTATATGCTGGATCAAATGAAGCGCTGGTGCATCAGAATCCATAGGAATTGTTTTACGCCCGCCATCTATAAGCAAGGTTTCAAGACCCGGCTTACGGCTAGTGCCTTTTGCAACACCGACTAATAGCGGCATTTTTGTATGCGGCCAGTTTTCGAAGTATTGCTCTGCTCTACCTAATTGACCTTTACCACCATCGATAAAAATAACATCGGGAATTTTCTCCTCATCAACCAACTTGTTGTAACGTTTGTTTAGTGCAAATTCCATAGCGGCGTAATCATCACCACCGGTAATACCGGTCACGTTGTAACGACGATACTCTTTATTGTTAGGGCCTTGAGAATCAAATACAACACAACTGGCCACTGTGTTTTCACCCATGGTGTGACTGATATCAAAACATTCCATGCGATTAATATCATCAAGACGCAAAGTAGCCTTTAATTGCGCATAACGCTTGTTTATCGAGTCTTGAGTGCTTTGCTTAACCGTAATGCTATTTAATGCATTTTTATTCGCTAACTGTAAGTACTGTGCTCGCTCACCACGGGTTACCACTTTAAGCGATACCTTACGTTCACTAATTTGGGTCAAGGCTTCACCTAGTGCATCACTTTCTTCTATTTCAAATGGTAAAATGATTTCTTTAGCAATGCGCCCTGTCGCACCTGGAGCTAAATAATATTGACCTAAGAAAGAGGTTAAAATTTCTTGCTCTTGTGAGTCTTTAGGCACCTTTGGAAAATAAGTTTTACTACCCAGCACTTTATGATCGCGAATCATTAATAGATGAATCCCATTTAAACCGTTTAAATGGGCAAAGCCGACCACATCCATTTCCGCAAAATTGCCAGAGATAGATTGCTGCTCCTGCATTTTACGCAGCAACATAATTTGGTCGCGAACTTTAGCTGCAAGTTCAAAATTAAGCTGCTCACTGGCTTTTTCCATTTTAGCAATGAGATCGGCTATTACTTCATGAGATTTACCAGTTAAAAACTTGCGGACATAATCAACTTGCTGCGCGTATTCATCTTCAGAGACTTTATTAACACACGGCGCAGAACAACGTTTTAATTGATACTGTAAGCAAGGGCGACTACGCGCACGGTAGTAGGCATCTTCGCATTGACGTACCGGAAATATTTTTTGCATTAAGCGTAAGCTTTCAGAAACCGCCCCCGCGCTTGGAAACGGACCAAAATATTCACCTTTTACTTTTCTGCTACCACGATGAAAGGCTAAGCGAGGATGCTTATGATTTGTGAGCAGTATATAAGGGTACGACTTATCATCACGTAACAGAATATTATAACGTGGCTGATATTTTTTAATGAGGTTGTTTTCGAGCAGTAAAGCTTCTGTCTCTGTATTAGTAAGCGTGACTTCAATATTACAAATATTACTTACTAAAACACGGGTTTTACTATCGGTTATATTACTACGAAAGTAACTACTTACCCGCTTTTTTAAACTTTTAGCTTTACCGACATAGATAACTTGGTTGTCATTATCGAGCATGCGATAAACGCCAGGCTCACTCGATAATGTTTTTAAAAACTGGACATGATCAAATTCAGACATATATACCGACTAGTAAGAGATATCTATATCAATCATTTTGTAACGTATGGCTAAATGAGTAAGCTCTACATCGCCTCCTACGTTAAGCTTTTCAAACATGCGATAGCGATAACTGTTTACTGTTTTAGAACTTAAATTTAAGCGATCAGCAATATCCTGTGCTTTTTCACCTTTGGTGATCATCAGCATAATTTGTAGTTCACGCTCGGATAGGCTTTGAAATGGGTTTTCATCGGTACGCCCGGTTACCTGCGCAAGTGCAATCTGTTGCGCTATTTCTGGAGCAATATAGCGTTGTCCTGCATGCACACAGCGTATAGCGCGAACCATTTCATCAGATCCAGCACCTTTGGTTAAAAAGCCATGAGCACCAATTTGCATGACCTTACTTGGAAATGGGTCTTCGCAATTAACAGTAAGCACAATAATTTTTACATCAGGGCAGTAACGGCAAATCTTTTTAGTTGCCTCAAGCCCGCCCATACCAGGCATGTTCATATCCATTAATACTATATTTGGCGCATGCTGACGACAAAACTGCACAGCCTCTTCGCCTGTTTTAGCTTCACCTATTACTTTAAAACCACGTATATCATCAAGAATACGTCTGATCCCTGTGCGCACAAGTTCATGGTCATCAACTAAAAGTACGTTAATCAATGGAACACCCTCACTAGCCTAATAAGATGCAAGTTAACAAAATTAATTTTCAACATTAGCATAGATACTACGAAACCATAACTAATATTATGCTTTCGTAATCGGTCTTTATGACCGATATGATTAAAAGCGCATTTACCTATAGCAGGTAAATACGCGCCAATGATTTATGCTGACGCTTTTTCACTAAAACGGTCTACCCATAAAGCAATAATACCATCGCCAGTTACATTACATGCAGTGCCGAAGCTATCTTGCGCTAGGTAAAGTGCAATCATTAGTGCCACAGCACCTTCGTTGAAACCAAGCATGCTAGTTAATAAACCTAACGCCGACATTACTGCACCACCAGGGGCGCCTGGCGCTGCAATCATCACAACACCTAACATCATAATGAATGGCAACATAGCCATTAATGAAGGTACTTCCATGCTAGGCGATAAAAACATCACAGCCATAGCACAGGTAACTATTGTAATTGTTGAACCTGACAAATGAATAGTGGCGCATAATGGCACTGTAAAGTTAGCTACATCCTCTTTAACGTTATTTGCTTTACTTGATTGCAAAGATACTGGAATGGTTGCCGCACTCGACATGGTTCCTAATGCAGTAAAGTACGCAGGTAACATATTTTTAATTAGCTCAATAGGATTACGCTTAAGTAATAGGCCTGAGGTAATGTATAAAACACTCAACCATAACCAATGCATCACTAATGCAGCAATAAGTACTACACCAAATGCTTGTAATGTATCAACAACGGTGCCTGCTACGGTCATTTCAGCAAATACACCCGCAATGTAAAACGGTAATGCCGGAATAATTACTTTTGAAAGTAAACCATCAATAATATCGCGCCCCTGATCCGACACAGTTTTTAATGTGTCTAAGCCAAGCTGGCTCATACCAATACCAAATACAAATGCTGTAACTAAAGCAGTCATTACACCCATTAATGGTGGAATTTCTAAGTCAATAAAGCTTCCTACTTCGGTCACTGCTTCAGCTTCAAATGAAATACCGCCGCTTAAAAACGGAATAACCGCTGTTACTAATAAAAACGCTAAGGTACCGGCTATAATTGTTGAGCCATACGCAAAACCCACCGTTTTCCCCAGTAGATGCCCTGATCCTTTAGGAAGCCCGGCAATCCCAGAGGCAATAAAAAATAAAATAATCAGTGGAATTGTAAAACTAATAAGCTGGCCGATAAGCTCTTTTACTGTGTATAAAAGCTCAACGCCAGTTAAGGGAATGTAGAGCCCGACTAAGATACCGGCCACAATACCGGCAATTAATTTTAAGATTAACTTCATGGTGATTACTTTATTGAATTTAGATAATGTGTTTTTACCATGTTTTGAATAGTTTGTGTCAATAAACTGTTCAACCGCAGTTCATTTGCACAATTAAACAACAAAATATAAGTGTGTTGTGTTGATTTGTTTAAATAACGACTACATAAAGAAAAGATAAAGTACAAAGTTAAAAACGAACAAATGATTTCAAGTTTGCCTTTTTAATAACTAAAAAATTAACAGATTGAGTTTTTAGTTCAATCCGTTATAAGCGTAATTAATATATGTTATAGCCAAAGCTTACTTTAACTTTTTTTATCTCACAGTAAAGTAGGCTTATAAAGTTAACAGAATAGCTGTTAACGTGTTGATCAGATTGTACCTAAAGGAACATTATGTCTACTATTTTTGAAGATAACTCACTAAGCATCGGTAACACACCGTTGGTAAAACTTAACCGTGTTACAGGTGGGAATGTATACGCTAAAGTTGAATCACGTAATCCTAGCTTTAGTATCAAATGCCGTATTGGTGCATCAATGATTTGGGAAGCTGAAAAATCAGGTCAACTAACCAAAGACAAAGAACTTATAGAGCCAACATCAGGCAATACGGGTATTGCATTGGCATTTGTAGCGGCTTCTCGCGGTTACAAACTAACGCTTACAATGCCAAACACCATGAGCTTAGAACGTCGTAAACTATTAAAGGCACTCGGTGCTAACCTAGTGCTCACAGATGGCGCTAAGGGTATGAATGGCGCTATTGCTAAAGCCAAAGAAATTCAAGCAGCAGATCCAGATAAGTTTATTTTGCTACAACAGTTCGAAAACCCGGCAAACCCAAAAATTCACTTTGAAACAACGGGTCCAGAAATCTTTAAAGCACTCGATGGCAAAATCGATTTCTTTGTTGCAGGTGTTGGTACTGGCGGTACGATTACAGGCGTTAGTCGTTATCTTAAAAAAGAAAAAGGCTTAAATGTAAAATCAATCGCTGTAGAACCAAGCCACTCGCCAGTTATTAGTCAAACGCTTGCTGGTGAAGAGGTAAAACCAGGACCACATAAAATACAAGGCATTGGCGCAGGCTTTATTCCTGGGAATTTAGACCTATCAATTATTGATGGCGTAGAACAAGTGTCTAATGATGAATGTATCGCAATGTGTCATGAACTAATGAAAAAAGAAGGGATCTTAGTCGGTATTTCATCGGGTGCAGCCGTGGTTGCAGCAAAGCGTATTGCTGAGCGTCCTGAAAATGCAGATAAAAGCATTGTGGTTATTTTACCAAGCGCAACAGAGCGTTACTTATCAAGCCCCATGTTTGATGAAGAGTTTTCCGAGCAAGAGCTTGTTCAGTAATCGAACAACACTATTAAAAAAGGATGTTTTTTAACATCCTTTTTTATTGCTTTTTTAATAAGTTAACACCTATTTAGTCCTATCCTCTTTACATCTCCTCCATTCCATCACACACTTTGTGTATGAGTAATCAACCTGACCAAATATGAAAACAATTTTAACTTCTTTTGTGCTCATTTTTAGTATTCTGATCGTTGGCTGTAATGACAATACTAAACCTAAAGAACAGTACATTGACAATGATCGTCCAGGCGATACCGCCACAGTGTATTTTGATGCGCTTTATAATCAGCATAACTTGCAAAAAGCCAGTAATTTCGCAACGCCTAAGCTAGCTCGCATAATGAAATCTTACGGTACAGCAAAACAATTTGCCCGTAGTCTTATTAATTTACAATTCGATGAGGTGGTAATTGAAATTGATATGTCAAATTCAAGCCTGCGAGAACAGTACGGTAATCACGCTAAGATAAATATTGTATTTACTGGTTATTTTAATGGAAAAAAAATTGATGACTTTCGCAGTATCGAAATGCTAAAAATAAAAGGTAAATGGTACGTAGATAAAATCATCGCCGATCCTTACGGGCGCTGATCAACGTTCAATCTAAAAATATATAAAAGCCTTAAATTATAAGTTTAAGGCTTTTTTAGTGCTTGAGTACAATGTTAGAAATCTTCAGGTTTAAAATTATCTACCGCAATAGCCTGCATTCGTAATTTATTAGCATGATGCATAGCTTCAGCATCTAATTTAGTAAGTAACTCATGCCCAAGAGCGTACTCAATAGCTTGTTCGATATCAAAAGTTGCAGGTACCTTACCTTTTCGTTGCCACTGTTTTAACTGTTTAAATTGATTTTGCATATCGTGCATCGCTAAAAAAGCATTTTCCATCACCCCTGTGCCTGCATTCTCATCAACGTAACACAAATGAGTAAGCCTGTTTCGAAACACGCCTGGTTGAGTCATGTGTTCACAAATACTTTGTGAAGTGGCATCACTTGGTTTGTGATAATGATTACCTAACGGAAACACAATGCGTTTAAGGGCAAAGTTAACCACCGGGTTAGAGAAATTTTTAAAGAAGCCGTCAAATGCTTGACCTATTTCATACAATGACGTCTCTATTGCATACTTAACAAAAGGTAAATCAGCTTGTTGGCGCCCTTCATCTTCAAAACGTTTTAACACGGTAGAAGCAATATACAAATGACTTAATACATCGCCTAAACGTGCCGATATCATTTCTTTGCGTTTAAGTTCACCACCTAACATCAACATTGCAACATCTGTTGTAAACGCGAGTCCTCGGCTCATTCTCCCTAATTGTTTATAGTAGGCCGCGGTTTCTCCGCACACAGGTGCTTTGGCAAAGTGGCTGCGAGTTAAACCATGCACTAAAGCCATGCTTGCATTGCCAATAGCAAACACTATGTGGTTCATCAATAGACCATCAAATTGCTCTAATGCCGCGTCATCATCTTCCATTGAAGCCGCTTCCATTTCTTTTAATACAAACGGATGACAACGAGTAGCGCCTTGGCCAAATATCATTAAATTACGAGTTAAAATATTAGCGCCCTCAACCGTAATCGAAACAGGAATACCCATATAGCCATGTGCTAAATAGTTATTAGGCCCAACCTGAATCCCTTTACCTGCATGAATGTCCATCGCATCATTCATTACTGTTCGACCCATTTCGGTCATATGGTATTTTGCAATAGCTGTTACTACTGATGGACTTAGTTTTAAATCAATAGCACCAGCTGTCATTAATCTGCACGACTCCAGCGCATAAGTTAGGCCACCAATACGTGCTAACCCTTCTTGAACCCCTTCAAATTGACCAATTGACACACCAAACTGTTGTCGAACAACAGAGTAAGCCGAAGTCATTTTAGCCGCTAAATGCCCTGTTGCAGTGCTTAATGCCGGTAACGAAATACCACGCCCTGCACTTAAACATTCAACTAGCATGCGCCAACCTCGTCCTGCCCCTTGCTGACCACCTATAATCCAATCAAGCGGAATAAATACGTCTTTTCCGTACGTTGTGCCATTCATAAACGCCATATTTAGGGGGTAATGACGCTCTCCTGTTTTAACACCTGGATGATCGGTTGGAATGAGTGCACACGTAATGCCAAGCTCTTTTTCATCGCCTAACAACCCATCTGGGTCGTACATTTTAAATGCAAGCCCTAACACAGTCGCAACTGGCGCAAGTGTGATATAGCGTTTTGACCAATTTAAACGCAGCCCCAACACTTCCTTACCATCATGCTCGCCTTTGCACACCACACCAGAATCAGGAATACTGCCAGCATCTGAGCCAGCCTCAGGGCCCGTTAATGCAAAACAAGGCACATCGTCGCCTTTTGCAAGGCTAGGTAGCCAGCGCTCTTGTTGCTCAGTTGTTCCGTAGTGCAGTAATAACTCACCAGGACCTAAGCTATTGGGTACCATGACCGTCACGGCGGCTGTTAAGCTTTTAGTAGCTATTTTTGACACTATGGTGGAATTAGCAATAGCAGAGAATTCAAGACCCCCAAATTTTTCTGGGATGATCATTGCAAAAAAACCTTCGGTTTTTAAAAAGTCCCAAACCTCTTTAGGTAAATCTTTGTCTTTTTGTACAATTTTATAGTCATCAAGCATGGCTAATAAAGTTTCAACTTGATTATCTATAAATACAGTTTCTTTTTCACTTAACTGTGGACGCGGATAGTTGTGTAATTTTTGCCAATCAGGATCACCACTAAATAGCTCGCCATCCCACCAAACATCGCCTGCTTCCATGGCTTCTCGCTCTGTTTGCGATAATGGCGGTAATACTTTTTTAAACATTTTAAAAGTGGGTCGGGTAATTAAATTAAGGCGGATATCTTTAATTGCAAACACCACGATCACCACAACCAGCAATATAATAAATACTGACATAAACACATTCCTTTACAGTTATAAAAACATTGATTTAATTATGACCGATCTTAATTTAAATACAATGGGCTGTCAGAGGAGTGCCACTAAATGATGAGCCGATTCTATTGTAATTAAAATATAACGATAAAGTAGAGTTACGCATTTATTACACACAGCAAAAAGCCCACAAAGTGTGGGCTTTTTACTACTTAACTGGTTTTAATTTATGCGATTAAACGCTTAATTAAAACTGAAAACGCATGTTAGCAAAGTAAGCATCGTTATCTGAGTCATCTGCGTTGTTGCCGTAACCCACTTTTAAACCAATGTTTTTATTGATGAAGTGTTGAGCACCAAAGCTGTAGTTGTCTTCTTTATCGTAAGATGCAAATACAGAAGTCGCTTTAGAGAAGTAGTAGTTTGTTTCTACGTTCCATTGGTCATCTGCTTCGTCAAGGCTTACAAATGTACCTTCTACTGTTAAGTAGTTACCTTGTTGTAAATCAACAAAGTATTTAGCAGCTACTGAACGAGAATCAAAATCATCATCTGATTCTACAGTGATACCTACATAATCTGTATCGTTTAGCATGTGGTTGTATGCTAAAGAAAAGAATGTAACGTTATCACCATCTTTTTGATCAACAAATCTTACTTTTGCAAGTAAATCTGGGTTAAAGAAATAACCAGCAGAAAGTGTGTATGACTCGTTGTTAGAGTTGTAATCAGCATTTTGGTAAGACGCACCAACAACAAAATCTTCAACGAAGTATTCACCGCCAATAGCAGTCACATCGCCAAAATCGTCATCAGCGTAGCCACCAAATACGTTGCTTTGCTTATTGATGTATTCGAATTGATCGTATGGACCTAGTGTGCTCTTTGGAGAGAAGTAGTAAGTAGAGTCCACGCTGATAGTATCGTTGTTATCAGTATCTGTGTAGTTTAAGTTACTGATTGATTGATAGCTATCTGCAGCGTGTGCAGCACTTGATAATAAAAGACCTGAAATAATAATTGCTAACTTTTTCATAATGAAACATCCCTATGTACATTGTTTTTGTACTTTAACTACATTGCTAAAGTGGGGGTATGCTAACGCCGCGAAACTGAACGAAAACTGAATCAAGCAATTGTATTTGTTAGGGAATTTGTAAGAAAGTGTTGGAGTAATTTATGTTAAAGTAATCGCAACAAACTGTAAACAATTACTTTAATTTTACACCGATTTTTGTTTGTTTCTATAATGAATACTGGCTAATTATCCTATAAACATCATTTATGTTATCACCAGCTTTAAAGTCTTTGCTGATAGGGTTTGGATCAGATCCAACCCAAATTTTCAGTTCTGCATCTAAATCAAAGTGCCCCGCACTTTCTTTGCTGAACTTAGTTATCTTAGAGTAAGCAATACTGATCATTTCCATTTTAGAACCAGTCACACCTTGTTTATCTAATAAAATTAGTCGCTTATTAGTAAAGATAAACATATCACGAACTACTTTATACGCCTTTTCAACTCGCTCACCTTCAATAAGCGTATTAGCCAATACTTTTTCTAAATCGGCATCATCCACTTCACTGGCGTTACCCATTAAACCACTAAATAATCCCATTACAGTTTCTCCTGTTTAAATATTTGATTTTCTAGAGTATGACCATTTACTAACTGCCTATACTGCCAATTATGTTGGTGGCAAAATTGCAATAGCGCGATGTCAAGTGAATCGCTAGTTGGTTGATACTCAATCACATACTCTTTATGTTGGCTCATATAAACACGACTCACCCCCTCAATTGCTTGCAGTTGTTGCTCCACATTTTGATACGCTTCACTTAGCATTAAGGTATAAAAGTGCTTATCAGTATTCGCCGCTTTAGTTTGATGCTCGCTTAATATGCCTTTATCTAAATGTAGTACTTGGGAGCAAAGTCGTTCTAGTTCAGTTAAATCATGAGAGCTTAAAATAAACGTCGCTTGAGACGACAGCTCAGACACCAGCTCTCTGACCTCTCTGGCATGAATCGGATCAAGCCCTGCGGTGGCTTCATCTAACATTACAATTTGCGGTGAACCAATTAATGCTTGTGCTATGGTTACACGCTTGCGCATACCGTGAGATAAGTCCCCTGCGCGGTTTTTTGCAACCTCGCTAAGACCCACTAAATCTAATACTCGAAGTGCCTCTATTTGGCTTTGCTTGGTGCCCATACCTTGTAGCTTGGCATAAAAGCTAAGTTGTTTATCTATATTAAAACGCGGATCTAGCTGTGCATCTTGTGGTAACGCACTCACTTTATTAAATAAAGCCGCGCTACCTGGTTTATGGCCGAGTATTTCAAGCTCACCCATGCTAGGTGCGATATAGCCACACAACAAACTAAATAAAGTGGTTTTCCCTGCGCCATTAGGGCCAACTAATGCAACTGGCGCGCCTTTTTGAATCTCAAAATTCACATTATCAAGAGCCAGTTTTGAGCCGTATAATTTACTTAAATTACGCCCTGTTATTAATGATTTCATAATGAGCTCCTTGCAAAAATACGTTGAGCAACTGCAAGTAACACCGCTGTTTGCACTAAAGGAATAGCCAAAGCACTCAATAACGGTAAGTTTTGTCCAGCCAATAACTCTATTTGCACACCAGGGAATAAATAATCAAGCACACTTAATGCGGGTATTTGCCACTCCAGTAATCCAACAATAATGCCGCCGGCTGTGAAATATAAAATTGCTAACACAATAGATAAGCGAGATGAGCTCGCAAAAGTATTAATTAAGCTCATCAAGGCTACAAACGGCGTAAAAGTAACGATGAGTATTAAAAATATTGAAACAGCACGACCAAGGCCACCAGCAAGTAAGCTCGGCTCGCGAAACCCGAGCACCGCCAATGTCGCTATAAGCGTGATGCCAACTAAACAGGTTAGTACCGCTAACTGCCCTAAAAAACGACCAAAGAGTATTTCAAAGCGAGTTGAGCGTAATGATAAAAACCTTAGCGTACCGCGCTCTCTATCACCGACGGTTTGATCACTACAAATAAATAAGCTAAAAACAGGAAAACTATACAAAGCAATAAGCCAATACATAGCAAATTCTGCTTCAGGCCAATCAAGTAACTTACTTAATCCAATAGAGCCGGAAATATCACGGGCTATTTGTTCAAAATCTGGCGAGCTGATTATGCCTACAGCTTGACCTATGGGGTAACGTAAAATAACAAGCCACACTAGTGCAAAAGCCGCCAGTGCAATAAGTCCTCGTTTAGTTAAAAACATACGTACCAGCTCAAAACCCGCGATTTGGGTTAAGCGCCCTACGTTAACTGGTGATGGTGTTGCCATTGACTATCCTTAATGACGTTGTTCATACTTTAAAATAAGCGTTATTTAACAACACTAAGTGTAAACACGTTGAATTGCTAGCAAAAAAAAGCCTACTCAGAGGTAGGCTTTGTAACAAATAATGTAATTTAACCAATTAGTAATTATAAATGTTGCTCATAAATAGCTAATGCTTGCTGTAAGTCGGCAATTAAATCTTCAACATCTTCCAAACCAATGTGCAAACGAATAACAGGTCCATGCTCCCATCCTGTGTGCGAGCGCAGCCCTTTCATTGATAAGTTTGCCGTTACTAAGCTCTCAAAGCCCCCCCACGAAAAACCCATTTTGAAATGTTGTAAGCTATCTAAAAAAGCATCTATGGCGTGTTGATTACCTGCTTTCATTACAAACGAAAATAAACCATTACTGCCGTCAAAATCGCGTTTGAAAAATTCATGGCCTGGGCATGTTGTAAACGCAGGATGGCGAATATGATCAACCAACGCATGTTGCTCAAGCCATTTTGCTACTTCTAGCGCGGCTTTTTCATGCTGATTTAATCGCACTGCCATGGTACGTAAGCCTCGTAGTGCTAAATACGCATCATCTGCACTGGTGCATTGCCCGAGTAAATAAGAGTGTTCACGAAGTGTTGGCCAATACTTTTTATTAGCTACAGCAACCCCCATCATCACATCAGAGTGGCCAACAATATATTTGGTGGCGGCTTGAATACTAATATCAACACCATGTTCAAGCGGACGATAATGCAAGCCATTGCCATAGGTGTTATCAAGCACTGTCATTACATTATGATCGTTTGCCACTTTTACCATGGCGGGAACGTCTTGAACTTCCATGGTAATTGAACCCGGAGACTCTAAAAACAACATTTTGGTATTGTCTTGAATGTACTCTTTTATGTCTGCGCCAATCATGGGCGGATAATAGGTCGTACTAATACCCAACCCAGCTAATATCTTGTCGCAAAAATCACGAGTTGGCTCGTAAACAGTGTCCACTATTAAAATATGATCACCTGACTTTAAAAACGATAACAGCGTTTGGCTTATCGCTGCCGCGCCACATGGGTATAACGCACAGCCCTCACCGCCTTCGAGTTCGGTAATTGCCTCTTGCAGAGCAAAATGAGTGGTCGTCCCTCTGCGGCCATAAAACAAGGTTTTGTCGCCACGTGTTTTAGCCGCTTCTTTAAGCTCACTCACAGAATCAAACACAATCGTTGAAGCGCGCTGTATCACTGGATTAACTACGCCATGGGTGTACGCTTTTTTGCGCCCTGATGACACTAATTGGGTATTTTTATTTTTGCTCGACATGATTCATCCTTCTATCTGAGTACGCCAATATTCAATTAAATAACGCGAAATCGAATCAGCTCTAGGTAGCTTTAAATGCTCCCCCTCGTGTTGCCAATCTTTAAATTGCGCAAGTTCTTGGCGAGAAAACCATCGTGCATCTTCAAGTTCATCTTGCTCTGTGCTTATTTCATCACTGCTTGCTGTGGCAATAAAACCAAGCATGATTGATGAAGGAAACGGCCAAGGTTGAGAAGCAATATACTCTGCTTTCTCCACGGTAATACCCGCTTCCTCTTTTACTTCTCGGATCACGGTTTGTTCAAGGGTTTCACCTGGGTCAACAAACCCGGCAAGTGAGGAATACAGACCTTTAGGCCAAGTTGCTTGGCGACCCAATAAGCAGCGTTCAATCCCATCAGAAAATGTTTTAGTTACTACCATAATAACGGCTGGATCGGTACGCGGAAAAGTTTGGTGCATACAGGCTGCGTTGTCGCATAAACGTGAATGCCCCCCTTCAACTAAGTGATTTTTGGTACCACAGCGACCACAAAAACTATGAGTGGCATGCCAGTAACACAACCCACGAGCAAGCGCTGCATTTGAGCCATCTTCAAGTGCTACTTGAGTACCAGGTTGACGAATATCTGCAAACTGGGCATCACCAACAATCGTTGCTAATAACGACTCTTCGAGTTCAGTTACGTCTAGCGCAAATACGGCATTATCCTGTTTATTTGATCCTAAAAGAATAGCCTGCGTTAAATCTAAATGTGCCACTTGTTGGTAAGCTAAATACACCACCTCAGGGCTACTGTTAGCAAATAAGGTGTGATTGCCTTTAACTAGAAGCCATAAACTGTCTGCTGTTTTTTTTGCGTCTACCCAAGTAGGGTCTTTGCGCGCATTTGAGCCTCTGTCTAATGGCATATTACTGTAGTTAAGCATGTAATTCCTTGATACTAATTGAATCTTAAAATTACCATACTCATCCACTAAACCCAATTTATTATCGCCATAAAAAAAGCCTAAATTAGGCTTAATTAATCTATGCACCCGTTGTATTAAATACTCTCATGATCAACGCAAACATTCTGCTCAAAAATAAATCAAAAATACAATACTTATACTTTTTAAAGTAGTAGCTGTTTGTCTATTAAATGAAATTGCTCGGCACTTTGCTTAAGTACCTCTGCGGTTAATTTATCAGCACCGTATACATCACACGGAACATTATATTGATTTTTTAAATGCCCAAGTAATAATGCAAAGTCACCGTCACCCGAGAGTAAAATAACTTTATCAAGCTGCTTCCCCTGCTCTAGCATATCTATGGTTATACCCACATCCCAATCGCCTTTGGCACTGCCGTCACGGCGTTGAATAAAGGGTTTTAGTTTTACTTCAAAGCCAATAGCGCGCAAAATATTTTGAAACTGATTTTGCTTTTCATCACCTCGGTATATTGCATAGGCGAACGCACATTCTATATCGTATTGTTGCTCCATCATTCGCCAAAAGGCATTGTAATCAAAATTTTTACCGTAGCTTTCGCGACAGGTGTAATAAATATTTTGTACATCGACAAAAATACCTACACGAGGTTTACTGCTTTGTTGTGAGGTCATTCTTATGTCCCAATGAGTAATACTTGCAATTGCGTGTTAAGTAACCTAAATTAGTTACCAAACCCAATGTAACCAAATACGGTTACATTTAACAATGTAACCAAATTTAGTTACATATAAATAATCTATTTGGATTTTTATGATTGGTGTGATCAGCGGCGATATTATTAAATCGCAAAAAATACCTAAACAACAATACGATGCCATGCTTTACCAGCTAGAGCAAAGTTTACGTGCAAATTGCAATAAAACAACATCTTGGGATATTTACCGTGGGGATGCATTTCAACTACAACTCGATAAAAGTGAACAGTTAGTTACCACCGCTATTCTTATTTATCTACAGTTAAAATCTGCCGGCTATGAATTGCGCCAAAGCATGGCGTTGGGGCACATAGATAACCCTAGTACGAGTATAAAAACTGCTACAGGCTCTGCGTTTACTCTCTCTGGTCATGAGCTAGATAAAATGACAAACCAGCGTTTTACATTTGCTATTGCAGATCAATCGGTTGATGAGAGCTTTAAGCTAAACCTAGCGTTTGTCGATGTATTACTGTGTAAAATAACCCAAAAACAAGCAAATGCTTTGTATGTATATTTAACCCATGCTAATAACAACCATGCAGCTTTAGCTAAAGAGCTCAACACCAGCCGCGAAAACGTTACTAAGCTGCTTAATCTTGCTAACTATCAGCTGATAGAACGATTTATTTTACATGCACAACAACAGCTTAAAAGCATACAGCAAGGACATGACTAATGGAATTTTCACTATTACTCGTCGCACTGATTATTGGCCACTTACTCGCTGATTTTTATTGGCAACCCATGAGCTGGGTAAACGACAGAAACACCCGTCATTTTAAAGCAAAAAAACTTTACTACCATGTATTGGTTCACGGAATTACCAGTGCAGTCGTTGTGGCACTTTGGGAATATAGTTTTGGCTGGCAACAACTAAGCAGCGTATTACTGGCGACCGGCATTATTATGATCAGTCACTACTTTATTGATATTGCTAAATCGTATTCAAATAAAGGCGTAGTGCCTTTTTTATTAGACCAAATTGCACATATCACTGTCATTATTGCGATAAGTATTTGGCTCACTGACGATCAGCAATTTGCTGACAATGTGATGGCGTTATTGTGCAACGATAAAGTGCTGTGGGTTATAGCTGGTTACTTTATTATTTTAAGTCCCAGTGCGGTATTTATAAGAATGATGTTAGAGCGTTTAACTAATCACTTTTCTAGTGATGGTAGCCTCCCCTTAGCAGGACAAAGTATTGGTATGCTTGAAAGAGTACTTATGCTGACATTTATTTTATTAGATCAGTTTGCAGGGCTTGGGTTTTTAATTGCCGCCAAATCCGTGTTTAGATTTGGCGACTTAAGTGCCAGCAAAGATAAACAACTCACTGAATATGTGATGCTAGGAACGTTATTGAGCGTCAGTGTTACTTTATTTGTAGGATTAGCAGTTAATTATTTAATCGGTTAGTAAAGCTTTAAAATAGGCATTAAAAAACGCGCTACCAGTAAAAGTAAGCGCGTTTTTTATTAAAGCGAACTAAACCTAATTAGTCGTTATTTGCTGGACGACGACGGCGCTGGCCATTCCCACCAACCGATTGACGCTTTGCCCATGGGTTTTGTGCATTATCATCGGTTTTAGCTGCTGGCTTTTTAGAGCCACCACGACGTGGGCCTGTACCATTGCCACCATTGTTAGGCTTTTTGCTGTTAGGTTTGCTGCTATCTGATTTAGGCTTATTAAATGGTTGTTTTTTCTTTGGCTTTTTTGCCGGTAACGGGCGTGCATCGAGTGCGCGCTCTGCAACAGGGTTAGCCGGTTCAAAACCTTCTTCTTCAGCACGTGGAATTAGCTCGCCAATAAAGCGCTCAATGCCGTATAAATCTACTGCATCGTCAACCGTTACAAACGAAATAGCATGCCCTGATGCCCCCGCACGACCAGTTCGGCCAATACGGTGAACATAATCTTCATATACATTAGGTAAGTCGTAGTTTACAACATGCGGTAATTCAACAATGTCTAAACCACGTGCAACAATATCGGTTGCCACTAATACGCGCACTTCACCACTTTTAAAGCCCTCTAGTGCTTTAACGCGCGCGCCCTGAGATTTATTGCCATGGATTGCCGCGCCAACAATATCATCGCGTTCAAGTTGCTTAACTAAACGATTAGCACCGTGTTTAGTACGACTAAATACCAGTACTTGTTGCCAATCGTTGCTACGAATTAAATGGCTTAATAGGGCCGTTTTACGCGCTTTATCTACTGCGTATACGCATTGAGTCACGCTTTTAGCAGTGGTGTTTTTGGCAGCGACTGAAATTTCAACCGGATCGTTAATTAACCCTTTTGCCAATGCACGAATGTCGTCAGAAAAGGTTGCTGAGAACATTAAGTTTTGACGCTTTTCAGGCATTTTTGCAATTAGGCGTTTAATATCATGGATAAAGCCCATGTCTAGCATACGGTCGGCTTCATCTAAAACCAGTACTTCAACGCTATCAAATTTAACCGCGTTTTGATTGTGTAAATCAATTAAACGCCCTGGTGTCGCCACTAAAATATCAACCCCTTTGCGCAGGCGCTGCATTTGTGGGTTAATTTTAACACCACCGTAAACTACAAACGAACTCACGTTTGAATGCTTAGCATATTCTTCAACGTTTTCACTTACTTGCAACGCAAGCTCACGGGTTGGCGTTAAAATAAGCGCACGAACATGATTACTTTTTGCTTTAGTGCCCGACGATAAACGCTCAATAAGCGGCAAAGTAAAACCAGCCGTTTTACCGGTACCGGTTTGCGCTGCGGCCATTACATCGCGACGTGCAATAATTGCTGGAATAGCTTGAGCCTGAATAGGCGTTGGCGTTTCATAGCCCTTTTCTAAAACCGCATTAACTAAAGACTGTGATAAACCTAAACCATCAAAACTCATATAAACTCTCTATTTCAAATTAGGCCAAAGTGGCCAGTTGCGCGCATTATACCTTTAGTAGCTCAGAATGCATGCCATTATTTACTTTGTGCCAAATCAATAAACACAAATACTAAAAAAGCGGCTAAACAGCCGCTTTTTATTTACCTGAGCATTACAAATGCTAAAAGATTATTTTACACCTAACTCACGTAAACGCTCTTGTAAGTAGCTATCTGCTGTGTAGCGATCAGATAACACCACATCTGGACGAGGGTGTAAAAACAATGGTAATGAAATACGTGATTTGGTTGTTGCTTTACCCGATGGATTAATTACACGGTGAATCGTTGATGGGAAGTAGCCACCCGATGCTTCTTGTAGCATGTCACCAATATTAATAATTAAACTACCAAAATCACATGGCACGTCTAACCAACCGCCATCGGTTTTTTGTACTTGTAAGCCTGGCTCATTTGACGCCGGTAATACGGTTAATAAGTTAATATCACCGTGCGCAGCAGCACGAATAGCACCAGGCTCTTCATCACCTGTCATTGGCGGGTAATGTAAAATACGTAACAACGTTTGCTCAGACTGGGCAATCATATCTTTTAAATCAATAGAGAACTTAGCACGCACTTCTTCAGGCGCTTCAGCCTGCACCCAACTTAATAATGTTGCCGCAAATTCATTAGCTAAACGGTAGTACTCACGAACATCTGCTTCTAATTGTGCAGGAACACGGCCTTTAGGGTAAACATGAAAGTACTCTTTAATGTCTTTTACCGTATGGCCTTTAGCTACTTCTGATACCGACGGTGGAAAATAACCATCTTGCGTTTCTTTTGAAAATAAAAACTCATGCTTTTGCTCTGAGTTAAAAAAGTCTTGCCAATTTTTATAAATAGACTCAACTAAAGATTGCGGAATAGGATGGTTTTTTAATACGCCAAAACCAGTATTTCTCAACGATTCAACAAATTGCGCAGCCGCATCGTCCGCTTTATAATCAACTGTAGGTAATTGCATGGTACATTCCAGTAAGTAGGTTGTTAGAAGCCATTTACTAATCCGCTTAAGCCACAGGTCTACACGAAATTAGTATTACATTCAAATATAGCTTAACTACTTAATTCAAGTAATAAAGGCTGCATTTTTATGCTGTGCGAGGATAGACAAACCCCCTTGAAATTATAAGGACATATGTCCGCACTCAATAAGCAAGCCTTCTCTGCCTTGATCAAGATCAAAATAACGCTTGTATTGAATTTTCACCCCATCGTACCAATCTCTTCTTTATCAGCATCACACACTATATCAACTTGTTAAGGCTCTCTACATGCGACAAAAAGTTTCTTTTAAAAGCGGTGAATTAGAACTCGCTGGACAACTTGAACAGCCCTCTGGTGAAGTGAAATTTTATGCCTTATTTGCTCACTGTTTTACCTGCTCTAAAGATGTAGCGGCTGCAACACGAATAAGTCGCGCGCTCACTCAGCAAGGCATTGCTGTATTACGCTTTGATTTTACAGGGCTTGGTAATAGCGATGGTGACTTTGCCAACAGTAACTTTTCATCAAACATTCAAGACTTAGTGGCTGCAGCCAATCACTTAAGAACACACTTTAAAGCACCTCAGTTATTGATAGGCCACAGCTTAGGTGGTGCTGCGGTGCTTGCAGCAGCAGAGCACATACCCGAAATATCGGCCATTACGACTATAGGCGCGCCATCAGATGCCCAGCATGTTACTCATAACTTTGCTGCTCATTTAGATGAAATAAACCAATCGGGTGAAGCAAAAGTGTGTTTAGCTGGGCGGGAATTTACGATTAAAAAGCAATTTATAGATGACATCGCCAAATACGATAACAGCCATATAGGCAAGCTTAAGCGTGCTTTGTTAGTTATGCATTCTCCTATTGATGCCACCGTGAATATTAGTGAAGCCGAAAAAATTTACGCAGCTGCTAAGCATCCAAAAAGCTTTATTAGTTTAGATAATGCCGATCATTTACTCAGCAATAAAGAAGACGCTAACTACGCAGCCGATGTCATTGCTACGTGGGCTAATCGCTATGTTGAATACGATAAAACACCCTATAGTGCAAAATTAACTAACGGCAGTGTATTAGTTGAAGAAAAAGATCATAAATTCACTCAGCACGTGAGTACTAAAAACCATACATGGCTTGCTGATGAGCCTACCGATGTCGGCGGTAAAAACTTAGGCCCGGACCCTTATGATCATTTACTCGCTGGGCTTGGAGCTTGTACTGCAATGACACTTCGCATGTATGCAAGTCGCAAAGAGTTGCCGCTAGAGCACATAAAAGTAGAGCTCAACCATACCCGCAATTACAACCAAGATTGTGATGATTGCGAAAAAAGCGGCAATTTAGAGGCCATTATCCGCAAAATAACCTTACAAGGTGATTTAACTGACGCTCAGCGAAATCGATTACTCGAAATAGCCGACAAATGCCCTGTGCATAAAACGCTACATAATAGTCCACTGGTGGTTAGCGCATTAGTGGGGTGACGCACAGCTGTGGCTGCGCTATCTTAGATGTTCATTAATGTAACCTCACAATCTGAGATAAAATATAGAGGTTGAATAATAGGTACAATTCTAGTAGCTTGTTAGTAAAAATTATATAACCAAGGATAGGTATAAATAGTATGAATAAAAATACTTACTATGAGCGCAATAACTTTTCAATTTACGAAGTAACAAACAAAACAGGTATCGAGTTAACTTTATCTGAACTAAAACAAATTGAAATAGCTATGCTAATTACCCCAAAAGCATTAACAACTTTTATTAATATATTACACAACCCTGCTAACTTAGATGAAAAGAAAAAAGAAAAATTCGAATCAATTATGAAACAATATGGTTTTATTAATTCAATTAATTTTGAGGCAACACGAACATTTCTAATTCGCCAAGCACGCAAAATAATAAACCTTATCGGCTCCATGCTTTTAACCCCTCATAAACTTTATAAATGCACAGGGTTTGGAGATGCTACTTATTATGATAGATATGGAATTATAGGGTTTGGTAAGAGCTTTTTCGAAGTAGGAACTGACAGAAAAGTTGATACTATCGTTCACGAGTTTAGTCACGCGGTATGGACTTCTGAAGATACAGCATATAACGCTAGAACAGCTTTGAAAGAGCTTAATATAATCGCTCGAAACGCACGAATAAACCAAAGCGCCCAAGATAGAAAAGAAATTCTATCCTCTTCATACGCATTTGAAAGTGCAGTACGAGCAGCCCAATGAAAAGAATTATTATTACTATATTTTGTTTGATTAGTTACTCATCGTTTGCTACCGAAGAAGCTATCGAAAGTCCTATCGCTACCTCCTCTTTCACTTTTTGTCATATAGATACTAAGTGTATAACGAATATCAGATTAGCTAACACAACACCATATAAAGTTAAGCTAAGCTCTCTCGCTTTTAATAAGCAAGGAATCGATTTAAACTCGATGTATGTATTTGAAGAAGATAGGTATTACGATTTAAAAGAGAATAACTTAGATACAGGTATGTCAGAGCAACCCATACAGGGACGCAGACGCGCCTACAAGCAATTGTCATCATTAGAATTCGAGCCCCTAGAAGTCAAATTTATTGAACTAAAAGGCATAGAAAAGAGGTTTGCATTAGATCCAGGTAAGAGGTATCTGGTGGGGACACTTACCCCATTTGTAAACTTGTACATTAATGGTAAATTTGCCGATATCATCACAATTAGAACAAACTATTCACTTTTAACAATTCCTACAGAAGATATGGAAATAAAGGAACAGCCAATAAAGCAGTTTGCTACGCCCCAAGGGTAACCTGTAATAAATATACATGCTTTGTTTGATCGCACTAAAAATTCTGCGTCAGCTTAAACCTTTATATATCAAGCCAGCATAATGTTGGCTTGAAATATATCTTAGCTAATTATCTAAAAACGCCGCTACCTCTTTGCTCACTCTATCCACCAGCCATTTAGGCCCGCCATCGTACATATCGTTATGACGTGATTTTTCTATCAACGTTTGCGTAACAGAATAAACGGTTAACTCTTGGTCGGTTAAAAGCACGTTTGCATCGGCTGGATAATCACTAGCGCGCAGTGTAAGTACACGTATGTTTTTATTACGTGGCAATAACATGCGGCGGTGATCGAGCGTAATTAATTGGCTTACTTCACTTGGGTAAATAGCTGCATACAAGGCTGAGATATCTCCACCATTTGAGTGACCAAATAAAGTGAGTTTTGTAAAATCATACTTAGGGTATTTAACACTTAGCTCATTAACTAAAAACTTTAGGGTTTCAGCACCCCGGTGCCAATTTTCTATACGAGTAGTTAAGTATGGCTGCGCACGATTAAGTGCAGGGTCACTTTTAAGCTCATGTGCTACCGCAATGCTTAAATAGCCTTGTCCATTAAATAGCTTACTCGCAAAAGTGTATTCATTGTGGCTAATGCCATACCCTGCATTTACAAATACCACTGGGCATTTGACTTGCGCGCTGCACTTAAGGTGGTTAGCTGGTAGGGTAATATTTACAGGTATAGAGCGATTACGACTTTCATCAATGATTGCATCGTTTTGGGCATAACTTGATGATGCAAATAGCATAGTGCTTAAAGTCAGTGCCTTTAACATTAAATGCTTTTTTATAATTTTTAACATGCATTCCCTTGTATTATTTATACATTTTTAACTAACATTAATTTTTATTTTAAAGGTTAGCGCGCGCCTTTGCTAATTTGTGCGATAATAGCGATTATTGTTTTACTATTATCGCAAAAGAATCCATTCATGAAATCATATAGCAGCATTGAACAACGCATCGACATTCTCCAAAGCAGAATTGAAGCCTACCAAGAAGAAATTAAAGTGTTACAAGCCGAGCCGAAAAGTAACAACGAACGGATTATTTTTAAGTTCATTGAAACCGGCAGTACAGGTAAAACCAAAGACTTTGTGAGAGAGCTGGGAATTAAATCGCCGCGTGATAGCTTATATTCATCTGGTGATGTAACTAAACTGATTAAAGATGGCGCTGATGATATTACGCCTGAGCTACTGAGCATAGCCCGTGCACTTGCTAGCGCGCGCAACAAAAATGGCCCTGCTTGCTAATAGTAAATATACGCATTAGCCGTAAACTCTTGCGGCTAATCAACCAGCTCGATATCAAGTCCAGCTAATAAATTTAACGCTTCAAGCCGTTCAAACTTTGCATTACTCACATCATTGCTTGTTATATCAATATTAAATTGCGTTGCGCCAACAAAGTTTGCTTTTCTCACATTAGTTTGATGAAACAGACTGTCTCTAAAGTCAGTATCCGAGAAGTTGCTTTGAGCTAAGTTAGCGTGCCTAAAATCGACATCTTTGGCAAAACAGTTCGTCATTGTTAACGCTTTTAACTGTAATTCAAAAAACGAACTATGGCTCAGTTCACACTGTTTAAAACTCACCGGTGACGTTAGCGCTAATTGCGGCCAATTTACTTGTCCCCACATTATGCTATTGAGTTTACAATTTGCAAAGCTCACCCCTTCTAGTGAGCTGTAATTCCAATTAAGCTCAGTCAAATTACAGTTAATAAATTCACACTCTATAAACCGACAGGCACTAAACTGGCTGTGACTAAAATCGCAATCAATAAACTGACATTGTTCAAACTCAATATCGCTAAAGCGCTTTGCATTTGCTGTAAAGTTTGAAAATGACTGATCAAAATAATGACTATCTTTAAATAGCTCACTCATAAATATAAAGCACCTAAATTGGGTTATGCCAAACAAAAAACCCCTTAGGTATTTAGCCTAAGGGGTTTTGATCTAACTAAAGACTATGGTTTAACTAGCTTTATTCTGCGCTTGGTAATTCTTTCTCAACTACACTAATAGCAAGCTCTGTCAGCGAATCGCTGTTTGCTTTGCTAGGCGCATCGGTCAATAAACACGATGCCTGTGTAGTTTTAGGGAAAGCAATAACGTCACGAATGTTATCAGTACCACATAGCAACATAACTAAACGGTCTAAACCGAACGCTAAACCTGCATGCGGTGGTGTGCCGTATTTAAGTGCATCAAGTAAGAAACCAAATTTATCTTGCTGCTCTTGCGCTTCAATACCTAAAATTCTAAATGCCGCTTCTTGCATATCTGCATTGTGAATACGTACCGAGCCACCGCCCACTTCGTAGCCGTTTAATACCATATCGTAAGCATCTGAAATAGCCGCTGCTGGGTTTGCTTCAAGCTCACTGGCACTAATATCTTTTGGTGCAGTAAATGGATGGTGTACAGCGTGTAGTGTGCCTTCGTCATCTTCTTCAAACATTGGGAAGTCAACAACCCAAAGTGGTGCCCAGCTATCTAAATTAGTGATTTCTAAATCAATACCAATTTTTAAACGAAGTGCGCCCATGGCTTCATTTACGGTGTTGCGTTTATCCGCACCAAATAAAATGATATCGCCTGTTTGTGCATTAGTACGTTCAAGTAACTGCGTGATCACGTCTTCATTTAAGAATTTAGCGATTGGCGATTGCACGCCCTCAACGCCTGCATCACGGTCATTTACTTTCATCCATGCTAAACCTTTAGCACCGTAAATACCGATAAACTTAGTGTAATCATCTAGTTGCTTACGAGAAAGTGATGCGCCACCTGGTACCGTTAGTACTGCAACACGGCCTTTTTCATCGTTTGCTGGGCCTGAGAATACTTTAAATTCTACGTCTTTTACTAAATCGGCTATATCAATAAGCTTCATTGGGTTACGTAAGTCTGGCTTATCAGAACCATATAGGCTCATTGCCTCAGAGTAAGGCATAATTGGGAAATCACCTAAATCAACATTTAGTAATGACTGCCACATTTCACGGATCATTTTCTCTGTCATACCACGTACTTGATCAGAGCTCATGAACGAGGTTTCTAAATCTATTTGAGTAAATTCAGGTTGACGGTCAGCACGTAAGTCTTCATCACGGAAACATTTAACAATTTGGTAGTAACGGTCAAAACCCGACATCATCAACAATTGCTTAAACAACTGTGGCGACTGTGGTAATGCGTAAAAGCTACCTTTATGAACACGACTCGGTACTAAGTAATCGCGAGCACCTTCAGGCGTTGCTTTAGTTAGCACTGGCGTTTCGATATCTAAAAAGCCATTTTCATCTAAAAAGCGACGTACAAAGCTGCTTGCTTTAGCACGTAATTTAATGCGGTCGCTCATTTCTAAACGACGTAAATCTAAGTAACGGTATTTTAAACGACGCTCTTCTGAGTTCACTTGGTTAAAATCAAGTGGCATAGGCTCAGAGCGGTTAATAATAGTTAAACCCGTGCCTAAAATTTCTACTTCGCCGGTTGCCATGTCTTTATTTACTTGGCTATCTGGGCGAGCGCGTACAATCCCTTTTAACTGAACACAAAATTCTTGACGAAGTTTGTTAGCTGTTTCCATTAATCCTTCAACTTCCGGATCGAATACAACTTGTACTAAACCTTCTCTATCACGTAAATCGACAAAGATAAGTCCGCCAAGGTCACGTCGTTTGTTGATCCAGCCACATAGTTCAACTTCCTGATCTACGTGAGTTTTATTTAGCTGTCCGCAGTATATAGAGCGCATAGTTTTCCTGTCAGATAAAAGGCATATAGCGGTTAAACACCGTTGTTTTAAAAGTTTTTATAAACACCAAAATGAAAATAAAACCGCTAGCAATTCAAAATAATCAAATTAAGCCCTGCATTATACCCAAGTCGGTTGAAGATGCTAGGGCGTGTTTACCTTTCGGGGTTGAATTTACAGCGCACCGTTTTGTTATTTGTTACACTACAAGCACTTTATAACAAGGCTTTTGTTTGTATGCTATATATTGGATGCCCGCAGTGGTCGAGCAACGCATGGAAAGGAAATTTATTTTCACGCCAGTGTAAAAATGCCGATATGCTTAGCGAATATGCGCAGTATTTTAATTCGGTAGAGGGTAATACTAGCTTTTACGCCGACCCCTCGCCTGACACTGTATTACGCTGGGCTGCGAGTGTACCTGATGAGTTTAAATTTACTTTTAAATTTCATCGGCGCTTTAGTCACGAACTCCAACTTACTAACGTGCAACATGAGCTAACTAATTGGCTTAATTTATTCGCCCCGCTATTTGAAAAAACAGGGCAAATAATGCTGCAATTACCTAAAGCGTTTGCGCCACAACATTTAGCTAAGCTTGCCGCTTTTATAGATTTACTTCCTAAAGAGCTAAACTATGGGGTTGAGGTACGCCACCCTGATTTTTTCAAAAAAGGTGAGGCCGAAATCGCGCTTAATCAGCTTTTAATGGCACACAATATAAACCGCATTGCAATGGATACCCGCGCATTATTTGCGGTTAAACCCACAACCGAAGCACTCATAGATGCACAACAAAAAAAGCCTTATTTACCAGTGCACGCTATTGCTACGGGCTCGCAGCCTATGGCGCGCTTCGTTATTGCTGATTTAGAAAACGATTATAAGACCTTTTATCAGCCTTGGCTTAGCAAAGTAACCCAGTGGCTCGATGAGGGCAAAAGCCCCTATGTGTTTTTTCATACCGCTGATAACCGCGAAGCGCCCTTACTGGCTCGCCAGTTTTGCCAAGATTTGGGGTATAATCACAATGTACTCAATCCATTTAGTGGCGAAAAAGAAGCCCACCAGCAAGCACTTTTTTAAAAATAAATTCAAAATACAGAGACAATAATGAGTGAATACGCACGTTACTTTACCGGCTACCCTGCCAATATCGTTGAGCAAGTGTTAGGACTAATAAAAGCAGGAAAGGTAAGTGAGTATTTACTTAAAAAGTACCCGCAGGCGCATCGTATTACCAGTGATAAGTTACTGTATAGCTACGCCACTGAGCTTAAAAAGCAGTATTTAAAAAACGCCCCGCCATTTGGCCGCGCTGCGTTTAAAAAACAAGGTGATATGGTTACCAATGCGCTCGGTACCCACACGTACCGTATGCAAGGTAAAACCCGCAAGCACGATTTAGCAATAAACAGCGATTTACTGCGCGCGCCAGAGCCATTATTAAAAGCATTAGTGGTGCACGAACTCGCGCATTTTAAAGAAAAAGACCATAACAAAGGCTTTTATAAACTGTGCTGCCATATGGAGCCGCAGTACCATCAGCTAGAGCTGGATTTACGGATTTTTTGTGTGGCTATTGCGATGGGTGAAAATCCGTATAATTGAGCGGTCAGCAGTCAGCAGTCAGCAGTCAGCAGTCAGCAGTCAGCAGTCAGCCAAAATTCAATGACACACGAGTTCATAATGAAAGCCCTCGTTAATAAAAAACGCGATACTAAATCGCGTTTTTTATAATTTACTGATAGCTACAAACTGACAGCTAGCTCGTTAGATTTCGTTTCACTCAACCCAACCTACTTAAAACGTTAAAGCCCTAATTCGGCCATAAAGTCGTCGTCGCTATCATCTTGCTTTGGCTGTTTTGCTTTTTCTTTATCCGCTTTTTGCTTGGCTTCGTTTGCGATAATGTCGTCTGGGTCTACAGCTTCTACAATGTCAAAGTCGTGAAGTTTAATAAACTCTGTTTTATCCATCGCCAATTCTAAATAGAAGATATTTTGATTGCGAGTCGTAAACGTTACACGGCGAGCTTGCGGGCGATCCATAGTGGTATCAACCGATATTTGCACTTGCTTATTAATAGCCATCATTTTTGGCTGGTTTTGGGTAATAGAGGTATGTAGCTGTTCACGCACTTTTGACGTGAAGTCTCCCACTATTTGGTTCATCAACTCACCCATCACGTTTGAAACGTCATCAGATAAGTGACTATGCGCGATTTCGTCTTCTGGCATGCCCATATTACGCATGTAATCGCCATAAATTTCCATCGCCGCTTGCGCCGTAAAGTTGGTAACAACTAAGCCGGTAAAGCCCCCGTCAAATAAAACAAAACAACCTATGTCTGGTCGCATACATGTCCGGGTAATTTTTTGTACCATGGCTGAATAGCTGATCTCGTTGCCGCTGGCTGATGAAAGTACACCCGTTACTGAGTGGCATAATGTTGCTAATATATCGTCGGTACTAATAACCTTACTTTTGCTCATTTAATAATCTCTTTTATACTTATTCTTCATAATTCTAGTCAAGCTACTGAATTTATCACTGACTATCCAGCATAAAATGTTAAAATAGCACTATTATTTTCAAAGAGACTGCCTTCGTGAGTATAAAAGACAGTATTTATGCCTCTGAGCAACAAGTAAAAGACTTTAGTTTTGATCAAAACGTGGTTGAAGTATTTCCCGACATGATCCAACGCTCGGTACCCGGTTACGCCACCATAGTAAGTACCATGGGAAAATTAGCGGGTGAGTATGCTCAGCCTAATTCTAACCTTTACGACTTGGGCTGCTCGTTAGGGGCGGTTACCCTAAGTATGCGCCGTAATATTCAAACTGATAGCTGTCATATTATTGCTGTAGATAACTCACAAGCCATGGTGGAGCGTTGTAAGGTCCATTTACAAGGGTTTAGATCAGACGTTCCTGTAACGGTTACCTTGGGTGATATTAACGAGCTTGATATTCAAAATGCCTCAGTAGTAGCGATGAATTTTACTCTGCAGTTTATTCCACCTGCGCAGCGCAAAGCGGTACTTGAAAAAATATACGCTAATTTAAAACCCGGTGGCGTTTTGCTATTAAGTGAAAAAATTAAAGCCGAAAATGAGCAATGTGATAACTTACTGATTGACTTGCACCACGACTTTAAACGTCATAATGGCTACTCTGAGCTGGAAATAAGCCAAAAGCGTACCGCCATTGAAAACGTAATGCGCCCCGATACACTTAGCACACATACACAACGTTTAAGCGACATTGGTTTTAGCCAAACGCAAGTGTGGTATCAATGTTTTAATTTTTGCTCAATGGTAGCAATTAAATAATTTAGAGAGTGACACATGTCTGCATGGTTTAACCAATTTTACGCTGCTATTGCACAAAGCCCACTTAGCCACTGGCTAGAAACCTTGCCTGCGCAATTAAAGCATTGGCAACAAGAGGCCAGCCATGGCGATTTGCCTCAATGGCAAAAAGTACTAAAAAACTTACCTGAGGTATCAACAAACCAAGTTGATATTGTCAGCAAAGTAGCAATAGGCGCGCCTGGCGAAATGACTGAAGGCGAAAAAAAGCAAACCACGCATTTATTAAAACGAATGATGCCTTGGCGTAAAGGCCCATTTAATGTGCACGGTATCGACATTAATACAGAATGGCGCAGTGACTGGAAATGGGATCGACTTCTACCGCATATTGAGCCATTAAAAGGCCGTACTGTATTAGATATTGGTTGTGGCTCGGGATATCACTTATGGCGTATGCGCGGTGAAGGTGCACAGTTTGTGGTGGGTATTGACCCATCTGACTTATTTTTGTGCCAGTTTCAGGCAATTAAACACTTCAACCCTGATGAAAACGTGCATTTATTACCATTAGGTGTAGAAGCCCTGCCAGAGCTTAAAGCATTTGATACGGTATTTTCGATGGGAGTACTTTATCACCGTCGCTCACCTATCGACTTTTTAGCGCAATTAAAGGCACAGCTTCGCCCTGGTGGTGAGCTAGTACTTGAAACTTTAGTTATTGAAGGCGATGAAAACACCGTTTTAGTACCGACCGACCGCTACGCAAAAATGCGTAATGTATGGTTTATTCCAAGCACTGCGGCATTAAAATTGTGGATGGAACGTGTTGGCTTTAAAGATGTGCAAATTAAAGATTGTGCTATTACAACGCTCGACGAGCAGCGTAAAACTGACTGGATGGAAAACGAATCTTTAGTTGACTTTTTAGACCCTACTGACACCAGTAAAACCATTGAAGGCTACCCTGCTCCACTTAGAGCGATACTTACAGCAAAAGCCTAATTTGTAGTATTAATTTTTATTTTCATGTTAAAAAGCGCCATTGGGCGCTTTTTTTGTTTACTAATGCAACAATTAGCGGACAAGTGTCCTTGTCTTTAAAATCAAATCCAGATTTCAACTAGCCGCGCCCTTGCAATTGTTGTAAAATACGCGCGTTTCTAAGTAAGCATCAAAACAACTATTTTGAGGAAAACCTGTGAGCGAACAAAAACAGTCTCTAAGCTATAAAGACGCGGGCGTGGATATCGACGCTGGTAATGCACTTGTTGAGCGTATTAAAGGCGTAGTTAAAAAAACTCGTCGTCCTGAAGTGATGGGCGGAATTGGTGGTTTTGGCGCACTTTGCGAAATTCCTGAAGGTTATAAGCAACCTGTACTTGTAGCAGGCACTGACGGTGTTGGCACTAAGTTACGTTTAGCAATTGACCTTAAAAAGCACGATACCGTAGGTATCGACTTAGTTGCGATGTGTGTAAATGATTTAATAGTACAAGGCGCTGAACCCCTGTTTTTTCTAGATTACTATGCAACGGGTAAACTAGATGTAGACACAGCAGCCGACGTAGTAACCGGTATTGGTAAAGGTTGTGAAATTTCAGGTTGTGCCCTAATTGGTGGCGAAACAGCTGAAATGCCAGGTATGTATGATGGTGAAGACTACGACATGGCAGGCTTTTGTACCGGTGTGGTAGAAAAATCAAAAATTATTGATGGCACTAAAGTAGCCGCAGGCGATCAGCTAATTGCGCTTGCTTCTAGTGGTCCACACTCAAACGGTTTCTCACTAATTCGTAAAGTATTAGAAGTCTCTAACGCTGATACTAACCAAGTGATTGATGGCAAAACCTTAGGTGAGCACCTTTTAGAACCAACACGCATTTACGTTAAGCCATTACTTGAGTTGTTTAAGCAAGTAGATGTGCATGCGCTTTCGCATATTACTGGTGGCGGTTTTTGGGAAAATATCCCTCGTGTATTACCTGAATCTGCTAAAGCGATTGTTAAAGGTGATAGCTGGCAGTGGCCTACTGTATTTAGTTGGTTGCAAGAAAATGGCAATATTACCACTCACGAAATGTACCGCACATTCAACTGTGGCGTAGGTATGGTGTTAGTTGTACCTGCAGATCAACTTGATAACAGCATAAACATTTTAAAAGATCTTGGCGAAAACGCATGGCACCTTGGTGAAATTCAAGATGCGGTTGCGGGCGAAGAGCAAGTTGAAATTGTAGGTGGTGCTGCGTAATGGCACCCACTCGTCTAGTAGTTTTAATCTCAGGCAGTGGCTCAAATTTACAAGCCATTATTGATGCCTGTGAAAGCGGCGAGATAAACGCTCATATTGCGGCTGTTATTAGTAATAAAACAGACGCATATGGGTTAGAGCGTGCAAAAAGTGTAGGCATTGCTACGCAAGTACTGAGTCATAAAGAGTTTGACTCACGCGAAGCTTACGATGCCCAGTTAATGCATATAATTGACTCTTTTGAACCAAATCTAGTTGTATTAGCTGGGTTTATGCGTATTCTAACTCCTAGCTTAGTGCAAAAATATGTTGGAAAAATGTTGAACATTCATCCATCTTTGTTGCCTAAGTACCAGGGGCTGAATACCCACCAAAGAGCAATTGATGCAAAAGACGACGTTCACGGCGTTAGTGTTCACTTTGTAACTGAAGAATTAGATGGCGGACCCGTTATTCTTCAAGCTAAAGTGCCTGTATTAGCAAACGATACAGCAGACACGCTCGCTAAACGTGTGCATGCGCAAGAGCACATAATTTATCCTTTGGTGGTCAAGTGGTTCAGTGAACAACGACTTACGATGGAAGCAGATTATGCAGTTCTTGACGAAAAACAACTTCCTGCACACGGCGCGCACTACCCAAAATAAAAAATTAAGTGCTTGGCTACTATGTGCGGGCACTTTATTACTTCCTACCAGCCTGATTGCAGGCGAGTTAACCCAGTACCAAGCTAGTTATGATATTTTGCGCAAAGGCACTAATCATGGCAAAGCCGAGCGTGAACTAAAAAAACTCGATAATAATAACTACCAAGTCACTTACCACAGCGATATTGAATGGATGATTTTCTCTGACTCACGTCAAGAGTCATCAACCTTTAGCTTTATGAATGATAAAGTAGAGCCTATTGATTACACGATGATCCGCACAGGCACTGGGCCTGACAAAAAGTATGAAATTAACTTTGACCGTCTAACCAAAACTGTTACCAGTAACACCAGCGATTACCCGTTAAAATGCCAATGGCATGATAACTTCCAAGATGGTATTTCTTATCAAGTACAAGTTCGTGAAGGTCTTAAAAAAGGCAAAACCAACTTCTCGTTTCCGTTGGTTGATAAAAAAGGTAATTGCCGTGACTACGACTTTGAAGTGGTAGAAACCGAAATGATTTCTCTGCCTATAGGTAATGTAGAAGCAGTGAAAGTTAAACGCTTATACGATAACGATAAACGCCAAGCTTTAGCCTGGTTTGCCCCAGAAATGGATTACATGCTAGTGCGCATGTGGAAGGGTGAAAAAGGTGTGGAGCAGTTTGAAGTGCAAATGAAATCGTTTACCGTGATCAACCCACCTGCTTTACCTGCAGAAGTGAAAAACGAACTATCACCAGAGTAAATTGCTTACAAGGTGAAAGGCCCAAGTGTGACGACCATAACTTGGGCTTTTCATTTTAATACTTAAATTTAAAACTTTAAGCTGGGTTTCATTTCACTCTACCCAAGCTACATTAATTCACCCATTTTAAATAACGCAAACTCTCCTGGCTGCATTTTTTGCCAGCGCTCATCATTAGTTAATGGCCTTGTTGCTATAACCGTTACTACATCGTTTGGTGTGGTTTCTTGTTGAAAGTCGACCACCATGTCAGCATCAATCAATGTAGCTTTACCAAATGGTGCACGGCGCGTTATATAATGTAAGTTATTAGTACAATACGCTAAAACAAATACACCATCGGTCAATAACATATTAAATACGCCCTTTTCACGTAGCGTATGCGAAAGCTTGGCGGCGTATCTAAAAACCGATGCCATATTACTTGGACGCTTTGGGTATTTTTCGCGAATTTTGTCAAGTAACCAACAAAAAGCGAGTTCACTGTCGGTGTTTCCCACAGGTCGATAATACTCTGGTTTTAAATCGTGATAATTTGAAAGCTGCCCATTGTGTGCATAGGTTATTTCGCGCCCCCACAACTCTCGGGTAAACGGATGAGTGTTTTCAAGACACACCCGACCACGATTCCCTTGGCGAATATGACTAATTACCGATACGCTTTTAATTGGGTACGCTTTTACCAGCTTTGCTATTTCTGACTGGTAACTTGGCTCTGGATCTTTAAAGGTTCTGCAACCTTTACCTTCATAAAAAGTAATACCCCAGCCATCTTTATGCGGGCCAGTATTTCCACCACGCTCCAACAACCCTGAAAAACTAAAACAAATATCCGTTGGCACATTGGCTGACATGCCAAGTAATTCACACATAAAATAAATAAACCTTTAAAAAGCTAAACATAGAATATCGTTCTATTTTTAATAAGCGTACACTGATCATCATAAGTATATTTACTTAATTAAACTTATATTACTACTAGATTAATTGATTTTTTTAATGCTTATATTTTTTTATGATAAGCCAAAATAAACGATTACAGCCAAACTGTTCGTATAACATACAACGCATTGTAATAATCGTACCGATAACTACACTTTAATCTAAGTAATGTACTTGAAACTTAGCGTTACTAGCGCTACTCTAAACGAGGTGGTCTGACCTCTATTAAGGAATTAGCAATGACACTCATATTTACACTTGGTTTAATCGCACTGCTCAGCATTGCGCTTTACCACAGAGCGAGTTGGAACACAGCACTTGGTGTTTCTGCCGCAACATTATTAATTGGTACCTTTGCTGGTGCTTTTGGTTTAATTAGCTGGGTGATCTTTTTAATCATCGCAGTGCCTCTTTCAGTTACTGGTATTCGCCAGCAATACATTATCAAACCTATTTTCACCATCTTTAAAAAAGTAACACCGAGTATGTCTGACACCGAAAAGTCAGCAATCGATGCGGGTACTACGTGGTGGGAAGCGGATTTATTTTGTGGTAATCCAGATTGGAAAAAGCTTCACCAGTATCCAGTTCCAAAACTTACTATTGAAGAGCAGGCATTTATCGACGGCCCTGTTGAAGTTGTATGTAGTATGCTTGATGATTGGGAAGCTACGCATGAGCTGACTGATTTACCTCAGGATGTATGGCAATATCTAAAAGATAACAAGTTCTTTGCCATGATCATTAAAAAGGAATACGGCGGCTTAGAATTCTCTGCATTTGCACAATCGTGTGTACTGCAAAAACTAACCAGTAAATCAACATTGCTTTCGTCAATTGTTGGTGTACCTAACTCGTTAGGCCCAGGTGAGCTATTACAGCACTATGGTACTGAAGACCAAAAAAATCATTACTTACCGCGTTTAGCAAGCGGTCAAGAAATTCCATGTTTTGCACTTACCTCGCCAGAGGCGGGTTCTGATGCAAGCTCAATTCCAGACTACGGTGTAGTGTGTAAAGGGCAATGGAATGGCGAAGAAGTAGTTGGTGTAAGCCTTACATGGAACAAACGTTACATAACACTTGCGCCTGTAGCTACGGTGCTTGGTCTAGCATTTAAGTTACAAGATCCTGATGGATTATTAAGCGACGTTAAAGAGCCAGGTATTACCTGTGCACTTATCCCAACAGATACCCCTGGGGTAGAAATTGGTCGTCGTCACTTCCCGCTTAATGTGCCGTTCCAAAACGGCCCTACTCGCGGTAAAGATATTTTCGTTCCACTTGATTACATTATTGGCGGCCCAGAAATGGCTGGTCAAGGCTGGCGTATGCTAGTTGAATGTTTATCGGTTGGTCGTGCTATTACGTTGCCGTCAAATTCAGCCGGTGGCATTAAAATGATTGCAGTAGCAACCGGTGCTTATAGCCGTATTCGTCGTCAATTCCGCTTACCTATTGGTAAAATGGAAGGGGTTGAAGAATCAATGGCCAAACTTGCTGGTTATGCTTACAGCTCAGACGCTGCAGTAAGCATGTCTACGGGCGCGGTTGATTTAGGCGAGAAGCCATCAGTTGTGTCGGCGATTATTAAGTACCACCTTACCGAGCAAATGCGCGATTCAACCATTCATGCAATGGACGTGCTAGGCGGTAAAGGGATCATGCTTGGGCCAAATAACTATTTGGGTCGTGGCTATCAAGGTGCACCTATTGCCATTACCGTTGAAGGTGCAAACATCTTGACCCGTAATATGATTATTTATGGTCAAGGTGCAATTCGTTGTCATCCATTTGTACTTACCGAGCTAGGTGCGTGTGAAATTGAAGACCGCGAAGAAGCGCTTAACGTATTTGATAAAGCGCTAATGGGTCACATTGGCTTTACCATGTCTAACCTTGTACGTACTAAGTGGCTTGCGCTTACTGGCGCTCGCTTTACTAGCGTGCCATACAAAGACGAAACTGCAGAGTTTTACCGTATTGCGTCTCGCTTTAGTGCATCACTTGCACTTATGTCAGACATTAGCATGGCGGTATTTGGTGGATCTCTTAAACGTAAAGAACGTATTTCAGCACGTTTAGGCGACTTATTAAGTTACCTTTACTTAGTATCTGCAACGCTAAAACGTTACAACGACGAAGGCCGTAAAAAAGAAGATTTTGCATTGGTTCAATGGAGCTGTCAGGATCACCTTTACCACTGCCAGCGTGCACTTGCTGACTTAATCAATAACATGCCGTCGGCTCCACTACGTGGTGTTTTAAAAGTATTGTTATTCCCGTTTGGTCGTCCGGTTCGTAAACCTACCGACAAACTTGAGCACAAACTAGCGCAGTTGTTACAAGTTCCTAGCGAAACACGTAATCGTTTAGCAAGCTATGTATACCTTACAAACGAACCGCTTAACCTTGTAGGCCGTCAAGAGCAAACGCTTAAAGACGTTCTAGAAGTAGAGCCATTGTTTGAGCGTGTATGTAAAGAGAAAGGCGTAAAGCTGCCATTCTTCCAGCTTGATAAAGTGGCGCAAATGGGTTTAGAAGCGGGTATTTTAAGCCAAGCAGAAGCCGATAAGCTCGCTGCAGTTGAAAAAGATCGTCTAGACGTGATTAATGTTGATGACTTTGACCCTGCAGATTTACTTGCTGGCAAAGCAGCGCGTAATAGCAAAGCTAAAGCTAAAAAGGCAGATGCTGCTTAACTTTACTAATAAAAGCTAAGCAACACACCTGTTATAACCATCCAAACCAGCGCATAATGCGCTGGTTTTTTTTGCGCTAAGGCCTGTTGTAGTAAACACCAAACAACCCCTATTACTAGCAATAAGCAATTTGCTTGATTAAATAAAACCACAAAACCAACCAGTGCGAGTAATAATACAATTAAGCTAGGAATAAATAAGCTAACAAAGAATGCTGTTTGCTTATTCTGCATGTTAAAAAACACACTGTACTGCTGATATAGGTGACGACAATCAAATTGTAGTGAGCTACTAAATAACACCACAAAGGCAAGTGACAAAATACTGAATATAGCAGCTAAATCAGCGCGCTCTTGTAACAACACCTTGGATGCCATAAATACACATAGTAATAAAGCTCCTCGCCATATCAAAGCCCAGCTATTATGCATAAAAAATAACAGCCAAAAGCCTGTAAGTGAATTCAACTTTAGCTTAGCTGTAGCATTAAAAGGGACCATCAAGGTACTTAGCGAAAATAACAGAACAAAGCCGCTATGATAAAGCAATGGACTGACATCAAGCGGTAACGTTGCCCAAATTGCGGATAACAAAAAACCATAAACCAGCGCTATTGGCTTGTATAAACATAAAATGCCGAGCACAAATTGCAATAGTAAAAACAACCAGAAATGCGGCACTCTAAGCCACTGACTCACACTAAGATCAATCGCGATAATGAGGCTCGCAATCAACCAGCCATTGCTTAAAAGTAATAGCTTTATATCCATAAAACCAAGCCAATATCGCTTCACCAATGTTTGTTGAAAGGCACGTTGAGCGCTGTTTTTTATAGCAGATTTCATTGCGCTCAACATGACACTTTGCAACAGCAAATACAGCCAAGCCATCTGTGCACCATACTGCGGTGCATCGCTGCTATCGATAATTCTTCCCAGCCCTAAAAACAACAGTAAAATCATACCAAGCATGGCAGAGCCAAGTACCACTAGAAATAACAAGCCAAAGTTTTTAAGTTGCAACAATAATTGCGTGAGTTCAGTTTTGTAAGCCTGATAACGATAATCCATAAAGGAGCGATATTGCCCGATTGATTGTTTTAAATTTGCAATCATAACGGTATACACTCAAAGCCACGCTCAATAAATGGCGCTGGTTCATGGCAAGTGATGACTATTTGCCCATTTGGCTTATCCATTAGATATTCATCAAGCAGCACTAATAAATACTGAATACTGGCTTGATCAAGTGCTGCGCTGGGTTCGTCTAGAAGTAAATAAGGTGCATCACGCATAAGCGCTAAAATTAACTGGCATTTCTTTTGATTACCTGACGACAGCGCATCAAAACGAGTATTTAAAAATTCATTGAAATTAAACCCATCTATTATTGTTGTTGGCCAACTACAATCCAGCGTATTCGCAGATAAGTTAATTATTTGCTTTGCAGTCAAAAAGTCGGGTAAAGCAATACGGTCTGAGGCTATAGCAACTTGCTTATGTGGTTCGGTTAATGCTTTGCCTGAAAACAAAATCTGCCCACTTTGGCGCGTTTCAAGCTCAGCTAGCATCATCAACAACGTTGTTTTACCTAGGCCATTTGGCGCTTCAATGCATATTTTAGGTGCACAAAATTGCACGCTATAGCCACTGTACAATACGTTTTCAGCAAACTGTTTATGTAACCCAATGACTTCTATCATAAATACTCCCTGATTTTGAAAGTGAATTATAACTGGTTTTCTATTTTCGTGGGCTACATGGTTTGTAACACTTTATTGCAGTTCGAGTAGGCTAATTACTTGCGTTTAAAAAATGTTCGGTTAACACTAAAAGTCTATAATTATAATCCAAGGAATGTATCTATGAAAAAAGCCCTCAAATTTGCCTGTATTACCTGTGCAGTATCAATTGCATTAACAGGTTGCAGTCAATCTAATAATTCAGCCTCTACCCCTGTGGCAACTGAGCAAACACAACAAGTAAAAACCTATAACGCTAAAACCTTTTTTGATACAACATCTATCATGGGCAGTAGCTTTTCCCCGACTGGCGATAAAGTTCTAGTTAGTAGCGATGAAAGCGGTATCTATAGCCTCTATGAAGTCGATGTAAAAACAGCAAGTAAAACGCGCCTAACCAATTTTGAAGACAGCACCTACCCTATTCGCTATTTCCCAAATGATGAGCGTGTACTATTTACCAAGGACTCAGGCGGTAATGAGCGCTACCATGTTTATGTGCGTGAAGTTGATGGTTCAATCAAAGATTTAACTCCAGGGGAAGAAACCCGCGCGAGTTTTGCAGGCTTTACTAAAGATGGCAGTCAGTTTTTTATTACCAGTAATCAACGCGATGCCAAGTTTATGGACTTGTATCGTGTAGATAGCAAAACCTATAAAGTCACGCCCGTTTATCAAAACACACAAGGACTAGATGTGGGCGCAATTAGCCCCGATGGACGCTACATTGCACTGTCTAAAAATAATACCAATAAAGACAGCGATACGTTTATTCTTGATACCTATAAGAAAACCCTCAAGCCGCAATTAATTTCAAAACACGATACACCAGCACAATATACGCCTGAGACCTTCTCTGTAGACAGCAAATATTTATACTACTCAACAGACGCTAAAGGAGAGTTTTCAGAGGTGTGGCAATATGAGCTCGCCACAGGCAAGCACAGCCCAGCATTAAAAGATGATTGGGACGTTAGCTTTATTTACTTTTCTAAATCTGGGCGTTACCAAGTAAGCGGTGTAAATGCTGATGCCAGCACAAAGGTCACAGTAAAAGACACGCAAACAGCGGATGAAATTGCCATGCCTAAATTACCTGCGGGAAATCTACGTGGTGTGAATTTCTCAAGCGATGAGAAAACCATGGCGTTTTATTTAAATTCAGATACCTCACCAAGCAACTTATTTGTTTGGCAAGTTGGCAGTAATGAAGCCAAGCAACTTACCAACACATTAAGTGAAGATATAGATCAAAACGACTTAGTAGAGAGCACCATTGTGCGCTTTAAAAGTTTTGATGATTTAGAAATACCGGGCGTATTATACAAACCAAAACAAGCCAGCAGCACCAATAAAGTACCTGCACTTATTTGGGTGCATGGCGGCCCAGGTGGGCAAAGCCGAACTGGTTATAGCGCAATGCAGCAACATTTAGTTAATCATGGCTATGCTATTTTTGCCGTCAATAACCGCGGTAGCTCAGGCTATGGTAAAACATTTTTCCATTTAGACGATAAAAAACATGGCACCGATGATCTACAAGATATTGTCTACGGTAAAAAACACTTACAAAGCCTAGATTGGGTCGATGCAGATAAAATCGGCATCATGGGTGGTAGCTACGGCGGCTTTATGACCGCAGCCGCGCTTGCCTTTGAACCGGAAGAGTTCAAAGTAGGTATCAATATTTTTGGTGTGACTAACTGGGTACGCACACTGAACTCAATTCCACCATGGTGGGAAAGCTTTAAAAAGGCGCTATACGATGAAATGGGCGATCCTGCCACCGATGGTGAACGTCACCGTGCTATTTCACCGCTATTTCATGCCGATAACATCACTAAGCCTTTAATGGTTATTCAAGGTGCTAATGATCCACGCGTATTACAAATTGAAAGCGATGAGTTGGTTGCTGCGGTTAAAGCTAATGGTGTGCCAGTAGAGTATGTATTATTTGATGATGAAGGCCACGGTTTTAGCAAAAAAGAAAACCGTATCAGCGCCTCCAACGCCTACCTAAACTTTTTAGATACTTACTTGAAAGAACGCTTTGGCCCACAAGGGTAATTGTAAGCCAATTTATATTAAAGCCTGCTGCGTTTTCATGTACGCAGGCTTTTTATTGCTTGGTTAATCTAGGTTCCAGTAAAGCGAGCGCCAAACCAAATACAGCAGCAAAAATACCTAAAAACTCAAACCAACTATTGCCTGCATGTGGCATAGTCCGCGAAAGCTCATTTGCAGTATAAACACGTTTACCTCCCTCAACCTCTTCAACAAATGATTCACCGACATACTCATCCATTAACTTAAAACTTGGTACCCTTCTGGCCAGCATTTCCCGATTTTTCTCATCTCTTTTTTCTCGATTCGACTCAATAATATAATTGCTCCAATGAGTAAAAACATTCAGAGGTTCACCTGTTTTGATCACACCTTGTGATTTATATTCGTAAAAGCGCTCATTGAACACATAGTTTTTATGTCCTGCATAAAACAATGCACAACCAATAGATATTAAAAACATTGCGAGATAAATAACCTTACGCTGTGTGGCTGAGCTCTTTACTGCTTTACTTTTATACCACAGCTCTACATCGGATATCTGTATGAGTCTTGCTTTGTCATGGCTGGAAATGAGAGGCTTCATAAACTCATCAACTGAAAGATCTAATGCTATCAATAAAGCTCTAAATATTTCATTTGAGGGAATTGATTTATCATTTTCAAGCTTGGATAAATAACTCTGCTCTATCCCCACTTGCTGAGCGAACTCTGGCTGGCTCAGTTTTTTATCATTTCTTAGCTGCTTTAATTGCTGACCTAATGTACTCATCTTAATGCTTCCTTTTTAAAAGTGAGGTTAGATTCTTGGTAATTCATGCAGATATATGAAGCTGAATAGTGAAGAATAATAAGGAATATTAGCAGGTTAGTATAAAAAAGTCGATCTGATAGCTGATAGCTGATAGCTGATAGCTGATAGCTGATAAAAAATTATGTTTGGATTTATTAATAAGGAAATTATTTATTGCTTGTTATTGAGGAAATAACAAGTGGCGGAGTGGACGGGACTCGAACCCGCGACCCCCGGCGTGACAGGCCGGTATTCTAACCAACTGAACTACCACTCCGCAGTGGTATGTGCATGGGGTAATGCACTTACTAATTTTGTTATGATATCAAATGGCGGAGTGGACGGGACTCGAACCCGCGACCCCCGGCGTGACAGGCCGGTATTCTAACCAACTGAACTACCACTCCGCAGAGATATCTTTTACTTGTCATTACTTAATTTGTTGGCGGAGTGGACGGGACTCGAACCCGCGACCCCCGGCGTGACAGGCCGGTATTCTAACCAACTGAACTACCACTCCAGCATACAAATTTTGTAATATAACAGTGTTTAAATAGTTGGCGGAGTGGACGGGACTCGAACCCGCGACCCCCGGCGTGACAGGCCGGTATTCTAACCAACTGAACTACCACTCCAGCGCGTATTTAAACTGTTATTTTTTCTTATTGGCGGAGTGGACGGGACTCGAACCCGCGACCCCCGGCGTGACAGGCCGGTATTCTAACCAACTGAACTACCACTCCATAATAAGAATATGTTTTACAACCATATGTTGTGTAAGTGTTGGCGGAGTGGACGGGACTCGAACCCGCGACCCCCGGCGTGACAGGCCGGTATTCTAACCAACTGAACTACCACTCCAGCGCATACTTACAAATTGTCGAAAATTGGCGGAGTGGACGGGACTCGAACCCGCGACCCCCGGCGTGACAGGCCGGTATTCTAACCAACTGAACTACCACTCCGCATTTTCGTTTCTGTCTGAGTCTCCCCTGACAGCGGCGTGAATAATACGAACCAGCCCCTGCTTCGTCAAGGGCTTTTTTGTTTTTTTACAGGTTTTTTAGTCATCTGACATCGAAAGGTTTAAAATTCCACCTGATTTATCATTTTTTGAGCTATTTTCTGGTTCATCTGATTTTTGCTGTTCAGCTTTTTTTGACTCAACAGCTTTCTTTTTATTTAAAAAAGCTAAATTCAATTTAAGTTTTAATGGTTTGTTCTGCACAAAAACACGAATACATAACCAACCTATAAATAAAATGGCCAAATTTCCACCAACAATTAAACTAACCATTAATCCCGTGGACATTACTTTTGGTTTTACAACTGGCACAGGAATAATTTCTGGTTCGCTAACACTGGCAACTGGAATTTCTGGAATCACTTCAATCGGTCTTTCTATTTCAAATAAATAGGTTGGCAATGTAGCCATAAACTCTCGGTCATTGATTGTTGAGCCAAAAACAGAGATTTCAATGTTGTAGCGCCCCCAACCATAATCTTGTAAAGCCAACTCTCTAGCAGTAGTGCTGTTGCTATCTAAGTAAAATACCTGCTCTTCACCATTGGGATAATAAATTTTACCTTGCATGATCACCGTATCAGGTTTTAAAAGCTCATCATCAATATTGATGGTAATGCGATGATCATCCCCCTCTTCGGTTGCTTCAACGGAGGTAAAGCTGAAAGGCGGCTCATGCACAACAATAGGATCTTGAACCACCCGCCTCTCTAATACATCAGTGGTAATATAAAGCTCAGGGCGCCACTCGCCAGGTGTGAAATTTAAAGTAAACTCACCGGTAAACACACCGTCTTTAGCGCTTTCATCGAACCCGTAGCCATCATCTTTGAATTCAGTTACTTGTTGTATGCCTGCACCAAAGTTTTCAAAGTTTTCATTATTGGTGCTCACAAAGCTTACATTAAGCGATACCGCATCTTTAAATAGGTTGGCGCGAATCGGCTCGCCATCATTTAAAATCTCACCAGTTACCTTTACAGTTTCACCCTGAAACAGAATTTTAGGCAGTGGGTCTACTTTTAGCGATAACTCACCAATAACAACAATGCGGCTTTCTGGCATTATTTGGCCAATAACTTGCCACGGCCCAGGCATGGGATTGCGAATAACCACTAAGTCATAATTTAATTCATCGTACCAATCAAGACTAGTGTTTCTCACCGCATTGGTTGCAAAGTATTTAGTACCATCGGGTCTTACTAAAATTACGGCAGGCGATCCAGGGCGTCTAAAAAATATTAATTTTATTTCATCAATTTTGTCATCAACACGAAAACGGTTATCCAGTAACGGGATTTCATTTTGTTTACCGCTGCCTTTTAACTCTTCAACTTGCTTTACGCTGTGTGCATCGGGGTGGAAACACACGGCGATTAAAAGCAGTGAAACTACTAATAGCGTTTTCATAATAATGCCCTATTCAGCGCGCCATAAACAATGGCCGCCCTCCTTTTGTACAATGTCTAAACGCGTTTGATGTGCGCTTTGCTCTGCATCGTTAGCTGCTATAACTACCAAAGGTGCTCTGTCGCTACTTAGGCGTCTAATACCGCCTTTTTGATCTTCACTTGAGTCATCTTTGTTTTGATTTAGGTTTAGCTTTACTTGCCCCCCGGTCATTGCCAGGTAAACATCGGCTAAAATTTCAGAATCCAGTAAGGCGCCGTGTAACGTCCGCTTAGTGTTATCAACATCGTAGCGGCGACAAAGTGCATCTAGGTTGTTCTTTTGCCCTGGATGCAAGTCACGCGCCATTTTAAGGGTATCAAGCACACCACAAAAACTATGGGTGTTTTGATAGCCTTGATTTAATAACGCAAATTCATTATCCATATGGCCAATATCGAACGGCGCATTATGAATGACTAACTCAGCCCCTTTAATATAGTCAAAAAACTCTTGAGCAATGTCACGATAAAGTGGTTTATCGCGTAAAAATTCATTAGTAATACCGTGAACATCGATTGCTTCTTCTTCAATGCTGCGCTGCGGATTAATGTAAACGTGAAAATTATTGCCGGTTAACCGACGATTCATAAGCTCCACACAACCGATCTCAATGATACGGTGCCCTTGTTTAGGGTCGATGCCGGTGGTTTCTGTATCTAAAACTATTTGTCTGCGTGCCATATCGAATTAAGCCTGACTCTGGTATCTTTCTATAATCACTTTATTGTACATAATATCAAGGTAAAACAGTGCAAAAAACCGTAGAGATTTACACCGATGGTTCGTGTTTAGGTAATCCAGGCCCCGGTGGTTATGGTATTTTTATGATTTATGAAGCCCATGAAAAAAAATTAAGCCAAGGTTATAAGCTTACAACCAACAACCGTATGGAAATGCTGGCAGCCATTGTGGCGCTAGAATCTCTTAATCGTGCCTGCACTGTAACCCTGACTACCGATAGCCAATATGTTAAGCAGGGTATTGAGTCTTGGATCACCAATTGGAAAAAACGCGGTTGGCAAACCTCGGCTAAAAAGCCGGTTAAAAATGTCGATTTATGGAAACGTCTCGACAAAGCCTGTGCCGAGCACGACGTTACCTGGAAATGGGTAAAAGGGCACAGTGGCCACAAATATAACGAAATTGTTGACGACCTTGCTCGTGATGCAGCCAGCGGCAACAACTTACTCGATGATGAAGGTTACCAACCGTAACCCTCTACATCATGCTATTTTTTATTTTGTTGATAATGCTGCTTTGAGGTTTGCCTAAGCCCTACCCCTTTTATTGGCACAAATTGTGGACGAGCATGCCACTTAGGTTTGATTGGTGTAAGTGGCGCAACTCGTTTTCGTGCCACCAGCATATACACACTGCCCATAGGTTTTAAATACTGTTTGGTAAAGCTGCGCCAAAATGCAAACCGCGATAAGCGATTACCGCGCGCCAACGACGAATAAATAAAACGCTCATCGGCCACAATTTCAAATCCAAGTAAATTTAGCCAGTCTTTTACCCGTGCAGGAGTAAAAAAGCGCCCTGTCCACGGTAATTTTTGACGGCTAAACGGCAGTAACTGCGCTAACCCACAAAAACTAAACGGATTAAACCCCGTAATTGCGATATAACCGCCTGGAATAAGGGTTCGATGAGCCTCACGTAAAATATGATGTGGATCTGAGTGATACTCTAAACAATGGCTCATAATGCAGGCATCTATACTATGCTCGTAAAAAGGCAGTTCGTCTATATCGGCAACCACCCCCGTGTATGGGCCAAGCTCTGCAACACATACTTGATGTTTAATGGAGCTTTTACTGGTGTCTAATTCACCGCTTAAATTACCTAATTTAAGCATATGATAGCCAAACATTCGCGGTAACCAAGGCGACAATTTGCGTTCTATATCACAACGTAAATAATCACCATGCGGAAACTGCTGCCATGACAACGGTTTAGGACCTTCTTGAAAACTAAGGGCTGGTTTCATTATATAAGCTCGTTATAATATTAATTAAATACCACTTTATAGAGCAACGATACATGGTGCAAGTCAAAGCAATTAAAGCCTTTTCTGATAACTACATTTGGTGCTTAACCACCGAACAGAATAACCAAGCGTGGGTGGTTGATCCTGGGCAATCAGCACCAGTTTTAGAGCATTTAGCACAGCATAACTTAACCCTTGGCGGTATTTTAATTACCCATCATCATTATGATCATACCGATGGCGTAGCTCAATTAGTAAAGCAGTACCCAAACATTGCAGTTTATGGCCCTAGTAATAGCCCATTTGAGGGAATAACAATGCCTTTAAATGAAGGTGACACAATTAGCGTTTTAAACATTCCATTTGAAATTATAGCCACCCCTGGGCACACCCTAGACCATATTTGTTATATTAATGATGCACTGGCCTTTACTGGCGACACCTTATTTAGTGGTGGTTGTGGGCGCTTATTTGAAGGCAGCCCAGAGCAAATGTGGCATTCATTTAATAAGTTTCGAGCATTGCCAAGTGATTGCAAAGTGTATTGCACCCACGAATACACCCAGGCAAACTTGGCCTTTGCAAAAGCGGTTGAGCCACGAAACCCCGAATTACTCGCTTACAGCCAGAAAGTAGATGAATTGCGAAAAAATGATGAAATAAGCTTGCCAAGCACCATAGGCCAAGAGCTTAAAGTTAACCCTTTTATGCGTAGTAATTTGCCCGATATTACAAAGTCATTACCAAAAGAGTATTGTTTAGTTACAAAAAACAATGAACCTTGGGAAAACTTTGCTAGTCTGAGGATGTTCAAAGATAATTTTTAAGCCAGTAACAAAAATAATTAACTGTTCATTTTAAATAACAATAAGTTAACACTTTCTAATTATATTTGTTTGGATTTTTAACGATGACAAGTGGCAATGTTGGCTCATAATGAGTAGTATTCGCCGAGTTTTTTACCCTATGTATTGGTATTTATGAATAAATCTCCTCTTTTATTGGTTTTAGCGATGACGCTAAGCGGTTGTCAAACATTGACAACATTAGACACAGATTCACAAAATCAAGTTCAAAACCAACTTGAAGGCGCCAGCCCAAATGATATTAGCACTGCATTAATGATTAATGCGCAATATCAACAAGTAAATGATATTGAAGAAGAAGCCCCTGTGTTTGACGATGTTTGGGAGCGTATTCGTTACCAATTATCTATTGATATTCCACAAAATCGCCCAGTGGTCGCTGAGCGTAATTATTATGCACGTCATCAGGCATACCTAGATCGCATTTCTAAACGTGCTGAGCCGTATTTACATTTTATTGTTGAAGAAATTGAAAAGCGTGAAATGCCCATCGAAATTGCACTTTTACCCATTGTAGAAAGTGCGTTCGACCCTTATGGCTATTCGCACCGTACTGCATCGGGTATTTGGCAGTTTATGCCCGCAACCGGCGAGCGTTTCGATTTAAAACAAAACTGGTGGTATGACGGTCGTCGCGATATTGTGCAGTCTACTCGCGCTGCACTTGATTATCTCTCATACTTACACAAAACCCTTGAAGGTGATTGGCTGAACGCAATTGCCGCCTATAACTCAGGTGAAGGCCGCTTGTTGCGTGCGATAAAAAAGAATCGTAAAAAGCATTTACCTACCGACTTTTGGTCACTAGATTTACCTCGTGAAACCACCGCCTACGTGCCTAAATTATTAGCTTTAGCTGATTTACTAAAACGTGCAGATGAGTTTAAAGTGTCGTGGAAGCCAATAATTAACGCACAAGTAGTCGAAGTGGTTAATATTGAGTCACAAATAGATTTAGCACTGGCTGCGGATATGGCCGATATGACCCTTACCGAACTATATCGATTAAATCCAGGATTTAACCGCTGGGCAACCGATCCTGATGGCCCACACTTTTTATTACTTCCTACCGATAAAGTAGAACAATTCACTGAAAAGCTTACCGCTACAGCGATTAAAAACCGTCTTCGTTGGCAGCAATATAAGGTCAAACGTGGCGATAGCTTGTCGGTGATTGCAGATAAATTTACCACTAGTATCAGCGCGATTAAGTCATTAAATAAGCTTAACTCAAACGTAATTCGTGTGGGTCAACAAATTTTAGTACCACTCACTGATGGTAAAATTAACAGTGAACATTTGCCTCAGCAAGTACGTGCGGCCGCTAATAAAAGTTTACGCACTAAACTTTCTCATACGGTAAAAAGTGGCGATACCCTATGGGATATTAGCCGCGAATACGATGTAACTATGAGTGAATTAGCTAAGTGGAATAAGCTGAAAAAAAATGCAGTACTGCGTTTAAATCAAAAATTGGTAGTTTATAAGTCAGCTAGCCAGCCTAAAAAGTCGACGAGTAATACTAATCGTACTATTACCTACAAAGTGCGCCGAGGCGATTCTTTAGCGCGTATAGCGTCTAAGTTTAATTTAACAGTGAGCGATATTATTAAATGGAATAACCTTGCCGGACAAAAATACTTACAGCCAGGACAAAAGCTTAAATTAAAAGTAGATGTAAGAAGTAGCTGATCCCTATTGTAATAAACTGTTAAATAAAAAAAGAGCGCATGCGCTCTTTTTTTATGCCTGCTATAAACCTTAGCCTACAATGCCTAAAGGCTGTGCTGTTTGCCATGCACCGCGAGTAAAATCGGGAATATCGATTGAGCGGCTACGCTCACTCACAGACTGGGCTGATAACGGTGAAATAACCGACCACGCTGCGCCATCGTAAACGTCCTGATCCAGCGGTTCGCCATTTCTTAGGCAATAAATCATCCGCCAAAACATTAAAAAGTCCATACCCCCGTGGCCGCCATTGCGCTGTGCTTCTTCACCCATTTTAATCCATAGGGGATGGTCGTACTGCTCATACCATGCGCTCATATCATAATCCCACTCATGAAAGCTTGTTGATCCGCCATTTTCAAGCGCAATACGATTAGGGAAACCGGCAAACACCCCATTCGTCCCTTGGATTAAATTATGTCGAGAGTATGGCCGAGGGGTTGTTGTATCGTGCTGTACCATAATACTGCGCCCCTTGAGAGTTTTAATCAGTGTCGTGTTCATATCACCGGCAATATAATTAAGCTGATTACGGGAATGATCCGCTGCAAATTCACGTTGTGCATAGGCGCTTCTACCCAGCGAAGGTGAGCTCATTGAAGTTAAAAAATCAAACCTATCGCCACGATTTATATTCATATATTGCGATACAGGGCCTAATCCATGAGTGGGGTATAAATTACCATCACGTTTTGCATGCCATTGCGTTCGCCATGAGCCTGTTTTGTGATCTAGCTCTTTCATTTGCCAACGAAGCTCATGAATATAGGCCGCTTCGCCATGTAACAGCTCCCCAAATACACCTTGGCGCACCATGTTTAATACCATTAACTCGTCGCGACCGTAATTCACATTTTCCATCATCATGCAATTCTTTTGAGTACGTTCGGCGGTGTCTACAATCTGCCACATTTCGTCAACAGTCAGTGCCAGGGGCACTTCAACAAAAGCATGTTTTGCGCTGTTCATAGTATCGATAGCCATAGGTGCATGCCATGCCCAAGGAGTAGAAATAATGACTATATCTATGTCTTGTCGTTCAAGCATTTGTTGATAGGCCCGCTCACTGCCAGTATATAACGCCGGCTTAGCTACCCCTTTATCAACTAAATAATTGGCAGCTCGCTCTAGCACCTCAGTATGCGTGTCACAAATAGCGACTATTTGCGCACCTTCAATATGGCTCATGCGCTTTACATGTCCATAACCGCGCTGACCCACACCAATAAAGCCCACTCTAACCACATCCATTTTGGGCGCGACTAAACCAATAACACTGCGCCCTTGCTGTTTTGGTGCGCTTGCATTAGCACTTCCACTTGATGCACAACCACTCACTACACCGGCAGCTGCGGCGACACTGGCTGCTTTTAAAAAGTCTCGACGATTAAATTGCTTCATTACTTTATCCTTTTTGTTATTGTTTTAACTTACCTAAAGGCGATGAACGGGTAAATAGGTGAAGAGGTAAGCGACATAAAAATAAGGTTAAAAGAGATAAAAATTCGCATTTAACGGTTACTTGGGGTTATAGTCGAAAAAAATTATTATTTTAAGTAGTTATGTCTTATATAAAAATCACTGCACTTTTTTTAGCTATTGCACTAACGGGTTGCTCTGAGCCTACAACTCCAGCTTCATCTCTTGAAAACAGCTCAGGCGTTAGTTTAAACAATCTTAAGCAGCATATTAAAACCTTAGCATCAGATGACTTTGAAGGACGCGGCCCGCTTACCTTAGGTGAAGTTAAAACCGTTGGTTATTTAAGTGAGCAATACCAAGCTATGGGGTTGTCTGGCGCGTATCAAGGGAAATATTTACAGCCAGTTAAAATGGCCATGCTAACTGCAGATCAAAAAATGCAATTAACTATGGGAGAGCTTAGCTTTATTGCAGGTAAAGACTTCACCGCCCGTACAAAGCAGTTACAGCCGATTATTGATGTCCGCAATAGCGATATTGTGTTTGTTGGTTATGGGATTAACGCGCCAGAATATAACTGGAACGACTATGCCAATGTTGATGTAACCGATAAAACCGTTATTGTGCTGGTGAACGATCCGGGCTTTGCCACCCAAGACGATACACTATTTACAGGCAATGCCATGACCTACTATGGCCGCTGGACTTATAAATATGAAGAAGCCGCGCGCCAAGGTGCAAAAGCGGTATTTATTGTTCATGAAACAGCCCCAGCCGCATACCCTTGGGGCGTGGTTGAAAGCTCAAACACGGGCACCAAGTATAGCTTAATGGACAACAGCCTTAATGCATCTGAACTGCCGGTTATGGGCTGGTTAACACTTAATGCGACTGAACAAGTATTCGCATCGGCAAACTTAAATTATCAACAATTAAAGCAACACGCATTAAGTAAGCAATTTCAAGCCAAGGAATTGAACTTAAAGGCAAACCTTGCATTTAAAAATGAAGTGTCACACGCTAAATCACATAATGTGGTTGCACAAATTACAGGCAGTGAAACCCCTGACGAATACGTTATTATTAGTGCCCATTGGGACCATTTTGGTACTAAACAAACCGACAGCGGACCTAAAATTTATAATGGCGCAGTCGATAATGCTTCAGGCACCGCAGCAACGCTTGAAATTGCTCGCATTATGAGCAAAATGCATCAGCAAAAGCCGTTTAAGCGCTCAATCCTGTTTGCTAACTTTACCGCCGAAGAAACAGGTCTAATCGGCTCAGAAGAATTTGCCAATGGGAATATGATTGCCACCAAAAAAATGGTCGGATTATTAAATATCGATGGTATGAACGTGCTCGATGAAACCGATTATATTTTGCAATACGGTAACAACCTATCAGAAATGGAGAGTTACTTAGCAAGCGCGGCTAAAGCACAAGGACGCGTGGTAAGAATGGATCCTCGCCCACAAAGTGGATTGTTTTTTAGATCAGATCATTTCTCACTCGCTAAACAAGGCGTGCCAAGTTTACTGTTTATGAGCTTAGGTGATACCGACCCTGACTACATCAGTCATAAATACCATAAAGAAGCCGACGACTATTCAGATACATGGTCATTAGCTGGTGCAAAACAAGATATCGAGCTGGTTATAGATATAGCCAGACAACTTGCCAATAATGGCGATTGGCCTAAGTGGACAAGCGAGTCTGATTTTAAAGCCAAACGTTTAGAAGATAAGTAAATAAAAAAGCAGCCGAGAAATTACTCGGCTGCTTTTATCTGTATCGTTAAAGATTGTGCATGTTTGTTACTGAACTTTAGCAAATTCTTGCTTAGATAATTCACCATTCCCGTCAGTATCTAAGTCATCAAATAATTTAGCTAATTGTGAATTAGCTTGTGCTTCAGACTGGCTAATAACGCCGTCGCCATCAGAATCAAAAGAATCAAAGTCAACCGCAGCAAAAGCGGCAGAAGACGAAGCAAGTGCAATTAAAGCAAGCGTTTTAGTAAATGTTTTCATAATAAATCCTTAGCTTAATAAAAAAGTGGGTAAGAAATCCTTTTCAAAGATCCTTAGGGAATTATGAAGTTAGTATGCTGAAAATTCGTCTTTAGAAAGTTCACCATTGCCATCTACGTCCAGCTCTGCAAACTGCTCCATAAGTTCGGCCGCAACCGATGCTTCAGCTTGGCTAATTGCGCCACTACCATCTACATCAAGAGTTTCAAAGTCTGTGCTGGCAAATACTGCAGATGAAGAAGCAAGTGCCATAAGTACAAGAGTTGACTGTAATTTTTTCATAATATTAATCCTTCAAAGTATGCAATGTTTGGGTATAAATTAATTAACTCAACGCTACAACCGTACATCCTAGTTATTCTCTTTCATAGGCTCCCTTGCCTATTTAGGTTGTCTTTGGCAACTCAGAATATGTAATAGCGTTGAGCATTGGCCTTTTAAGCCTTAGAAAATTCTGCTTTAGAAAGCTCGCCGTTTTTATCCGTATCAAGCTCTGTAAACTTACTCATAAGTGAAGCGTCTACTGATGCTTCAGCTTGGCTTATTGCGCCATTACCATCCACATCCAGTGTGTCAAAATCTGTTGCAGCAAACGCCACAGATGAAGAAGCAAGTGCCATTAATACCAGTGTTGATTTAAATGTTGTCATAACGTAATTCCTTCATTGGGTTGTAAGGTTAAGCGTTAAGCTTAATCACTTTTTGCTAAATACAGCTTAGGTATTACAACTTCGATGCCATGTTTAATTTTTTATTTATAAACAATAAGTTAAAAATAAAAATGTGATTTTTACTTAAAAATGCCCAACATTTTGTTGCTCTTTTGCAACAGCTACTTTTAACTAAAAAAATACCCATTAAAATTCAACAAGTTAAATCATCTAAAAAAGACACACCTATCTTCAATTCAAAATAAAACAATAAAACTGAGTCGCTATAGAGATAAATCGCCACTGAACAAATTAACAACGCGAAATTAAACAGGTTAAATTAAATAGATAACAAATTGAAAATAAACAACTTAAATTGATTTGTAGAAAAATATAAATTAATTTTTTTAACTGGGAGAGAAAAAGCAAGGATTTGTCGCCGTATGGCGAATAAATACTTAAAGCAATGAATGAATCTCGTGCGGGATACTAATTTGATATCACTCATACCCACTTATTTGGGCATGAGTACAAGCGGTCACTTCCAGCCTTGGCGCCACCTTTGTTCATCTTTTAAATCGCGCCACTGAATAGGATATTGATTTTTTGACATCACCGCTTCAGTGATACATTCAATCACATTAGCGTCTTCATCAAATTCTACCTCAACAATAATAAAGTGCTTTTCTTTATTAATAGCTGGGATGGCAGTCCATTTACTATTTAGCAGTTTTTTAGGGTTTAATTTATTCATACTACACCTTTTATGTTTTCTGCTTGATAATACGCATCAGTGATACGTTTAGTTTTATTAAAAAACCAAAAACTTCCCTTTAAACATTTGTATTTAGCAATGAAAAGCATATTCTCCAGCATCAAGCGAAAGTAATTCAATAGCCGCATTTTCACCTATACTTGGCGTTTCACGAGTTCAAGCGGGGGAAAATCACTGTTTCAGCGCAAGGAGAACCGTCTTGTCGATTCAGGGTCAGAGGCCTGTTCGCTGCTACCTTAATATACGCTGGATAATTAATACACCCCGTTACCCACAGTAATGGCTATTTGATTGCTATGACTGTTTACTTCGGCTCATACAACCAAAACCAATAAATAATAGCGACAATAAGTAAAACGCCTAATAAATTAATTAATAGCATAATTAAATCCCCTATAAATAAAGTTACGAGTTACTGGCTTTAAAATAACGTAATCGGTTTGCATTAGTGACTACAGTAAGCGATGATAAAGCCATTGCCGCGCCAGCTACGACTGGGTTTAGTAGTAAACCAAAAAACGGATACAACAGCCCTGCAGCAATCGGAATACCCGCAATGTTATAAATAAACGCCCCAAACAAATTTTGTTTAATATTAGTTATGGTTGCGCCACTAATTGCAATGGCATCTGCAAGACCATGAAGTGAGCCTCGCATCAGCGTTATATCCGCACTTTCAATAGCTACATCTGTACCAGTGCCAATGGCAAATCCAACATCGGCTTGTGCCAACGCTGGCGCATCATTTATACCATCGCCAGTCATGCCCACAATTTCACCTTGAGATTGGCGCTTAGTCACTTCACCGGCTTTATCATCTGGCATTACTTGCGCTATAAAGTCTGTAATACCGACTTTGCTGGCAACGGCTTTAGCGGTCGCTTGGTTATCGCCTGTCAGCATAACCACATGAATACCATTATTTTGTAAGCGTTTAATAGCTTCAGCTGAATCTTCTTTTATTGGGTCAGCAACCGCAATAATGGCATGTAATTGATTGCCAATAGCAAAGTACATCGGCGTTTTAGCAGCGCTAGCAAGCTGCTCCGCTTGCGGTATTGCCTCTGCAATATCTATATTGTGGCTTTTCATTAGTGCCTGATTGCCAAACAATAGGCTTTGCTCATTAATGGTACCGATGACACCTTGCCCAGTGATAGCATTAAAATTACTGACTTTTTCAAGGGTAATATTTTGGTTTTTAGCATAATTAACAATGGCTTCGGCTAATGGATGCTCAGAACTACTTTCAAGACTAGCTGCTAACTTTAGCACCTCGGTACTGTCGCTTTGGTTGAACGTAACCACATCGGTCACGGTTGGCTTACCAGCGGTTATAGTGCCTGTTTTATCTAAGATCATGGTGGTGATTTTAGCTGTTGTTTGTAGCGCTTCACCGTTACGAATAAGTATACCCGACTGAGCAGCTTTACCTATGCCGACCATAATTGACATCGGTGTAGCTAAACCAAGTGCACACGGGCAAGCAATAATTAAAACTGTGGTTATTGCAACAACCGCATAAGCAATACTCGGCTGTGGGCCAAAATTAAGCCATGCTAAGCCTGCTAACACCGCAATAATCATCACTGTGGGTACAAATATGCCTGAAATAACATCAGCTAAGCGTCCAATTGAGGGTTTAGAGTTTTGTGCACGTTTAACCATATTAATAATATTCGCTAAGGTGGTTTCGCTGCCTATATGGGTTGCTTTAAACAACAAAGTACCACTTTTATTAATACTGCCAGCAACAACCTTGTCACCCTCACCCTTATTAACCGGCATCGGTTCACCAGTGAGCATTGATTCATCTAGTGTACTGCTGCCTTCAATAACATCTCCATCGACTGAAATTTTCTCTCCAGGGCGGACACGAATCAAGTCACCTTTAATAACTTGGCTTATAGCTACATCTTGCTCTTGGTTATCTCGGATCACCCGTGCCGTTTTAGGCTGTAAACCAATTAAGCGTTTAATCGCCTCAGAGGTACGCCCTCGCGCCTTTACTTCAAAGGCTAAGCCAAGACTTATTAAGCCTATGATCATTGCTGAGGCTTCAAAATAAACATGTCTAGCCACCTCTGGTAATAGACTTGGCATGATCACCACCACCATTGAATATAGCCAGGCTGTTCCCGTACCAAGCGCAATCAAGGTATCCATATTAGCCGTATGATTTTTAAATGACTGCCATGCGCCAGTATAAAATTGCTTACCCGACACAATCATTACGACCAATGTCATCATTCCAACAATAAACCAGCCAATACGCTGGGCATTGCTAGTGACACTCATATCAAAGATTAATCCATAAAGCATTAATGGCGCACCCAAACCCAATGCCAATTGCATATTGCGCATAAGTTTTTTGTAGTGCGCGTTATCAGCTTCGGCTTTTTCATCTAGGGCGTCTTGTTGAGAATCACTATTCATAGGTTTAGCTTGATAGCCAATATCAGCGACAGCGTGCATTAGCTCCCCAGCCTTAGCCGAACCTTCTACTTGCACAGTTCGATCGGCAAAGTTCATTTCAACGCGCTGCGCACCCTTTACATTTTTCAGTGCTTTCTCTATTTTAGCCACGCAACTGCCACAATTTGCGCCTTCAATCATAAAGTTTTGCGTGGTAGGTTGATTACTCATAACGCTTCCTTAGTATTTTTAACTTCAGAGATTGGATCAACAAAGGTCTCTATTAAGCTACATATATCTGCACTTACAGCCCCATCAGGCGATTTATCCCACTGTTTAACCGCTGCTTGCATTCGCGTGCGTAATTTAAGTGTTTCTTGAAAGTGCTGCTCTGTTTCCTCTAGTCGCTTTGCTATTAATTGTCGTGTGAGCGGACAAGGGCACTGCCCTTGGTCCGACTGTGCAATAATTTGTTGAATATCTTTTATTGAGAAACCGAGTTGACGCGCACTAATAATAAACTTTAAACGTTGCTGATCGGCTGCGGTATACTCTTGATAACCATTGCGCTCACCACGAATAGGATTAAGCAGCTTTATTCGCGTGTAATGACGAACTGTGTCTTGGGTCACGCCCATAGTATTGGCTAATTGCTTTACGTACATCATTAAACCTCTGGCTGGCTATGTAATGACAACATAATAAACCTATGTGTAACACATAGGTCAACAATTAATTAAGCATATGGCTGGGAGTGCGAAAGAAAGTTAAGATAAGAGCAGCCACAATATGTGACTGCTAAATTTGAGAGCTACTGTAGTGCTTAGTTTGCTTTGCTTCGAGATTGCTTAAGTGCTTCACCAAGCTCACCCGCAATTGCTTGAATTTCAGGCATAGCGTCTTGTACTAAGGCTTGTGACATTTGCATTGATTCTTGCATTACTTGTGGCATTTTCTTCAAAATAGCCTGCCCTGATTCTGTCTTATAAAAAGCTAACATGTCGCTAATTTCTTGTTCAGTAAATTGTTTATCGTAGAGGTTAATCATCATCGGCTGCATTTTTTGCCAGCTCATTTTTGTTTTTAATACCTTGGTCATATCAGCATAATATTTGTCGAAAATTGCTTTCTCATCTGGCTTAACGCCCATTTGCACTGACATATTTTGCATCATACCCTCAACTTGCGCATACATAGAGTCAACCATGGCATCCATGTTCATCACCTCTACCAGCTCATCAATTTTTTGCTGTTTGGCAGTTTGCGCTGCAAGGTTAGTTGAAAAAATTAAAAGTGAAAGCAGTATTACCTTACCCATATTAATATCCTTTTTGTATTTGAATTAGCGTCATAATCACATGTTCAACAAGTGTTGTAAATGGGGACAACCAAAAAACGAAAAAGCCGAATAACTGGTGTTTATTCGGCTTTTAATCGTTTATTCCCAGAGCTAATCTTTTTCGATATTATCGAGCCCTTTCGTTCCCTCTTTAGCTTTAAGCTTATGATGAATAGCGGTTTTAATCAGCATATAGCCACTAATAGGTGCAGTGATTAATAGAAATATAGTGATTAATATTTCTTTTACACTTAAGCCACTGACTGAATTAGCAAAAAATACCATAGCAGCGGTAAGTATACTCGCCATACCTAAAGTGGTGGCTTTTGTTGGCCCATGTAAACGCATAAAAAAGTCAGGTAATTTAATTAAACCAATTGAGCCAATTAAAATAAATAACCCGCCTAATAGCAGCAATATTGATACGATCCATTCACTTATCATTTTAATACCTTACTCAATTATGTCGCCGCGAAGTAAATACTTACATACAGCTACCGTACTTATAAACCCAAGCATGGCAATAAGTAAGGCTGCTTCAAAGTACAGCCCCGTGCCCATGCTAATGCTATATAAAATAATCAAGGCAATCACGTTAATGTACATAGTATCGAGCGCTAAAATACGATCCGGTACTGATGGGCCAATAATAAGTCGCCATAGATTAAGTAATAACGACAATCCAACCATTGAAAAAACAATCAGTAATACTGTATCTAACATTGAAATATCTCCTTTAGGGGAGCTTCGTAACGTGCTTTTATTTGTTTAATAAGCGCTTGCTCATCATCTAAATCTAACACGTGAATTAATAAATAACGCTGTACCGGTTCATCGCCTTCATTAAGCGATTTAATCAGCGGGTAAACCTCGGCACTTACCGTACCCGGCGTTAAAGACACGCAGCTTGCTAAAATAGTAATTGGCATTTCATGCATTAAATCTATAGGCACTTTAACAAAGCCTGGGCGCAGATTTTTTGAAGGGCCCAAAATTAATAATGCCACTTGCAAGTTAGCCACTATAATATCGTAAAGTACGATTAGTAATTGCTTAAGTGCTAGCCCCGGCTTTAATATCAGCGGTTGCGGGTCTCTAAACGACATACTAAATAACGGTATTAGCAACGCGAGTAGCGCTCCTAATATAATATGCCCTACCGACACACTGTTATTTAACAAGAGCCATACTATAAATAAAAATAGACTACGAAACGGCGTAGGTAACCAACCAAAACGAGCTTGTAAGCGCATTACATACCTCCCTTAAGTACCGCATTTATACCACCACTAATATCGTGAAGCTGTGTTGCCGCCTCGAGGGCGTACTGCGTTGCCACGTCACCAAAAATAACCAGTAGTATTGAACTTGCTAATAAACCAACTAACACGGTCACTTGTAACGGGTGGGCATTGGCAGCATCGCTAGCATCACCTGTTTTGTCTTTACGTTCCCAAAACAAACTAGTACCCGCACGTGATATAGCCACAATTAGCGCTAAGCTCATAATTAAGTAAACAGGCCAAAATACCAGTGCTTGCTCGCTATTTAAGGTCGTTTTTAAAATCCAAATTTTGCCAACAAAGCCCGAAAAAGGTGGCATACCAATAACGGTTAAACCGGCAATAATAAAACACGCACCTAATAAAAATGGTTGTTTTACTGCACGTCCTCCAACTAATCGATCACCAGCTTTACCTCGTTGTGTTGCAATTAAATCAGCAAGTAAAAATAGCGCCGCAGTCACTAACGTTGAATGCACTAAATAGTAAAGCAATGCAGCGGTGGCATTTATGTTTTGGAGTGCGACTAATGCCACCAACGTCCCTACAGAAACCAGTACTAAATTAGCGGTAAGCTTACGTAAATCTTGTGCGGCTAACACCCCTATTGCGCCAATCACTATGGTGGCAATAGCCAGCGCCCATAACCAAGACTGCGCCATATGCTCAAGTTCGCCAGCTTGTTCACCAAAAATAACCGTATATACACGTAAGGTTGCGTAAACACCGACTTTGGTCATAATAGCGAATAATGCAGCAACCACAGGTGTGGCACTTGAGTAGGCGTTTGGTAACCATAAATGCAATGGTAATAACGCACTTTTAAGTGCAAATACAACGAGTAATAATAACCCGCCCGCTTTTGCTAAATAAACGTCGTCACCACTTAGCTGCGGTACTTTATTGGCCATATCAGCAATATTTAAGGTGCCTAATACTCCGTATAAAATACCTAAACCAATTAAAAATACGCTTGAACCAACTAAATTTAAAATAACGTAATGCAGAGCAGCGCGCGTTTTGGGTTTACCGCCACCGTGCATTAACAGCGCATAAGAGGCAATTAATAACACTTCAAAAAATACGAAGACGTTAAATAAATCCCCTGTTAAAAATGCACCATTTACCCCTAATATTAAAAAATGGATTAAAGGGTGAAAAAAGCTACCTTGTTCATCATCACCAGCACAGCCATATAAAGCCACGCCAACCCCCAAAAAGGCGGTTAAAGTGACTAACAAGGTCGAGAGCATATCTGCAACCAGTACAATACCAAATGGCGCAGACCAGTTACCTATTGCATAAACAATTATACCGTTATCTTTAACCTGAATTAGCAGTAATACTGTGACTGCAAAGGTTAGAATAGCCATTAAGCTAGACATAAATCGGCGTGCAAATAAGCTTTTGCCACACGGTGGAAGTAACAAAATAATTGCCGCTAACATTGGCAGTAAAATAGGCAAAGATGCTAAATGCTGAATCATTTTCTCTCCTTGCGTTTATTTTTAGTTAGGGTGCCATCAACATGGTCGTTGCCTAAATCTGCTCGGCCACGAATAGATAAAATAACCACAAACGCAGTCATCGCAAAGCCAATTACAATGGCTGTTAACACTAAGGCTTGTGGTAGCAGGTCAGCGTAATCAGCGCCAGTCCCTAGTACCACGGCTTTATTAATTGTTAAGCGCCCTGATGAGAATAAAAACAAATTAACCGCGTAAGAAATCATTGTCAGCCCCAGTACCACTGGGAATGTACGCGCTCTTAGCAATAAAAACACGCCACAGGTGACTAACACGCCAACGCAAGATGCGTATAACAGTTCCATTAAATATTTACCTCTTCTTTCTCTGCGTTCGCGGTCATATTACCTAAGCTTGCAAGGATCATCAGCGTAGCGCCAACAACAGTCAAGTACACGCCCAAGTCAAATACAATGGCGCTGGCAAGCTCTGTTTTACCAACAAACGGAATATCAAAGTAATCAAACCAGGTAGTTAAAAATGGCTTGTCAAAGAACCAACTTCCCACACCTGTAAACATGGCAATAGCAATACCTGATGCAATGATCTTTCGATAGTTAACATCAAAGCGTTCATTTATCCACGCAGTACCATGCGCCATATATTGTAAAATAAAGGCAATAGAAGTTACGAGGCCTGCTATAAAGCCTCCTCCAGGTAAGTTATGACCGCGTAGGAAAATATAAGCAGACACTAATAGCGCTAATGGTAGTAAGCTTTGAGAAATACAAGCCAACAAAATAGGATGGCGATCTTTAGACCATGGACGCCCTTCACTATCGCTCGCTGGCATATAGAGTGGAATTCTTGATAACAGTTTAAATATGCCCAGTGCGGCAATACCTAGTACAGTAATTTCACCTAAAGTATCAAAGCCCCTAAAATCAACCAAAATAACGTTAACTACATTAGTGCCACCACCGCCTGTTTTGGCGTTAGCAATAAAGAACTCAGAAATTGAATCAAGCGGACGAGTCAGTAAGGCGTAACAAATACTGGCAATAATGATCCCCACGGTAGAGGAAATAACCACATCACGTAAAATACGCAATGAGCTTGACTCTCTTGGCGTGCTCTGAGGTAAGAAAAACAGTGCCAACATTAATAGTATAATAGTGGCTACTTCTACAGTAAGTTGCGTTAAGGCCAAGTCAGGCGCTGAAAAACGGGTAAACGCCACCGACACCATTAGTCCCACAATCGACAGCATTAATAACGACACCATTCGAATTCGATGCCAAATAACGGTAGCAATTGCACCTATTATGAGTAGTCCTGCACCAATTGCGTTTTGAATATCAACCGGGGTATTAGGCACGCTACCAGCTAGCTGCTTCATTTCAAATAATGGCCAACCAGAGGCAAGTAATACAACGCCTAACATTATAAATACATAACGTTGCAATGAGCCATTTTCTGTTGATTGTATTTTGTTTTGACACCAATTGACCACTACCGCTAAAAAACGCTCGAAGATTTTTTTAGCGTTAAAAGGAGGTAACGACGCTTGGAACTGGAACAAGTACTTTCGATTAACGTAAATAAATAAACCACCAATTACCGCCATACCACTCATAAGTAGAGGTAAATTGAAACCATGCCAAATAGTCAACTTGTACTCGGGCATAGCTTGACCAAGTACAGCCAGTGACGCGGCTGATAAAATACCGTCAACGACAAAGTGTGGAAAAATACCCACTAAAATACACAGTACCACTAAGATTTCTATAGGCACACGCATATAACGCGGCGCTTCATGAGGGGTACGTGGTAAATCAATTGGCTCACCATTAAAGAACACGTCATGAATAAAGCGTGATGAGTACGCCACCGACAACGCACCCGCTACAGTTGCCAGCACCGGAATTAACCAAGACATAGAGCCAAGCACCTGCTGATGCAGTGTCTCAGCAAAGAACATTTCTTTTGATAAGAAACCATTTAACAACGGTACACCGGCCATAGCGGCAGCAGCCACCATCGCCAGGGTGGCTGTATACGGTAAGTAGCGCCACATACCATTGAGTTTGCGCATATCACGAGTCCCGGTTTCATGGTCAATAATACCGGTTGCCATAAATAACGACGCTTTAAACGTCGCGTGGTTAATAATATGAAAAATAGCGGCAACGGTTGCAAGCTGTGTATCTAGGCCTAGTAATAATGTAATTAAACCCAAATGACTAATCGTTGAATAGGCTAACAACCCTTTTAAATCATGTTTGAATAACGCGATATAAGCGCCAAATAATAACGTGGTTAAACCGGTCAAACCGACTAATAAAAACCAAGTATCGGTACCCGCTAATGCGGGATAAAAACGCGCAAGTAAAAAGATACCTGCTTTTACCATGGTGGCAGAGTGTAAATACGCACTTACCGGCGTAGGTGCAGCCATAGCGTGCGGTAACCAAAAATGAAACGGAAATTGTGCAGATTTAGTAAAAGCACCCAGTAAAACTAATACCAGTGCTAATTCATATAAGTCGTGAGATTGAATAATCGCTTTGCTAGCTAAAATGGTGTCTAAGTCGTAACTTCCAACAATATCGCCTAACAACATTAAACCACCCAGCAAGGCTAAACCACCTGCGCCGGTTACTGCTAATGCCATGCGCGCCCCCTTGCGCGCCTCTGATTTGTGCCACCAGTAACTGATCAGCAAGAACGAGCTAATACTGGTTAGCTCCCAAAATACCCATAACTGAATCACATTGTTTGACATAACAATGCCCAGCATGGCGGTCATAAATAACATTAAGTAGCTAAATAGCTTTGGCAGCGAATCATTTTGACTTAGGTAATAACGGGCATACAAAATAACCAGCAACCCTATTCCTAAAATCATAAATAAAAACAGTAAACTCAAGCCATCTAAGCGTAAGGAAATATCCAGCCCTAAAGCAGGTATCCACTGTGCGCTAAAACGAATGGTTTCTCCCGCGAGAACCGCAGGCGCATGATAAAGTGTAATTGCAAGCGCGGCTAATGGCGCAATAGCCGTTAGGCTCGTTGCCTGATTTCGAGAAAGTTTGCCGGTGCATGCAGAAATAACACTGCCTAATAAGGATAACAGGGGTATCCAGAGCAAAGTCATAATGAAGGGCCTTTTTGAATCATAAAGTTTATCAATTCGCTACTTGTTATTATTAAATACCAAAGTGACTTGGGTATACGTTTTATGTCTGTTTTTTAACAACATTAATACGTACAGTTATACTGATAAACGCAGTTTTTGTCTATAGAAAGCGCCGCTAGCGGGATAATAATCAAACAAAAATGCCTATAAATTCATGAACTGAAGTAAAACAAGCTTAGCTTTTAAACAGTTTACGGCAGAGTCTATAACCACTAAAATCGTACAAATAAATCAGCATTGAGTGCTATATGGGTCTGCCACAAAACACGGTATTGCGCTGATAGCCCTAACTGTTGATATTGCATAATTGACCACTGTGCACTGGGCTTATAAGCAGTGCCACCTTGTTGGCAACTTTGGCTTTTGTGCCACCCTTTGGGAGCAACTGATTTTTTTGCAATAAATAAGTTAGGAGCAACAAACCCATCAAGCTGACATAACCACGCTTGCTTTTTTGCTGGTAAAGCGTACTCATCTTCAAAGCCATTAAAGTGCATTAATTCATGCAAAAAAACCGCGTAGCTAGCCTGTGAATTAATATGCATTAAACCATTTTTTACACTGGCAGTACCTTGCTTAGGCATCATAACAGCAAAATCGAACCCAGTGGGAAGCCGCTTTTTAAGCGATGATTGTTGCCAATTGCACTTAGCACGGGAGGATTCAGTACTATTGCAGCTAATTGCACTACCCACATAAACTGGTTTTGAAAAACAAAAGGTATTGAGACTCGGCTCTGGGTTTTGAAAGTACGCGTTACGAAATTGATTGAGCCTGTATAAACCATCACGGTGATCGCTCAACATTAATACGTTAAATGTACACTGCTTTTGTATCTCAACTTGCTCGCTTGCAAGTAAAAACCCTAACTTATTCATGAATGATGCACTCAATGTTTCTATGGGTGCTTGTTGCTGTAATTGCAGATGATAAAAGATATCGCCTTTAGGAAGCTTATTTTGATTTTTTAGTAGCGCTAAATCCTGCCAACGCTGTTGCGAAAATAACGAGTCGGCGAGTTTTTTTTGCTGTGCTCGTGTAATTTTATCCAAACTTGCTTGCCAAAATAGTTTAGCCGTTTCAGTTTGATTATTGCTTAATAATGACAACCCATAGCCATATTGAGCATCCGCTATTTTATTGCGAGCTAAGGTTGCTAAGGCTGTGGTGGGTAATTGTAATATGTGGTTTGCAAAGTAACGAGGGAATTGCCAATAACTGTCAATCACATTGGCCTTGGCATGTAATACTTGCCAAAAGCCAATGCTATTTTGTTTATTACTCGAGCCACTAATAACGCTAGCGCACAGTAATAAAGCACTTAGTTTTAAATAATTAGCCAGCGCTTTCACTGGCCATCAACTCAAGCTCTAAACGCGCATACTTATATTCTATAAATTCATGTACGTTCGTTGCTAGCGCCAATTTAAAGTAATCTGTGGCAATTGAGAGCTCACCTGCGGCTTGGTGCTGTTTAGCTAAGTAAAAATAAGCTTCACATAAACGCTGAGCGTATTCTTGTTGTGAACTTACACCATCGGCTATGCCTGAAAAAAATACTTTTTCACTCAAATCACCCACATACAAAGCAATAAGCTGATACGCCCATTCATTTTCATCAAGGGCCGCCGCATTGGCTTTTAACGCAGCGATTGCCGCGGTTTTATCTTGTGCTGCTTGGGCTAAATAAAGCCACAATACACGGTAAGGATCGTTAGGAGAGCGCTCCAAGAATGTTTTAAAGTCATCCTTTGCAAGCGTGGCTCTATCACCATAGTACAAAGCAATACCACGATTTAAATACGCATATTCATGTTCTTGGTCTAACTCTATGGCTGAATCAAAATACTCGTATGCTTTTTCGTATTGCTGCATCAAGGTATGCTGAATACCCAAAAAGTTATAGACTTCAGCCAAATCAGGCTTAAGTTTAACCGCTCGGTTAAAATCAATTCGCGATAAAGTCGTCATGCCTAAGCTATCAAACAGTACTCCACGGTCATAATAGAGCTTTGCTTGTTGTTCTGTACTCAAGTCTGCTCTGTTTAATAGCTCTGAAAAACGTGCAATGGCAATTTCATTTCTAAAATCTGATGCAAGCGGTGCAGTAAATGGCACATTAATAATAGCAGCGGGTTTAGTAGTAGCCTGACAAGCGCTTAAAGACAAAATAGCAAAAGATGCCAAGGCTAAATGTTTAAGTCTCATTAAAATCCTTAATACCGAGGTAAGTAGCAAATAGATAAGACATAAGCTGTCTTGTAAGGTTCATTCCTGTTATGTGTTATTAATATCAACCGGCATAAATATTTGAACAATTTAACGAATTAAATACCCCTATAACGTTGTTAAAATTCTTTTATTTAGAACAACTAGATATCAAAAATTTTGCCTAGTTATAGAGCAATTTTCTTATCGTTAAAATAAGTCCCATATCCAAGCAGGTTGGTATAAGTATGATGAACACAATTAATTGCTAACATTAAAGCATAAAAAAAGGGGCTAAACAGCCCCTTTTTATACTATCCAGTAATTATCTGGATGAAAGATTAGCAATTACGCGTCTTTAGACTCGTCAGCTGCAGGTGATGCTGATTCCATTGCTTCTTTAATACTTAGACGTACACGGCCTTGACGGTCTACTTCTAGTACTTTAACTTTAACTTCTTGACCTTCGCTAAGGTGATCAGCAACGTTGTTAACACGCTCAGTGCTGATTTGTGAGATATGCACTAGGCCATCTTTACCAGGAAGAATGTTTACAAACGCACCGAAATCAACGATACGTACCACTTTACCTTCGTAGATAGTACCTACTTCAAGCTCAGCAGTTAATTGCTCAATACGGCTAATTGCATTTGCTGCACTTTCACCGTCTGTAGCAGCAATCTTGATTGTGCCATCATCACCGATTTCAATCGTAGTACCCGTTTCTTCAGTAAGCTGACGGATAGTTGCGCCACCTTTACCGATAACTTCTGCGATTTTCTTCTGTGGGATTTGCATCGTGTAAATACGCGGAGCAAACATAGATAACTCTTCAGAAGGTGCAGAAATCGCTTCGTCCATTACATTTAGAATGTGTAAACGTGCAGCTTTCGCCTGTTTAAGCGCGATTTGCATGATTTCTTGAGTAATACCTTCAATTTTGATATCCATTTGCAGTGCAGTGATACCGTTAGTTGTACCCGCTACTTTAAAGTCCATGTCACCTAAGTGATCTTCATCACCTAAGATATCTGAAAGAACAACAAAGTTTTCTTCTTCTTTAACTAAGCCCATTGCGATACCCGCAACTGAGGCTTTAATTGGAACACCTGCGTTCATAAGCGCTAAAGACGTACCACAAACCGATGCCATTGAAGATGAACCATTTGATTCAGTAATTTCAGATACAACACGGATTGAATATGGGAAGTCAGTCAATGTTGGCATTACAGCTTGGATACCACGCTTAGCTAGGTTACCGTGGCCGATTTCACGACGCTTAGGAGAACCAACAAAACCAGTTTCACCTACACAGAACGGAGGGAAGTTGTAGTTAAGCATAAAGTGGTTTTTGTGCGTGCCAGTTAAATCGTCGATTAACTGTGAATCACGTTCTGTACCAAGTGTTGCTGTTACTAATGCTTGCGTTTCACCACGTGTGAAGATTGCAGAGCCGTGAGTACGTGGAAGTACGCCCGTCATTACATCTAGAGCACGGATCATATCTGGTTCACGACCATCGATACGTTTTTCGCCAGCAGCGATACGGCCACGAACGATTTTCTTCTCAAGTGAACCGAATACTTTACCTACTTCTTGCTTATCAAGCGTTTCGCCTTCAGCAAGTTCGCTTGTTAGTGCTTCAACAACCGCATCTTTTGCAGCAGTTAATGCTTCTTTACGCGCTACTTTATCAGTAATACGGTAAGCTTCGCCTACTTTATCAGCAGCAAGAGTTGCTACTTTCTCTTCTAATGCAACGTTTTTCTCAGGTGCAGTCCAATCCCAAGTAGGCTTGCCTGCTTCTGCTTTAAATTCGTTAATTGCATTGATGATAGACTGTGATTGCTCATGGCCGTATACAACCGCGCCTAGCATTACGTCTTCAGCAAGTACGTCTGCTTCTGATTCAACCATAAGTACTGCGTTATCAGTACCAGCAACAACTAAGTCAAGTTGGCTCTCTTCAAGCTCTTTTAGTGTCGGGTTAAGTACGTATTCACCGTTAATGTAACCAACACGTGATGCACCAATTGGACCGCTGAACGGGATACCAGAGATAGCAAGTGCTGCTGATGTACCAATCATCGCAACCATATCAGGTTGGATTTCAGGGTTTACAGAAACAACAGTCGCGATAACTTGTACTTCGTTTACGAAACCATTTGGGAAAAGTGGACGAATTGGACGGTCAATAAGACGTGCAATAAGTGTTTCGCCATCGTTAGGACGACCTTCACGCTTAAGGAAACCACCTGGGATACGACCAGCAGCGTACATACGCTCTTGGTAGTTAACTGTTAGTGGGAAGAAATCTTGACCTGGTTGAGCTTCACGCTTACCAACAACCGTTACTAGTACTGACGTATCGCCAATGCTTGCTAGTACTGCGCCGTCAGCTTGACGAGCGATAGCACCTGTTTCTAGCGTCACTGTGTGTTGACCTAGTTGAAATTCTTTTATAATTGCTTGCACTTAAAATATTCCTTAAATGTATTTTTAGTATTAATTAAGTTTTCATCAAAGTACCAATTACAGTACATAATTGTATTCAGTTGGAAATCAATTAAGTACTACAATTGGCAATGATGTAAATAACCGTAAATAAACCTTCTTATCTACGCGCCATAGTATATAACAAAGTCAGGTAAAATTGCGAGCTTAGTCCAGAGATAAACGCGTTGCTAAATTATGTACTTTGCTGTTACTTACAATGTGGCTTTTAGCTGATATTTCAAGGGGATTAATCGATGTGGATAGTGGGTATGGGGAAGTTTAGACACAAAAAAAGGAGCTAAAAAGCTCCCCTTTTGATAATCAAGTTCTTAGCGACGTAGGCCAAGCTCTTTGATTAACGCAGTGTAACGCGAGATATCTTTACCTTTAAGGTAATCAAGCAGTTTACGGCGAGTGCTTACTTTACGAAGCAGACCACGACGTGAGTGGAAGTCATGCTTGTGATCAGCAAAGTGACCTTGAAGCTTGTTGATATCAAAAGTAAGTAATGCTACTTGTACTTCAGGTGAACCAGTGTCGCCTTCAGCGCGTGCGAATTTAGCAATGATATCGATTTTTTCTTGATTGCTTAGTGACATAATAACTCCAAAAGTTAAATTTAATAGGTGCTTTAGCCGATCACTAATTCAGCCAAAACGATTAAGCGGGCGTATTCTACCAATTATCAGCATAACTACAAGTTAAACTTTACTCTGGTTGTTGATTAGACAAGCCACGCTTTGATTTTAAATGGCCATCAGGATTACGTTCGCCCGTACCAATAAATATTCCGTCAGCCAGGACTTTAATTGCACCTTCAGGCAGGGCTTTACCCAACACCACAGCTTGACCATGGCTAAATGCCATTCCCTGCTCTTTAGTAATTTCCACAACGGGTAAATCAACTAACGCGGTATCCATTGGCAATAATAGTTCGTCAAGGTAAGTGGAAGGCGCAACGTCTTGTTCTTTCGCTTGATTTAATAACGTTTCTAACTGCTCAAGTGTGACCATTTTATCTGCAGGGTAATGCCCTACAGCACTACGATGCAGCATAATCACATGCGCGCCGCAGCCTAAGTTTTCACCTAAATCATCAACGATAGTACGAATATACGTACCTTTAGATACATGTGCGGTCATTTGTATTTCGTTAGCTTGCTCATCAAACTCATCAAGCGTTAAGCTAAATACGTTAATTTTTCGACATTTGCGAGGAACTTCTATGCCTTCACGCGCATATTTATATAAAGGTTTACCTTCATATTTAAGCGCTGAATACATTGATGGATATTGGTCTGACTCACCTAAAAACTTAGCAATCTCTTCGCTTAGTAATTGGGAAGTAACATTCACATCGCGAGTTTCGACCACTTCGCCATCAGAGTCTGATGTGGTAGTACGTTCACCTAGCTTAGCTCGAACAACATAGGTTTTATCTGTATCGAGTAAAAACTGGGTAAACTTAGTCGCTTCACCAAAACAAATTGGCAGCATGCCGGTCGCAAGCGGATCAAGCGCACCTGTGTGCCCCGCTTTTTGCGCAAAATAAATACCTTTAGCCTGCTGTAATGCCTTGTTTGATGAAATGCCTTCTGGTTTGTTTAACAACAAAATACCATCAACTGGACGGCCTTTACTGCGTCTTGCCATTAGTCTTTAGTGCCTTCTTCGCTATCTGTTTCATCATCAACATGCTTAGCATTATCTTCACGAATGATAGAGTCCACTAAGTTAGAGATGCGCATCCCTTCCATTAATGAGTTGTCAACCACAAATTTAAGCTCTGGCATAATACGTGCGCGAATACGTTTACCTAGTAACGAACGGATATAGCCCGTTGCTTCGTTCAGTACTTTTGCACTCTGTTTTGCTGCATTTTCGTCTTCAGTGTTAAACACCGTGATAAAAACTTTGGCATAAGATAAATCGCGTGATACTTCTACCGCAGACACTGTCACCATGCCTAAGCGCGGATCTTTAATTTCGCGTTGTAGAATCACAGCAATTTCTTTTTGAATTTGCTGAGCAACACGATCAGTGCGAGAAAATTCTCTCATTTCACTTTCCTAAAATTATAACTTATTGAAAAACAATAATAAGTTAACTAAATAATGGATACACAAATGGGGGCTGAGCCCCCATTTAAAATCTTAGCATAGGTTATGTTGGGCTATCGAGGTACGACCTTGAATGTCCAACAACACCTAACAACAATTAAAGACTACGTTGTACTTCAACTGTTTCAAATACTTCGATTTGGTCACCAACGCGAACGTCATTGTAGTTCTTAACGCCGATACCACATTCCATGCCGTTACGAACGTCTTGTACGTCATCTTTAAAGCGACGTAATGACTCAAGTTCACCTTCGTAAATAACCACGTTATCACGAAGTACACGAATTGGTGCGCTACGTTTGATAGTACCTTCAGTAACCATACAACCAGCAATTGCGCCAATTTTTGGAGACTTAAATACATCACGTACTTCAGCAAGACCAATGATCTCTTGTTTAAACTCAGGAGCAAGCATACCAGACATGGCTTGCTTAACTTCTTCGATAAGTGCGTAAATTACGCTGTAGTAACGAAGGTCTAAGTTTTCAGAGTCAATCACTTTACGCGCTGATGCATCGGCACGAACGTTAAAGCCAACTACGATTGCGTTAGACGCTGCAGCAAGAGTTGCATCTGTTTCAGTGATACCACCAACACCAGAACCAACAATCTTCACTTTTACTTCATCAGTAGAAAGTTTAGTTAGTGAGTCTGAAATTGCTTCAATTGAACCTTGAACGTCTGCTTTAAGTACCACGTTAACTTCAGACACGTCGCCTTCAGTCATGTTAGTAAACATGTTTTCAAGCTTCGCTTTTTGCTGACGCGCTAATTTAACATCGCGGAATTTACCTTGACGGTAAAGTGCAACTTCACGTGCTTTACGCTCGTCTTTAACTACTGTCGCTTCATCACCTGCAGCTGGAATACCAGAAAGACCTAAAATCTCAACAGGAATAGAAGGACCCGCAGATTTAATGTCTTTACCGTTTTCATCGCGCATTGCACGAACACGGCCATACTCAAGACCACATAATACAATGTCACCTTGGTTAAGCGTACCTGATTGAACAAGGATAGACGCTACTGGACCACGGCCTTTATCAAGACGTGATTCAATAACAACACCTGCAGCCATACCTTCGCTAGGTGCATTTAGTTCTAACAGCTCAGATTGCATTAATACTGCTTCTAAAAGGTCATCAATACCAAGACCTGTTTTAGCTGAGATGTGAACGTATTGCGTATCACCGCCCCAATCTTCTGGGATAACGTCTAGCTGAGCTAGCTCGTTTTTAACACGGTCTGGATCTGCGCCTTCTTTATCCATTTTGTTAACAGCAATGATTAAAGGAACGCCAGCTGCGCGAGCATGCTGTACCGCTTCTTTAGTTTGTGGCATTACACCATCATCGGCTGCAACTACTAGGATTACGATATCAGTCGCTTTTGCACCACGAGCACGCATAGATGTAAATGCGGCGTGACCCGGAGTATCTAGGAAAGTGATCATGTTGCCGTTAGTTTCAACGTGGTATGCACCAATGTGCTGCGTAATACCACCGGCTTCGCCTGAAGCAACTTTAGCTGAACGAATGTAATCAAGCGTTGACGTTTTACCGTGGTCAACGTGACCCATAACAGTTACTACTGGAGCACGAGGCTCAGACTTACCATCTTCGTGGCGGTCGTTAAGTACTGTTTGCTCTAATTCGTTTTCTTTAACGATGATAACTTTATGGCCCATTTCTTCTGCAACAAGTTGCGCAGTTTCTTGGTCAATAACTTGGTTAATCGTAACCATGTCACCCATTTTCATCATTGTTTTTACAACTTCAGCGCCTTTAACAGCCATGCGTGACGCAAGCTCAGCAACTGTAATTGTTTCACTAATACGCACTTCGTTTTTAACATCAGCCGTTGGTTTTTGGAAACCGTGCTGTAATGACGCTGGCGCTTTTAGCTTACCTTTTTTACCTTTAGACGCTGCAAATTTATCTTTTGCTGGCGCTTTTTTCTTTTTCTTCGCACGGCGTGAGCCTTGCTCTTCGCGAGCATCTGCTACATCTTCTGCTTCACGTGCGTAAGTTGAAGTCGTAAGGTGGTGATCCGCGGTTTCTTCGCGTTTCTTACGTTCTTCTTCTTCTTTCTTCCAGCGTGCTGAATTCTCTTCAGCTAGCTTTCTTGCCTCTTCTGCTTGACGTTTCGCTTCTTCTTCAGCTTTCTTCAATGCGGCCTCTTCTGCTTCTTTTTGCAGACGCTCAGCTTCGATGCGATCTTTCTCAGACTTAGCACTTTGCTCAGGGGTCATCTGCTGTTGTTTCGCTTTACGCTCAGCATCTGCTTTGCGTTTAGCTTCTTCTTTGGCTTTACGATCAGCGTCTTCTTTCGCTTTACGTTCTGCCTCTTGTTTCGCTTTCAATTCTGCGGCTTCTTGTTCAGCTTTTTGCTGCCCTTCAAGACGCGCTTTTTCTTCAGCGGCTAGACGTTGCTGTTCTTGCTCTTGCTCAACAGCACTTTTTTTCACGTAAGTGCGGGTTTTGCGAACTTCAACTTGCACAGCCTTTGCTTTACCCGTAGAGCCAGTCACACTTAATGTGCTTTTGCTCTTACGTTGCAATGTCATGCGCGCTGGACCTTCAGATCCAGTACCGCCATGTTGCTTGCTTAGGTGATCAAGTAACGTCGCTTTTTCAGCTTCTGTTACATTATCGCCTGCTTGTTTAGTAATACCGGCTTGTGAAAACTGCTGTAGCAATTTATCAACAGTTGTACCTATATCACCGGCTAGTTTTTCAACATTTACTTCTGCCATAGTCTCTAATACCTCCGTTAATAAATTACTCGTCTGCAAACCAACAAATATTACGTGCAGCCATAATTAGCTCGCCCGCTTTCTCTGCAGATAGCTCTGTAATATCTACAAGCTCATCAATGCCTTGCTCAGCTAAGTCTTCAAGTGTTACTACACCCTTGCTTGCCATAACAAATGCTAAATGACGCTCTAAGCCTTCAAGCGCAAGTAAGTCTTCAGCAGGCTCAGCGCCTTCTAAGCTTTCTTCCGTTTTAAGGGCTTTCGTTGTTAATGCATCTTTTGCACGTGAACGTAATACGTCCACTGTTTCTTCATCTAAGCCGTCGATTTCTAAAAACTCAGAAGCAGGTACATACGCAACTTCTTCAAGTGTTGAGAAACCTTCGTTGATAAGTAATGACGCAAACTCGTCATCAATATCTAAGTTTTCAGTAAATAAGTTAATTAACTTATCTGACTCAGCTTCGTTCTTAGCGCGCATTTCATCAACGGTCATTACGTTTAATTCCCAGCCAGTTAACTGGCTTGCTAAACGTACGTTTTGACCATTACGACCAATAGCTTGTGCTAAGTTATCAGCTTCAACAGCAATATCCATTGAGTGAGTGTCTTCATCCATTACGATTGAAGCCACTTCTGCTGGTGCCATTGCGTTAATAACAAACTGTGCTGGGTTGTCATCGTAAAGTACGATATCAACACGCTCACCGCCAAGTTCTGACGATACCGCTTGAACACGTGCGCCACGCATACCAACACACGCACCTACAGGGTCTATACGCTTATCATTAGACTTAACTGCGATTTTAGCGCGTGAACCTGGATCACGAGCTGCGGCACGTAATTCAATCATCTCTTCGCCAATTTCTGGCACCTCAATGCGGAATAATTCCATCAGCATTTCTGGTTTAGAACGGGTTACAAATAACTGTGCACCACGTGCTTCTGGTTTAACTTCATATAGAAGACCACGAATACGATCGCCTGGGCGGAAGTTTTCACGTGGCAGCATGTCGTCACGGTAAATAACCGCTTCTGCGTTATTACCTAAATCAAGTACGATTGCATCACGCGTTGCTTTTTTAACAACACCCGTTACTAGCTCGCCTTGCTGATCTTTGTACGCTTCAACCACTAAGGCACGCTCTGCTTCACGTACTTTTTGTACGATTACTTGCTTAGCCATTTGTGTTGTTATGCGGTCAAATTTAATTGATTCAATCTGCTCTTCTACGTAGTCGCCCATTTTCAAGTCTGGTTCTTCAACTTGAGCAGCTTCTAACGTGATTTCGCTGTATGGATTCTCTAAAGAACCATCTTCTAATACTTCAGCTATTTGCCAGCGACGGAATGTATCGTAATCGCCAGTTTTGCGGTCAATTGCAACACGTACATCAATTTCACCATCATGCTTTTTCTTTGTCGCTGTCGCTAATGCGAACTCTAGAGCTTCAAAAATCTTTTCTTTTGGAACCGCTTTCTCATTGGAAACGGCTTCAGCAACCAATAATATCTCTTTTGCCATGGGTAATGCCTCGCTTGCCCTATTCCTTCGCACTCGAATTAAAACTTTGCGATTATGTTCGCACGTTCAATGTTACTAAGCATGATTAAATGCTCTGCACCATCGCTAGATAATGTGATCATATCGCTGCTAACTGCTATTAAGTCGCCTTTAAAATTACGACGACCGTCTTGTGGAAGCTTAGTACGCACGCGTACTTCCTCTCCTTGCGCCTGCTCGTAGTGATCTTGTTTGAATAATGGACGATCAACACCAGGAGACGACACTTCCAAATCATATTCGTTTGTAATCGGGTCTTCGACGTCTAAAATCGCACTAATTTGACGACTTGCATCTGCGCAGTTGTCAACTGAAATTCCATCCTCGTGAGCAATGTATACTCTTAAGGTAGAATGGCGACCCGCTTGTACAAACTCAAGACCATGTAATTCAAAGCCTAGCATTTCTACCGCAGGCGTTAACATGGTTACTAAATCTTGTTCAAGTTTTGTCACGAAAATCCTCCATACAAACAAAAAAAGGGCTTATAGCCCTAAAATACTGAGTTTAAATTTTGATTTAATCGATAAACATTAAATCAAACGGTGCAGATACAACAACGCCCCGAACCAAGCGGGGCGTCACACCAAAAAACGCAAAACTGTGTGGCCTAGGGCCAAGCTTGGTTGCGAGTCAGTACCCTGACCAAATTAAACTTCATTAGCTTAAACGCAAAACGCGCATTACTTAGAATGCGCGATATAAAGTAGTAAGTTTAAACCTACTATTAAGATTGGTTGCGGGAGCCGGATTTGAACCAACGACCTTCGGGTTATGAGCCCGACGAGCTACCAGACTGCTCCATCCCGCGCCAATAGATAAAAAGTTAATAACTTAATATCGCTGTTAGTAAATTTTATAACCTACTAAACAATGGCCGCTATTATAAGGATGTGCCGCTAAATTAGCAACCATAATAACTAATAAGTTGATAAAAAAAGCAACCTAGTTTATCGCCTTACCTACACTATGTTTGCTATAAAATTTGAATCGTTACAATCAACCGCTGTATTAAATTGCATTCGGTGCTCTATTATTAAGTAACCTTTAGGAAATAGATCGCTTTTAAAAATATCACGTATAAGAGTGAATTTTGGCTAATTATGAAAAAATACAACACACTAAAATTGATTTTAGGTGATCAGCTCAATCCTGCTCATTCGTGGTTTAAAGACAAATCAGACGACACAGTATTTGTTATTGCTGAGCTTATACAAGAAGCACACTATGTAAAACACCATGTGCAAAAAATATCAGCCTTTTTTAAAGCCATGGAAAACTTCGCTAATGCATTAAAAGATGCTGGCTTCAATGTTTTACATCTCACGCTAGATGACACCAAAGACGATGATGACTTACCCGCTCTTTTAACGCGTTTAGCCAAGCAGCATGAATGTACCTCTATTGAATATCAATACCCAGATGAGTACCGTTTAAAAACACAGCTTCACGAATTCGCGACTAATAGCGAGTTAACGGTGAATGCCTGTGACAGCGAGCATTTTTTATTAGCATTTAACGACATAGATAAACGCTTTAAAAAAGATAAACACGTCACCATGGAGCATTTTTATCGGGCAATGCGTAAGCAGTTTGATATTTTAATGGACGATGACAAACCTGCCGGTGGGCAATGGAACTTTGATGCCAATAACCGTAATAAGTTTTCAAAAAGTGATTTAGCCGATATTCCTGGGCCTAAATTATTTAAAAATGACGTGAGTGCCATTATTGAGCGCTTAGATTCGCATAACGTAGAATATTTTGGACAAATAGAAACTCAGTTAAGCTGGCCAACAACCCGTAAGCAAGCAATAAGTACGCTTGATCATTTTTGTGCGCATTTACTACCTCGATTTGGTCAGTTTCAAGATGCGATGACAGATCAATGTCCTGATAAAGATACCTTTTATCACAGCCGGTTATCGTTTGCGTTAAATGCCAAAATTTTACACCCTCGCTATGTTATCGACCGCGTGGTTAAAGAGTTCCACCAACGTCAAGATGAAATATCTATTTCTCAGGTTGAAGGCTTTATTCGCCAAGTTCTGGGTTGGCGCGAATATGTGCGTGGCGTGTATTGGAAAAACATGCCCGATTACGCCAACAAAAACCAGCTTAATGCAACTCGTGTACTGCCGAGTTATTTTTGGAATGGTAAAACAAAAATGAATTGCTTAAGCCACTCATTAACACAAAGCTTAGACAGCGCGTATGCCCATCATATTCAGCGCTTAATGGTAATAGGCAATTTTTGTTTATTAACCGCCATCAGTCCCGATGAAGTGGATGAATGGTATTTAGGTGTTTATATCGATGCAATTGAATGGGTAGAAATGCCTAACGCCCGAGGGATGAGCCAGTTTGCTGACGATGGCATCATAGCCACTAAGCCTTATGCGGCTAGCGGCAACTATATAAATAAAATGAGCGACTACTGTAAAAGCTGCCAATACAAAGTAAAAGAAAAAGTGGGTAAAGACGCGTGTCCGCTAAACAGCCTCTACTGGCAGTTTATGCAAAAACACCGAGAACGACTTGAGAAAAACCCGCGAATAGGCATGGTTTATCGTAATTGGGATAAACAAGATGAATCATTGCGCCAAGAAACCTTAGAGCAAGCTAACAACTATTTAAATAATATTGAAAAGCTATAAATATAAATGCCGTCAATTGGCGGCAGTATCCTTGATAGTTAATATTAAAGTACCAAAATCAGGGAATATTGTTAATTTAATGTTTAATTTATTTGTCATGTCAGTGTAATGAGCTTATTTTTTAATAGCACCTCTTACTCCAAACTATGATGAGAATAAAATGAAAAAACAATTAATTGCAGCGACACTTTTATTACTCGGTACAAGCCAAGCTCAAGCTTTTAGTCAAGAAACTCACAAACGTATTGTTCTAGATGCCGTAAATTATATGCAGCAACACCCAGCCAGCACCGAATATGCTGCCCTACGTCAGTACGCTGCACAAAACAATCTGACAATCTCTGAATTAGCCGAGCTGCTGGGACAAGCTGCTTATGACGTAGATGACTTTGAAGACACCTTTTTCTGTGGTGCTATTACAGGTTCCTGTGTTCAAGCGCCAGTATGGGGAGCAGCGCAAAGTATAGTTAAATATACAAGCTATTGGCATTTTCAAAATCATACCCAAGGTGCAGACCAACATGGAAACGATTTTGGTGGTTATAATTATGAGAAGCTCACCGTTTGGGGCACTATTGATAATCTTGCATCTGCTTGGCTTAAAGGTGACTATCTTGATGATGGTAAAGGGGGGGAAACAGGTTGGTTCAATGCCGACTCTTCAAAATATAACAGTTATGGTGTAACAGAATCTCACTACAGAATCGATAGCAACTCAACCTATTCTATGTACGATGACTTTGAAGAAATGCCATTTCAACCTATCGATAATTTAGGCCAATATTGGTATCAAAGTTACTTACAAAGCGGAAATCCTCAAGTATTAGGGTTTGTATTTCATACTACTGATTTATTACAACCTCACCACACATGGACCACATCAGACCTTAACCACTCTAGCTGGGAAAGTTGGGTAAAAGATTACTATGATCAAGAGCAGCTCAACGATTTATCTCTCGTTACTCAAGCAATGCAAACGTTCTCGCCTTTAGATAAAAATAGCCAAGATGTTCGCCCATTATTAACTCAAGGCGGTTCATTTTCTTATGCACAAGGTGGGATTGTACTCAACTCAGAAGATCATTTTGATCGCCTTAATATAGCTAAGCAAGTAGTGCCGCATGCAATAGCAATGGTAGTGCACTTATTAAACCACGCCATGGTTGCTCGCTAATGAAAAAAGTGGCTATTTTAGTGATTACATTACTAGGGGCTTTTTACCACTCCCTAGTAATGGCCTCATTTACACAATACAGTAGTGATGAAGTTAACTTTATGCATCGTGCTTATTTAAAGCACAAACCTGAAATTACAATCAATGAAGTTAGAACTCGTCTTTATGAGAATCAGTTTTTATTACAACAAGCAGCGCTAAAAACACCAGCAATAATAAAACGACAATCTGCCGTTGGTTTTAGTACTCAATACCATGTTGAACGTTACTTAAAAAATCTGTTCGATTCGCAGTTAGCTATAAAGGCACAGTCAAGTCAGGTAAAGCTTGACACTTATGATAGTCAATGGCTTAAACACACATTAGGACCCTACCCTAAAAATGGCCAATATGTGCAAAGCTTGATTAAAAAAATGCAGCAGATCGATTTAACCCCTATTTTGTATAAACCTATTAATTTATATGAATTTATCGATGCACTATCAATGCAGGTACGTTTTAAACTCCATAGAGGCGATAGTAAGCTATTCAAAAGTGAATTAATAAAAAAACGGCAATTCAATATAGCGTTTTCAAAAGCCAAACCGATTTTGGCAAAACAGAATATTGATATTGAACATCTGTATGAAATAGCTAAAGGAGATATTTTGCGCCCCTCCATTCAAAGCTGGCTAGGCATAAATACAATGATGCATATGCAGAGCCCTGTTCTTGAAAAGCTAGAGAAACAAGTAAACAAAAGCGAAATTAAAGCGTTTTATCAAGCAAATAAATCGCAGTTTAAATTTTTAAGCCAAGTGAAAGCCCACGGAGCCCAATTTGCTAGTCGAACCAATGCTGTAGACTTTCGCACGTTGGCGGATAACAAATCACTTAAACAAGCATTAGTAATATCAGGAAAACAAGATATATATGCTCAATACAATAGTGAATTAAATCGCAAAAACAAAAGTAGTTGGGTTGTACAACTTGCGTTCACAACTAAAGAAAACACCATTTCTGCTGTTATACGTACACCTAGAGGTGAATGGGTGGTGATACACAGTTATGAGCATCAGTTTGATTACTTTTCGCCAGAAGATGAAACCGTTCGATACCAAGCAACAAAGGCCATCGCAAAACAAAAAGCGGCACAACAGTATGAAAATAACTGGCTCAAGTGGCAAAATAAGACGGGAGTAATTTTATGAGTAAAAAAAATTTCTTTTCTGTCATTGCTTTAGCTTGTGTTGGTATTTACACACTTTTCACTCATTATACTAGCAAACCAACAATAGAGAATATTGATGGTCTTAACCAAGCTAAAAGTGTCAAGCAAATAACGTCCCTTGAACTTACTGCTGCTGACATGACTCAAGAGTTGGAAAGCACGCAATTGAAAACGGTTGCAACTAGTAATACTAGCTCTCAGCCCTTACCAACAATAACCTCTGTGGCCTATTTACCCAACATAGTAAAAAATACTCAGCCAGTGGCTCAGTACAATGGTGATCTAAATAATCACCAGGCATATCAAGATTTCCACCTTGAACAGCAAAGACAGCTCGAACAACGTTTTGTTGTTGCTGCAAAAGCCAAAATATTAAAACTTGAAGACTTACTTGCTAAAGGCCGACAAAAAAAGCTTTCACAAGAACAACTACAAGTTGCAATAGATAAAATTAACGCTCTAAAACAAATGCAAATAGATTTAAAAGACTAACAACGCAAAAAGCCGCCAAATGGCGGCTTTTCACAGGGAAAATACGTGTGCTATCTAAGCTATTTACTTTCTAGCATATTGCCTGAGCCAATTTCAATTTTACGTGGCTTCAGCGCTTCTGGGATCTCACGTTCAAGGTCGATGCTTAGTAAGCCGTTAGCTAGGTCTGCGCCAAGTACTTTAACGTGGTCACCTAACTGGAACTTACGCTCAAAGTTGCGCTCGGCAATGCCTTGATGAATGAATTTACGTTCATCGTTTTGATCTTTACCTGCTTTAGTGCCTGATACAACTAACGTGTTGTTTTCAGATTGCAGGCTTAACTCGTCTTCACTAAATCCAGCAACTGCCATAGTGATACGGTATTTGTCTTTATCAAGTGCTTCGATGTTGTATGGAGGAAAACTTGGCTGCTTGTCAGTTCGTGCAGCGGCATCCATTAATGATGCTAAGTGATCGAAACCAATGAATGAACGGTATAGGGGTGATAAATCTACTGTACGCATAATAATATCCTCATATTTAAGCGATATATTGCTGCCACTTTTCGTTTGAACAAGTAACGGCAAAATTTAATTAATAATATAACTTTCAAATAGTTCTGTTTAAATGAAGACCCATCAGGCGTCCTCAAATAACTATTTATGGGCGGACAATTTTATTTCAAGATTTTTTTATAAAATATTTTTTATTTTTTTACAGGCCCTAAAAAAAGCGAACACAATAATCGTTTTTTTGCACTGTAATAAATAATGAAATTAGTTACACTAGGGTCAACTAATTTGAGGAGAGCGTTATGTTAACAGTAATTTTTGGCCGTGAAGGCTGCCCTTTTTGTGTTCGCGCTAAAGATGTTGCAGAGCAACTTGCTAATGACCGCGATGATTTTAAATACCGCTACATCGACATCATCAAAGAAGGTATCAGTAAAGAAGATTTAGAGAAATCTGCAGGCAAGCCATGTCCGACTGTGCCACAAATTTTTGTAGACCAAACTCATATTGGTGGTTTTACAGAATTTGAAGCCTACGCCAAAGAAAACCTAGGCCTTTACCAGTAAATTTGTAGGTATATTGTTAACCAGCTTAATTAACGCACAACTTGAGCTGGTTAAATTTCGACCAACATCAACCACATATAAATTAGTTGTAATTTATACAAGCATTTGCCTCGTATTTCCTATACAATGCGCGCCTCTTTAAATTCGTTGAGGCGTATTAATGTCAGAACCAGTCACGTTTGAATCTCTAAATCTTTCTCCTGCAATTTTAAAGGCAGTTGAAGAGTTGGGTTACAAGACACCATCTGAAATCCAAGCTCAATGTATACCGTTATTGCTAGAAAGAAAGGACGTACTGGGACTAGCACAAACGGGTACAGGTAAAACAGCAGCATTTGCACTGCCATTACTAAATGATATTGACCCGTCTGTGAAACAGCCACAGATCCTTGTACTCACACCAACCCGTGAGCTTGCGATCCAAGTAGCTGAGGCATTTGAACAATATGCAAAACACACTCGTGGTGTTGAAGTACTGGCACTATATGGTGGCCAGAGCTACAGCATCCAGTTGAGCGCACTTCGTCGTGGCGCACAGATTATTGTTGCTACACCGGGTCGTTTAATCGATCACATAAACCGTGGCACTATCAAGTTTGATGCTTTACAAGCACTTGTACTTGATGAAGCCGATGAAATGCTACGTATGGGCTTTATCGATGATGTTGAAAACATCATGGAAAAAACGCCGCGTGAAAAGCAAACATGTCTTTTCTCTGCGACTATGCCTAAGCAAATTCAAAACATCAGCAGCAAATATATGAACAATCCTGAACAGGTTCATATTTCTGCACGCAACTCAACTGTATCGTCAGTAGAGCAAGTGTTTTGGAATGCACACGTACATAAAAACAAAGCCATTGTTCGTTTCTTAGAAGCAGAACAATATGAAGGTGCTATTGTTTTCGTACGTACACGTAACGATACAGTACAACTAGCTGAGTTATTAGAGCGCGAAGGTTTTTCTGCTGCACCACTTAACGGTGACATGAACCAGCAAGCGCGTGAGCGCACAGTTGATCGTTTAAAAAGCGGCATGCTAAACGTTGTTATTGCAACAGACGTAGCGGCACGTGGTCTTGATGTAGACCGTTTAAGCTTAGTTATCAACTACGACATTCCACAAGATTCTGAAGCCTACGTTCACCGTATCGGCCGTACAGGTCGTGCTGGTCGTACTGGTAAAGCGATTCTTTTCGTTAAGCATAACGAGCGTTATTTACTTAAAAATATCATTCGTCATACTAAATCTGAAATCGCACAAGTTGAATTACCAACAGCTAAAGTTGTTGAAGAGAAACGTATCAATGCGCTTCAAGAAAAGCTTACGCTTGCACTTGAAAACAAAGATATTACTTTCTTCAACGAAGTGGCTGCCAACATGGCACAAAAACTTGAGCTTGCTCCTGAAGACTTAGCGGGTGCATTACTGTGTTTAGCACAGCAACAATCACCAATTAAAGTTGAAGAAGTTAAGATTCAACCGCGTGAACGTAACGAACGCAACCCTCGCAACGACCGTAATGATCGTGGTGACCGTGGTCGTCGTAACGAACGTGGCGGTGAGCGCGCTGAGCGTAAACCTCGCGAGCGTAATAGCCGTGATGCAGGTCCTATGGATACGTACCGTATCGAAGTAGGTCGTGAGCATGGTGTTCAGGTTAAGAACATTGTTGGTGCAATTGCTAACGAAGCAGACATTTCAAGCAAGTTTATTGGTGACATTCGTCTTCACGACAGTCACAGTACGGTACAATTACCGCAAAACATGCCTAAAGATGTACTTGATCACTTCCAAAAAGTGTTTATTTGTAAACGCCCAATGGGTATGACATTAACACAAGATCAAGGCCCTTCTGAGCCACGCGGCGAGCGTTCTGAACGCCCTGCTGGTGACAAGAAGCGTAGCTTTAATAAAGATGGTCAACGCCCTGATAAGCGTAGCGGCCCTCGTAAAGAACGTCGCCCAGTTAGCTTCACCGCTAAGTAAGCAACGACTCTTTAATAAAAAAACCTTGGCATGAAAGTGCCAAGGTTTTTTTGTGTCTAGAATTCAGGTATCAGGTCAGCTTAAATTCCGTAACTTGAAGCCGCTAGCCAGTATTAGGTACTTAACTAAAATATTGAATTAAAAATATTTTGTTTGTTTTCTCTAACCAGAGATTGCAGTGAAAACAAGGCGAAATTACGCGTCAATTACTAGCCATTGTAAGTAAATTCAACGCAATTAGCGTTGAAAAAGCTGCTTGAGATAGCTTTATTATCCAATAACTCAGATTACTTAATGTGTATAAACATGTTTTCTTTGATTTTTAAAACAATAAAATTTATGTAAACTAAGCAAAGGCTATAATTCACGGACGAATTAAAAATTGAAAAGAAATTACGACAACTTACTCTTTGTAGTAATAATGTTACCTATTTTATTATGCATCATTATTCCTATTTTAATGGACTTTACAGATCCACCATTTATCACAAATGAAATATACGACGTTATTTTCTTTATAGCATTCCCTATTATTTGTGGCGCATCATTCATCTATTTAAATATACTTGTATTCAATAAATATAGACGCTGCAGTAAATACAGAGAGCATCTTAAATATAGTTTTTCAGATACAAAAACGAAATTATCATTAATATTCGCGTACCCATTAATCCCTTTGTTAATCTATGCAAGTCTCTATTTTTTATTCTCTGCCCCCATTAAATTATGGGCTTACTACACGCAAGGCGACTATTGGTATAAGGAATATATCCTAACTGATGTACAAAAGTGTGGTTCTGATTATGAAGATAATTGTACTCGTTTATATTTTAAAGATCCTAAAACAAACGAAACTCATGATTTTAGGTGGTACGACGATAAGTCTACAATAATGAATAACAAAAACGATTATGTTTATATTTTTGGTGAGGCTAGTTTGTTTGGTTATATAGTGAGAGATTTAGAAAGGTAACTTAGACTTACTTTGAATATTACAGCACTTTTATATAAACCTCACTCGAGTGAGTGAGGTTTATGAATCAAGATATAAGTTAAGGCGCCACAGCGGGATACACGTAGCTGGCATCAAGTCCTAATGGGATACCGAGTGCCCAGTAGCCTAGCAAGAAGATACTCCAACCGATCATAAAGGCGATTGAATACGGTAGCATCATCGCGATAAGCGTACCTATGCCTGTGCCTTTAACGTATTTTTGACAGTACACCACCACCAGCGGGAAGTATGGCATTAGCGGGGTGATAATATTAGAGCTAGAATCTCCCACACGGTACGCTGCTTGCGTTAAGTCTGGCGAAATACCGAGCTGCATTAGCATAGGTACAAATACCGGACCTAATAGTGCCCACTTAGCCGAGCTTGAACCAACAAACAAGTTTACAAAACCAGTTAGGAAAATAATCCCTACCACCGTTACAGAGCTCGGTAACTCCATTGCTTTTAATACCTGAGCCCCTTCAATTGCCAGTAAGGCACCTAGGTTTGATTTACTAAATGCAGCAATAAATAATGAACAAAAGAATGCCATAACAATGTAATACGCCATACCATTCATGGCTTTGCTCATCGCATCTATCATGTCTTTAGAGCTTTTAAAGGTGCCTACGGTAAAACCATATACTGCGCCTGGGATCCAAAACAGTAAGAAGATTAGCGGCACTATTGACTGCATTAGTGGTGAACTAAAGTTTGTTAAAGAGCCATCGCTGCTGCGCATCGCTGAATCAGCGGGTGCGGATACGTACGCTAATAACGCAATACCTGCAATCATTACGGAACTAGCAATAAGAAAGGCGCGCTTTTCGTCACTACGGGCATCTTCAAATGCTGGTAGGTCTTGAGTTTCACCATCTACTGGTGAATTTTTTAAACGTGGTTCAATAATTTTATCGGTGATGTACCAGCCTAACATTACAATAAATAAGCTTGATGCTGAAGCAAAGCCCCAGTTATTAAGCGGGTTAATGCTCATTGTTGGATTAATAATTTGTGCTGCACTTTGCGTAAAGCTTTGCAGTAACGGGTCAATCCCAGATGGAATAAAGTTAGCGCCAAAGCCACCGCTAACCCCTGCAAATGCCGCTGCAATACCGGCAAGCGGATGACGACCTGCTGCAAAAAATATTACCCCAGCAAGTGGAATAACCAGCACATACCCTGCATCGGTAGCCGTATGGCTCACAATAGCTACCAAAATAATTGAGGGTGTTAGTAATTTTCTAGGCGTTACTTTGAGCATTAATTTAAGGCCGGTATTAATAAAGCCCGAATGCTCTGCAACGCCTACACCTAGCATAGCAACCAGTACGACACCCAGTGGCGCAAAACCGGTGAATGTTTTTACCATAGAAGATAAAAAAGTGGCCAACGAATCGCTGGCAAGCATGTTATTAATAATAATGGCTTCGCCAGTACGAGGGTCTATTGCATCAAATGTGACGCTTGAAAACCACCAAGACAAAAACCAGATTAATAACATGGCAAACAAAAAGATAATTGCTGGATCAGGAAGCTTATTACCTACCCGCTCAACAAAATTTAAAAATCGCGCAACTATGCCAGTTGGCATTGTCGCATCATTATTGTTATTCATTTCACTTGTTCCCTAGAATTTAGACTGTGCTACTTTAGCGTATCTAAGGAATGAGGTAAATTTTAACTGAATAAACAAGTTCTTTTTTAGGCACAAAAAAACGCGGCTCAGTAGCCGCGCTATTTTTAATGAATAAAAAAAGCTTATGCGAGTGCTTTTACTTCATCCCATATTCTTACTACGAGTGCTTTATCATCTTCATTAAGTTCGCCATTGCGATAAGCTTTTACTAAGCTTTTTTCAACCGTGTCGTTTAGTTCTGCAATTTCTAGATTTAACTCTTCAACTTGTGCATAACCTACGGCTAAATCAAAGTGGCCGCGTAAATAACCGCCAGCAAATAACTCGTCATCGGTGGCTTTTATCACTAAATCATCAAAATATTGCTGCGCAGCATCTATGTAATTTACTAAACTCATGTGTTACTTCTCCTCTGGGTGCAGCCCATCTTGATGACCTACTGCATACATAATATGGTCGTTAAACCCACTGGTTACACGTATATAACCGCTTAATTCATCATCTAATTTGCTATCGCCGGTATCACAAATCAGCGGTCGGCCATTTAAAGCCTGTAATTTTGTTTTAGTAGCCACCACAATAATATTATCGCGGCCTATCGCTTTAATTAACGCAGGACTGAGTTGTTGATTGCCTCGACCAAAAATATGCCCTTGACCGCCAATTAGAGTGATCACTAATTTTGTTTCACGTTCTTTGGTAAGTTCAAGAAGTTGCTGGGCTGTTAGGTCTTGCCCTACTAAAGCTTGATCTTCAACGAGATCAACACCGAGTAAGGTGTTTTCAAGCCCCATCTCTTCCATCACTGCGCCAACGGTAGAGCCACTACCCATGACATAGAGGATATCGGCATCCATTTCACTAACGACATAAGCAGCTATATCTGCTAGCACCAGCTCGTCAGTTTCTTTACCGCCATTTTTAACCGCTTGTACATAGCGCACTTCACTTGGCACTTGCATTTCACCATAACGTTTTGCTTTTACTGTTCCTTGGCGAAAAGCCACTTCATCAATGTCCATCACATCAGCATCGCTTAATGTTACAAGCTCACCTTTTACCAGCATTTCAACTACACGGCCTGCGGCTTTTGGCGTTATGGCATAGACGCCGGAATGAATTTTACACCCAGCAGGAATGCCCAACACGGGTACAGAGTCTTCTACAGCATGGCAAATATTGCGCGCCGTTCCGTCGCCACCAGCAAATAAGATTAAATCTACACCTTGTTGCTGTAATAAACGAGCTGCAGCTTCGGTATCGTCACTGGTTGTGGGTGAGTTACTTTGATAAACCACTTGCGTATTAAAGCCCAACGCTTTTGCTGTTTGCTCCCCCATTTCATCATTAACAGTATAAATAGTAATGTTTGATTGATGAGGTACAAGCACTTCAAGTGCAGCTTTAGTGCGGCTATTTGACTTAGGCTCTGCACCTAATGCAATGGCTTTAGCAGCGGTGTCTTCACCGTCACTGCCCTTAAGCGCAACACTACCACCGAGCCCTGCGACCGGATTTACAATCAATCCTAACTTAAACTGCATCTTTTAACTCCTCGGGAGAATGCCATGAAAACTGCGCAGCATGTAATGGCCACGTGGTGTTATAAAATTTACACAGTGCTTTTAATAGTAAGGTTGTTCTTGGGTTAAACCCGTTTTGCAATAACTCTAATAACTTTGAATGAACGCGAGACTGAAACGCAAATCGACATGTTTGCTCACCATTTAAATTATCTACCGATACGTTAAAATCAAACCCGGCAGCCACACTCAATGCCCACTCTATTGCTTGAGGTTTTACCTCTACTGATTCAAATTCCGCTTGCTGTGTAGCATCGCGCCCATCAGGGCAATACCAATAACCATAGTCTTCACTTAAACGGCGCTGAGAACCTGCCACTAACCAATGAGCTATTTCATGCAATGCACTGGCATAAAAACCATGGGCAAACACAATTTGATGATGCGGGGTTGTATCATTTGCGGGAATGTAAATAGGCTCATGCTCACCTTTTACCAAACGCGTGTTATAGCTTTGGTAAAAAGTGTGTTCGAAAATAGAAATCAGATCAGCTACTTGGTGCATAAATACTTCGTATACTCGTTTGAACCCGATGCTTTAAAGACAGATGAAATTAGTATAAAGCACACTAAAAACGAAGCGAATTGTACGTACTTTTATCTACAAAGTAAAAAACAAGTGATTAAAAACATTGTTAGCGCTAAGCGGTTTAATTTTAACGCTTTGGCCCTAAGTTATATATTTAGAAATATCTACTTCATCTATTTGTTCAGCATTGAGATAACGCTTAGCATAATCAAGATAAATACCTGAACTTAAAAATAATTCAAATACGGCTTTATCAACATGCTGATCGGCCACCATTTTAGCTAATATACCGATGGACTCACTGAGTGTTTTTGCCTTTTTATAGGGCCTGTCGGCTGCTGTTAATGCTTCAAAAATGTCAGCAAGTACCAACACCCGCTCAGGTATCGATAAATCATCGGCACTTAGTTTACGAGGGTAGCCAGTTCCTTTTAATGTTTCATGGTGAGTAGAGGCAAAACGCGGGACACGCTCCAACTCTTTAGGAAACGGTAATGTATCGAGCATACGTATGGTACTTATAATATGCTCATTAATTTTAAACCTATCTTCTGCGGTAAGGGTGCCTCTAGAAATTTGTAAATTATAAAGCTCCCCTAAATTATATTTATATTTACACGGAGCAATTTTTATTCCTAAACGCTCGTCATATTCAATCGGTTTATCATGAGGAATTAAATGCCAAGGCTTATCGCTGAGTAGCTTTTCAGTAGCAGGCAGCGTGTCACTCGTTTGTGCATAGCGATACATTTCGACAGGTGAAAGCCCTAGCTTATCGTCAAAGTGCCGCACCCAAGTAACATTGCTTAGCAAGGTTAAACGCTCAAGCGAGGCTGCTGTGATTTTTTCGCCGCCAATATTACACTGTGCAATAAAGGCAAAATCGTCCAACAACTGTTGATGTTTAGCCGCCAACTGCTTAGCTAAATCACTCTGATTTTGTGGATTTTGCTGTAATGATTTGTAGTAATCAAGCTCAGCATCTCGCCAAAGGACTTCAAAACGCGTTCTTACTTCATGAATACGATTATAAATCACCTCCAACTTAGTGCCTTTATCAACAATATGCTCTGGAGTGGTTATTTTACCGCAATCATGTAACCAAGCAGCTAAACTAAACTCTTCAACCTCTTCATCACTTTTAAACGCAAACATTTTAAAAGCTGGTAACTCTGATTCCGAAGCGGCTTTAGCAAGCTCAATACCTAGCTCTGGGACACGTTCGCAGTGTCCCGCAGTGTAGGGAGACTTATCATCAATTGCTTGAGCTATAAGCTCAACAAACGAAGCCATGAGTGCTTTTTGGCTTTCTTCGTGTTGTTGTATCGACTTGCTCATTTCGACCATAGAGCTGGCTAAAGTATTAATTTCTTTAATATGACTTTTTAAGGTTGAGACTTGCTTAAACTGACGATTTTTAATTTTATTATTTTCACCCACCAGCGTTTTAATTGGGGCAACAATGGGGGATGCAAAAAACCACGACACAGGTAATATCAAAATAAGGCAAACAGCAGTAATGATAAGAGAAAGCTTTATTTTTTTCCGTGTAGAACTCAATACATCTTCTTTAGAAACCATAATGGCTAAGTAACCTGTACTGGCTAGCGATAAATAGTCAGATAAAGGCTTAATAAATACATACTGTTCTTTGCCATTAATATGCACTAACTTTAAATTAGAGAAATTACTATCATCGTCTAATAAAGTAATTAATTGTTCATAGGGGACAGTGCCCACAATTTTTGATTTTTTCTCTGGATTAGTATTAAGCCATTTATCACTAAGTTGTTGTTTAAATTGCATAGGCAGTTGCGTGGCTGCATAGTCAAACAAGGCTTTTAATTGAGCGTCTTGGTTATGAAATAATAAGTGATAGTCATTTGAAAAAAGCGCGGCACTTTCTTCATCTAGTTGATTATACTGAACCCCATCAATAAAAAATTGTTGTTGGATATATTGTAATACCGCCTTGCTGTCTATTCCCGCATAGGTATCACCATTGGCTACATGCGTTAACAACGTTTTTGTATTGGGAACCTCTACTAAGTTAATTTCTGGAAATTGCGCTTGCAATGTTTTTACAATTGACCAGCCCTCACCCACTGCAACTGACTTACCAGCAAGTTGCTGTATGTGGGTGATTGGTGGGTTGCTCTGATGGTTAACAATACTCAAAGGCAAATTTACCATGGGTGTACTAAGCATACCTAAGGTATTATTCGTTGTGGTATTAACTACAGGATGAAGTACATCTATCTGATTATTTTTAAATAAATTAAGTAATTCTTGCCAACTAAGTCCATTAACATAATTTATCTTAATACCCAGTAGCTGCGCAATCGCATTGATATATTCAATACTGTAGCCATTGGGCGTACCACTAACACTAAAGTCCATAGGGGCCCAATTTGTTTCGTTTGATACTGTAATAGTCGGGTATTGTGCAATTACTTTTTGCTGTTGCTCGCTTAGCGTTAATTGTTTCAAGCTTTTGTTTTTATCAACCTTACCTTTCTGATTTGAAGCAACAATCTCTCCTTCTCGATTATATATAAATAACTGCGCAGAGTTATGCATATCTAACTGCTGCTGTTGTGTTAATAAATAATTAGAAATATTATCGACCATAACTCCAAGAGCTAACACATGGTCTTTGCCTTTGGTTTTAATCGAGTAGGTTTGGCCTGAAGTTTGTAAATGCGAGAATAAGTAAGGTTTAGTTTTATTCACCTGCTCTGAATTTGCTTGTTTAAACCACGTTTGCTCTCGAGGATCAAAAAACGTCGGTTTATTGGTTTGTTTTCTTAAGTTAAAATCAGCATCAAAGTAGTACCTGTGTTCTACCCTTTGCCCTTTTTCGGTTTTAATATGGATCACAACCCACCGGTCATTATCAACCGTATTTAAACGCTCTCTGACTATTTTACCACTCTCAAGATTGATAATTTCATAAAAGTCTCCGTTGCTATAGCCCATAGAAAATGCGTAAAACAAAGGGTTTAATTCCATTATTTCGCTCAATACATTACGCAGCTCTGTTTTGTCTGAAAAGTTATTACCTACTAGTGAAGTATTTTTAACCATCATATTTAAAGTATTTTCAGATTTTTCATTGATGCGTGATAGGTAATCAGCAACAGATTGCGTGGTCATATTGAAATGCAGCAGGTTAGACTCTAGTGCCATTTTTTCGCTGAAGTAATACTGTAAACTAGTGGCTATAATGGCGGTAATAGACGTTGCCAATACAAATACAGCCACAACCGTTAAACGAATAGAAAAGCGCACTGTTCTTTTTAACTTATTTAACGCTTTAAATATCATTGAACTTTCCTTGAAGCACTTTTAAGAGCAATAAATACAGAGAGTTGAATACTGCTAAAAACAATATTCATAATCCGTATGGAGCTAAAGTAATATTAGTCACAAAATCAAAAATATAAAACTTTATGCACTTATTTACTGATCACTTAATTGCGCTTACCATATGCCAACCAAAAACCTAAATTGACTCACTCTTATGGTTAAACAACACAGCTCTTTTTCGTGGCTATTTATCTCTTTTACTTTTTTAACACTCTTGGCTACTTCTGCCAGCAGTTATGCAAAAAGCATAAGTATTAACGTATTTGCTATTCCTTCTAAGCCTATTGTTGAGCTAGTCGCTAACACCAGCGATAAATTAGCTACGCACCAAATTACTACGTTTTACCAACAAGGGTTACCCGTGCACGCCACCTTGTATTTAACGGATTACCCACTTGAAGCACAAAACGAAATTAAGCAAATGGTAGAGCGTATTGCCAAAGAACATCAGTCGTTTGAGATAAAAGCCAATGGATTTAGTGTGTCACCAAGTAATTGGGCATTTATAAATTTAGAAAAATCATATCAATTACAACGATTGGCAGATGAGGTTACCCTTAAGCTTGAGCCGCTTCGCGATCATCAAGCACCAGTGCCTAGTTGGGTAAAGCATTACCCTAATAAACTTGTGGCTTTTGAACGTTATGGCAGCCCTAATGCATTTCAGAATTTTCAGCCGCATTTAACACTACTCGCAAATGAACAAAGCGCAGCATTAGCGTTAGTCAAAAAAGCACTGCACGCTGAGCCACCGCAGGCACAAGGTGAAATAATTGGGATTGGAATTGGAGTGTCTGATCAGTTTGGTCAACAAAAAGAAATACTCGCTAAGTACTTTTTTGATGCCAAATAAATAGTTAATAGTGGGAGCTAATTACACATTTATTAACTTAAATGGTTTATGGGTTTGTGGTTAGCTTATCTGTTAAATGTTTTTTAAGTATGCGGGTGTTACGCGTATTTGCTTTAAACATGGCATCAAAAATATCTCCAAAAAATGGAATGAGCCCGCCAACAAAATCAATCAACATATTTATAATAATACGGCTTTTTACTCGCTTGCTAACACCTAAGCGCTGCGCTTCAATTAGTACATAGCCAGATAAAATAAGCCCTGCTAAATCACCTATCACAGGTAAAAGCCCAATCAACGACTCTACACCAAATTTAAATTTAGTAAACGGAATACCAATGCTGCTATCGGTAAAGCGGCTAAACTCTTCGAGCCGTTTTATGGTGGCTTTATATTCAGTTTGTGAGATGGAAGCTTGATTGTTTTTTTGCATACTAACAGCTCTCTTATTTTTAGGTGCGCTGAGCACATTTAAATTGTTGAGCGGCAATAAAGATGTATAGCCTGTATATACTAAACGCGCTATTGCCCGTTTAGTATAGTTTTAAACGTAAGGCGCTTAAATAGCGCCTTTAATTGGCCCATGTTCGTGGTTTACATGTGGGTTTTGACCGCGTTGACGAAGTAAATGATCCATTAAAGTAATAGCCATCATTGCCTCAGCAATCGGAATAGCACGAATGCCTACACAAGGATCATGACGACCTTTGGTGATCATTTCAACCGCTTCATTTTCGGTGTTAATACTATTACCGGGAATAGTAATACTCGATGTCGGTTTAAGCGCAATTGATGCGATTATATCTTGCCCCGTTGAAATTCCTGCAAGCACGCCACCGGCATGATTTGAGGTAAACCCATCAGGGGTTAACTCATCACGATGCTCAGAGCCTTTTTGCTCGACTACATCAAAGCCATCGCCAATTTCAACGCCTTTAACAGCATTAATACTCATTAATGAATGTGCAAGTTCGGCATCTAGCCTATCAAATACTGGCTCACCTAATCCAACTGGTACATTTTTAGCCACTACTTTTACTTTGGCACCCACTGAGTCGCCTTGCTTTTTTAGCTCGCGCATATATTCATCAAGTGCTTCAAGCTTACTTGTATCTGGGAAGAAAAATAAATTGTTTTCCACTTCGTCCCAATCGTAGTTTTCGGCTTTTATTGGCCCTAATTGACTCAAGCATGCTTTAACTTCAATACCATGAAACTGCTTTAAATACTTTTTAGCAATGGCGCCTGCCGCAACCCTAATAGCGGTTTCACGCGCAGATGAGCGGCCACCACCACGGTAATCGCGTAGGCCGTACTTGTGCCAGTAGGTATAGTCACCGTGACCTGGACGAAATACGTCTTTAATTTTGCCATAATCTTGTGAGCGTTGATCAGTATTTTCAATTAATAAACCAATACTGGTACCGGTGGTTTTACCTTCAAAAACGCCCGCTAAAATTTTAATTTGGTCGCTCTCACGGCGCTGCGTGGTATAGCGACTTTGTCCAGGCTTTCGACGATCTAAATCGTGTTGTATGTCGGCCTCTGTTATCTCAAGGCCTGCGGGCGTGCCATCCACTACGCCGCCTAATGCAACGCCGTGGCTTTCGCCAAAGGTGGACACTTTAAATAACTGCCCTATGCTATTACCTGCCATTAACTTTCCTCATTCCTAATGACTTATAGCCGAGAATTAACTCGGCTATTGTTTTGCCCAGCCATTTGGGATGAATGGCTAGTATTAATTATTACTGTGCAAAGTAGGCATCTAGTTGTTGCTTGCTAATAACAAACACACCTAATCCGCCTTGTTCAAACTCAATCCATTCAAATGGTGCGCCTGGATACAGTGCATCCATATGTACCATAGAGTTACCTACTTCGACAAATAACAAACCGTTATCTGTTAGATGCTCACTAGCTTGATCTAAAATAGTACGTGTTACATCAAGGCCATCGTGACCCGATGCTAACCCAAGCTCTGGCTCGTGGTGGAACTCACGTGGTAAATCAGCCATATCTTCAGCATCAACGTACGGTGGGTTTGCTACGATTAAGTCATATTTTTGCCCAGGTACACCGCTGAATACGTCAGACTGGATCGGTAATACACGGTCACTTAGTTGATAGTCAGTGATATTAATATCAGCCACTTCAAGCGCTTCATAAGATATATCAACCGCATCAACTTGCGCATTTTCGAATGCTTGTGCCAATGCAATCGCGATACAACCTGAGCCCGTACATAAATCTAAAATACGCCCAACTGACTCTGGCTGCTCTAGCCAAGGTGTAAAACGATTATTAATAAGCTCAGCAAAAGGCGAGCGAGGAATTAATACACGTTCATCCACATAAAATGGCATATTGGCAAACCATGCAGTGTTGGTCAGGTATGGAACTGGGGTAAAATCGTTAATGCGCTCGGCAATTAAGCCTGCTAAACGGTTTTTTTCAGTGCTGGTTAAACGGGCATGCATCAGCTCTTTGGGTGCATCAATTGGCAAGCTAAGTGCTGGTAATAACAAACTTACCGCTTCATCCCATGCGTTATCGGTGCCATGACCAAAGAAAATACCGCTACTTGCAAATTGACTTGTCGTCCAACGAAGCCAATCGTGTAAGGTTGAAAGTTCTGCAACAGCTTCATCCAGGGTTGCTTCTTCTATTAGTAATTCACTCATCAGTATTATCTGCCTGCTACTTTCAAAAAATTAACTCAATCGGGGCACACTATGGGCCCCATGATTGCCCTATTGTATACCCAAGCCACCTCTAGGTGCGAGTGACAGTTAGAATTAAAAGTAATTTAAACAAGGCATTGATTGCAAGTGTAATAGTCACTCTGTTGTTCAAATCAATAACGCAGTATAAATCGCTTTTAAACTAACCTTATTGGCGCCGTACTATGCACCTCAAAGCTGCTTGGGTATCACACCTTTTTACTCGATTTTTACCACTTTTTTGTTTAGACTGCCGCTATGAAAAAAGATCCACACTCAAACAATCTAATTAGCCCTGATGACATTGACTTGTTTCGTCAAAGTATCAGCGGTGCGCGCGTGTTCAAACAAGACACTCACCGTTTTAGCAATAAACCTAAAGTGTCACAAGCGAAGCAATTTGCCCAGCAAAAAAAGCAACAACAATCAGAATTTTTCTTTTCTGATGAATATGTGCCCGATATAGACACTAACGGCACTGTTAATTATGTGCAACAGGGTCAGGATCGTTTTTTAGCGAAACAACTTCGCCGAGGGGATTTTATACCTGATTTAACCCTCGACCTGCATGGCTTAAATAAAGAAGTAGCCAAGGATGAGCTCGCAGGGCTTATTCATGAGTGTAAAAAAAAGCATTATTACTGCGCCTGTGTTGTACACGGAATTGGCGGCCATATCCTCAGACATAAAGTGCCGCAATACTTAGTGCAGCACCCCGACGTTATTGCTATGCATCAAGCACCACTTGAATATGGCGGTAAAGGTGCGGTACTGATATTAATTAATTTACCGCAAAGTGATGAGTTTAGACGCTAATCAACAAGAGCCTTTTAGTGCATATATTTTCGATTATATTCCCGCTGATATTTATTGTGCTATGTGGCTATATTGCTAGCCGCAGTGGCTTTTTAGAGCGTATCCATATAGCGGGATTAAGTAAGTTTACTTTTTATATTAGTGTGCCGAGCTTTTTATTTTTAAATATGGCCAAAGCAGACTTACAAACCAGTGTCAGCTTAAATGGCTTTTTAAGTTTTTACATTCCGGTTATTTTAATTTACTTTTTTGCCCTAATTATTGACCGCTACATTCTCTCTAAACATCTTCAATACGAACGCCATAGCGTGTTTGCCCTTGGCAGTAGCTATTCCAATACTGTATTGGTGGGGTTACCTATTATTATTGCCGCATTAGGCGAGCAAATGATGGGCATTATTTTTATGATCATTACCTTTCATAGCGCATTATTGTTCACCCTTACTTTTTTAATTAGTGCAAACAGCGCCAGTCATGCGTTTTCCTGGTCAGCATTTTCCAAGAATATGCTACTCAATCCGGTAGTGTTAAGTATTAGCACTGGTTTATTGGTTAATTTGGCAGGGGTTACTTTATTTGCTGACTTAACTAATGGCTTAGCGCTTTTAGCCGAACCAGCGATTGCTTGTGCGTTATTTGTATTGGGCGCTAACTTAGCTTTTTATAAAATTAGCGATAACTGGCAAGCAGCGGCCATTGCCAGTCTATTAAAATTAGTCATATTACCTACCTTGGTATTATTGCTAGGCACACACGTATTTACACTTAATGAGTCACTGTTAAAAGTACTGGTGCTATTAAGTGCATCGCCATTAGGCGTTAATGCCTATTTAATTGCATGCCAAATAAAACAACACCAAGATACCCTAGCCAGTGCGGTAGTTTTATCTACAGTATTAAGTGTGTTGAGTTTTAGTGTGTGGTTAACCATTTTACTTTAGATATATGCCTAACCACGTTTTATTGTCAGGCTTTAAGCTGGGGAGATTCGTAGTTTATACGGTTACATTAGCTGGCGCATCTATAGTGATGTAATCACTTTTATGGCTCACTTCATTGTAACTAATTTGGGCAACAGCACCAGTATTAAAAATTGGCATATTACCAGCGCATAGCTGATCAACCAAATAGCTCACCATAGGCATGTGGGCAACAACCAGCCAGGTATCGCATTCTGGATGAAGCGCAATTAACGTTTCTAAATAATCTGCAGCAACTTGAGGATTGCCCTCAGGAATAACATCGTGACAAGTTTCTTCAAATAAAAAGGTATTATTTTTTTTAACAGCCTCAGCCGTTTGCTGCGCTCTTACATAGGGGCTAACTAACAGGCCACTGGGAGCGTGCATTTTTTGCAACCATAGCCCCATTTTTTCAGCTTGCTGCTGACCCACAGAAGTCAAATTTCTACTGACATCATCAGAGTGCATCGGTGTTGCTTCACCATGACGCATTATCAAGATTGTTTTCATAAAAAATCAACCAATTAAAGAATATAAAACAGTAGCCAATTTGCTCGAATTTCCGCTATATTAATAACTCAAACCTATTTATTTTCTTAAAATAGTTCTTTCATGATGTTCAGGTAAATAGCGTCGCATTCCTGAAGTTATCATCTGTTGTTAACAATTTACGTTTAGTTTCAGGAGCATCATTTGAAAATCAGCACCAATGATAACAGAGCTTACCGCACACTAACACTGGACAATGGTCTAAAAGTGCTTTTAGTGCGCGATCAGGACTCAGCAAAAGCGGCAGCCTCCATGGCAGTTAACGCTGGTCACTTTGACGATCCTCTTGATAGGCAAGGCTTAGCGCACTTTTTAGAGCATATGTTGTTTTTAGGTACGGATCTGTATCCCGAATCCGGTAGCTTTAATAATTTTGTCTCTCAATCTGGTGGTAACACCAATGCCTGGACTGGTACCGAGCATACCTGCTACTTTTTTGATATTAATAACAATCATATTGAATCGGCGTTAGCACAATTTAGCCGTTTTTTTATAGCGCCCGCCTTAAATCCCGCAGAAACCGAAAAAGAACGTAATGCGATTGAGGCTGAGTTTAAATTAAAGATTAAAGATGATGGCCGGCGCATCTATCAAGTGCATAAAGAAACGGTTAACCCTGCACATCCATTTGCTAAGTTCTCTGTAGGCAACCTACAAACATTAGCTGATAGAAAACGCTGTATTAGTGATGAGTTACGCGACTTTTTTAATCAGCATTACCAAGCTCAATGGATGACCCTAGTGATTTGTGCCAATGAATCATTAGATACTCTTGAGGCATGGGCAACTCAATATTTCTGGCAGATTAAAGGCAATAACAGCAAGTTAAAGCCACCCATAGAGGCACCGCTTTATCGCAGCCAAGACTTGGGTAAGTTGCTCCATATTGAGCCACACAAGCATGTACAAAAGCTGATTATTAGCTTTGCTATGCCAAACATTGACGATTTTTACCGTCATAAAACTGTTAGTTTTATTGCCCACTTACTAGGGTACGAAGGGCAAGGCTCGTTGTATTCTGTACTAAAAGAACAAGGCTGGATCAATGCTCTTTCTGCCGGGGGTGGTATCAACGGTAGTAACTTTAAAGACTTTAATATTAGTATGGCACTGACCGATGAAGGCATTGAATACTACGAAGATATTATTGAAATGGTATTTGAATACATTTGCTTAATAAATAACAACATCGGCAAACTCCCTCGCCTTTATCAAGATAAGCAAAAGCTGCTGCAAATCGCATTTGATAACCAAGAAAAATCTCGGCTGATTGACTGGGTCAGCAATTTAAGTATTAACATGCAACATTACGATGAAGTTAATTACTTACAGGGCGACTATTTAATGGAAGGCTTTAAAGCCACCACTCATGAAATGGCGATGCAATGGTTAACCCCTCATAATATGCGTTTAGTGCTGATTCATCCGGGTGTAGAGCCTGAACATACAGCCGCTTGGTATAACACACCGTATAAAATTGAAAAATTGTCACTGCATTGGCTCGAAGCGCTGGCACAAATTAGTCAGCCACAAGGTGAAATGTTATTACCTACCGCAAACCCTTATTTAGCTAAAGATGTTGTTCTATATCCAATAGAGTCGCAGCAAGCTCATCCAACGTTACTGGTGAAAGAAGCTGGCTTTGATTTTTGGTTTAAACAAGATGCCACCTTCAGAGTGGCTAAAGGGCATTTTTATTTAGCCATGGACTCTGACTTTGCAGTTAAAGATGTAAAGCATATGGCATTGACTCGATTGTTTTCTGATTTGTTTATGGATAGTGTTGGCGAGCAATTTTATCCAGCTGAGCTCGCGGGCTTAAGTTATCACTTAACCTCTCACCAAGGCGGCTTAACCCTGCATACTGCAGGGCTATCTTCAAGCCAACTAGAGCTGGTTGATCAGCTAATTGATGCACTATTTAACGTAAAAATTTGTGCTAAACGCTTTGCTGAATATAAAAAACAACTGGTAAGGCACTGGCGTAATAGCAACCAAAACAAACCCGTTAGTGAGCTCTTTAGTATTTTAGGCGCTAAAATAATGCCATGGAATCCACAGCCTGACGAGTTAGCAAATGCACTTAAAGATACCTGTTTTCATCAGTTTAATGAGTTTAGACAGGCGTTTTTTAATGCACTTCATGTTGAGTCTTTTTTACATGGCAATTGGCAACAAAATGAAGCGCTTGAGTTTCAGAAAAAGGTGGCACTGCACCTTAAAAAGTCAGCCGTTATAAAAGATTTAAAGCGCCCACTCTTTGAAATTACTAAAGTGACTCGTTACGAATTAGAACTCGCTTGTAGCGATAATGCCATGGTGATTTATTATCAAGCATTAAGCGATGATGTTGATGAAAAAGTAAAAATGATGGCGCTTAATCATTTAATTAACCAAGATTATTTCAATGAGCTACGGACCACACAACAACTAGGTTATTTAGTTGGTGCCGGTTATGCGCCCTTTAATACCCGTGCCGGAATTGCTTTTTATATTCAGTCACCTAAATTTGAACCAAGCACATTACTGCACAGGCATAATGTGTTTATTAGTCAATATTTATCAACCATTGATGAACTGACAGAGCAAACCTGGCTGCAACAAAAACATGGGCTAGTGACGCATATTGCCGAAAAAGACAAAAATTTGCGTTTACGTTCACAACGTTTATGGCTTGCAATTGGCAATGGCGATCATCAGTTTAATATGCAGCAACGCCTGCTAGATTCTTTAAACGCATTAACGCTTGAAGGTTTAAAAAACTATGCAGCTGAAATTTTTGATGCTGATCGCCCAAGATATGAGCTTTTAAGCGCTAAATCTGTGAATCAATCGGAGAATCTACCACTTTATTCGCATTCTCTTTGACTCTTGCTCGCGCTTGATTTAGATTGTCTTTTGTAAATAAGAAGTAAGACAATGAACAAAATAAAAATAATAAAATACATTCTGTTGTTGACCACTTTGGTCACCGCCTACTCTGCTAGTGCATTTGAGTCATCATTTAGCTTGAACTTAAATGCGCTAGTCGTTAGCGTGTGTGCAATAATGTCATTACTGTTAATTTACTTTTTAACAGTTATTCACTCACTCAAGCGCTCACATTCCCAATTACAGCAATCTGAAAAACGCTTAAAAAGTACCGTAGAAGGTAGTGGTGACACGCTTTGGGACTGGAATATAAAAACCGGCAAAGTTATTCGTATTAACGACAAGTACGTGTTGAATAACAACAATCTAGTAGAATTCCCACCTAATAAAAGCCTTATACACCCTCGTGATTTAACTCATGTAGATTACCTACTAAAAAAACACTTTGCTGAAGAGAGTACTTTTTTTGAAGCTACTTATAGAATTAAAGATAGCTTTGGTAAATGGCATTGGGTACTCGACCGTGGAAAAATAATTGAAAAAGACGCAAACCTTAGCCCACTGAGAATGACTGGCACGGTGAGAGATATTTCTCAGCTCAAATCAACCGAAGAACGACTAAATCTATTTGCAAAATGCGTTGAGTCACTCACGGATGCACTGGCTATTTATGATAAAGATTTTAAGCTTGTTGATATTAATCCAAGCTTTTTAACTTTGTTTGGCGGTGTGCGTGAGCAATACCTTAAAAAAGAATTTCATTTAGCCGGTTACGACAAAAGCTACATAGAAACTATAAAAGACACCGTTCGAAAGCACGAGCATATTCAAGAAGAAGTAAAGCTGCGCAATAGCGATCATGCCCTACTGCCATTTGAAATTTCGATAGATGAAATTAAAAACGCGCAAAATCAAATAACTAATTACGTGGTGGTGTATTCTGATTTAACCGAGCGTAAAAAAACGGAGTCAGAGCTCAATAATTTATCCAATCGAGATCGCACCACCAGCTTACCTAACCGTAATTTATTTTTTTCTGATTTAAAAAAACTAGCAAAGCAGCATTCACACCATGCATTGTTAGTATTTGATTTAGATAACTTTAAAAAGATAAATGACTCATTGGGTCATCAGTTAGGTGACAGCTTACTGGCAAAGCTTGCTATGCGCTTAAATAAGCTTACCCGTGAAAATGATGTATTTTATCGCCTTGGCGGCGATGAATTTGCGCTGGTTATGTCAAACACCAACGATATTCTCACTATCACCCGTATGGCTAAACAGTTTTTAGCGGCAATAGCTACACCGTTTAAAATGGCAGGTCATGAACTTGCTATCACCTCAAGCGTGGGTATAGTACTGTTCCCTGAAGATGGTAACACCCCCGAAATACTATTAAAGAACGCCGATACCGCTATGTATCATGCGAAAAAGAAAGGTAACAGCTACTTGTTCTTTAATGACACCATGAACCGCCAAGCAGTAAAGCGACTACAAATAGAAAACCTAATGCGCTTTGGCTTAAAAGAAGATCACTTTGAGGTATATTATCAGCCTAAAATGAATATTCGTACTGGTAAGCTTGCTGGAATGGAAGCGTTAGTGCGTTTTATTACGCCGAAAAAGGGGGTTATTAGCCCGGGGGTATTTATTCCAATCGCCGAAGAAACAGGGCAAATTATTGAAATTGGTGAAGTGGTTTTAAACAAAGCTTGTCGTGACGTGAAACAATGGTTAGACGCTGGATTATTTAACGCTCGTGTTGCGGTAAATTTATCAGCAAAACAATTTAGCCTACCCGATTTAACTTCGCGCATTGATGTGATTTTACAAAAAAATGAACTGCCCTCTTACTTTTTAGAACTTGAGATCACCGAAGGCACCGTAATGGACGACCCACAAGAAGCCATTGCGATTATGCGCTCTTTAAGTGCCCGCGGCATTCATTTAGCTATGGATGATTTTGGTACTGGGTATTCGTCGCTGGCGTATTTGAAACAGTTCCCACTAAATACGCTTAAGGTAGATAAAGCCTTTATTGATGATATGAAGACAGAGCGTGGCCGCAATATGGTGGACTCTATTGTCACTATTGCACATAACCTTGATTTACATGTAGTTGCTGAAGGTGTAGAGCAAGCCTCACAAATAAGCATACTGGAAGAGCTTAACTGTGAAACACTTCAGGGTTATTACTACTCTAAACCACTCTCAAAAGATGAATTTACTGCGTTTTTAAAACAACAACAGAGCCAATCAAAACTAAGTTTAATTAGAGCGACGAGTTAAGCACGCCATAAGCACGTTTTTACGCCGATATTACGTATCAAGGCACGTCGATAATGCAGATTAAATAAGCACCAAGCCGCAGGTCCCAACAATCCGCTTAAAAATAACCAGCGCTTCACAGGCATACCTTTTTTGATGGTTTCAATATACATAAGTGCGATAAACACACCACTCAGTAAAATAAATAATACCATGGTCATCAAACTGCTTAAAAATTGAGGCGCGTATAATAGCGTTTAACTGGCTAAAATTAAAGCAACGTATTATTTAATTGTAGTCCTTTTTAATCAGACACAAAAAAGCCGAGCAACTTAAAAGCTCGGCTCTCAATTATCAATTCATCACAGCTTATTTGTCAGCACGACCCATAAACTTATGCTCGGCAGTATTAATGCGGATGCGATCACCCGTTGAAATATGCTCTGGTACTTGGATCGTTAAGCCCGTTGATAAGCGTGCAGGCTTTGAGCGAGCGCTGGCTGAAGCTCCCTTAATTGAAGGGTCGGTTTCTTCAACAACAAGTTCAACACTTGAAGGAAGATCAAGACCTACAGCAGTACCGTCAATTACAATAACGTGCACACCTTGGGTTTCTTCATTAACAAATTGAATTTCTTCCGCTATGGCGTCTTTATTTAAATTGTAAGGCGTGTAATCTTCATTATCCATGAAGACATACTCATCCCCATCAATATACGACAGCATGGCTTCACGACGGGTTAAATCAGCAAGATTAAGCATATCGCTGTCTTTAAATGTTTCGTCAACTTTACTACCCGTTACTACATCGTATAAACGCATACGGTATAAACTACCACCTGCACGACCTTGTGGTACTGAGCGTACGATATCTTTTACTACTAATACACGGCCATTAAAGTCAATAGCCGTCCCTTTTTTAACATCACTCGCCTTTGGCATGGGTGAATTCCTATTGTTTTTTTGATTGCGAGAAACATACCACGAAACTGATTTTGTTCAACAATAAAGTGATATGATTAGCTTCTTACTTCGTATTGACTTATAAATCTGTAATTTAGACTGAAACACGTGTTATCTAGTGGCAAAAAGCTGCTATGGTTAAGTTATCGATTATGACCTCAAGGAATGGCTCATGAACCAACAAACTGTACATACTTATTTAATGAACAAACCGTTAGTTAAACTAACGCAACCTTTTGCTAAAGATGTTGATGTATATAAAGTAAACCATAAGATGTTCGCCACCCTTGCACTGAGCAATGAGGGTGAAACCGATGAAAACGGCGAACCTATTTGGTGGCTAAACTTAAAGTGCGACCCTGATGAAGCACAGTCATTACGTGATATTTTTCCTTCGGTGATTCCAGGTTATCATATGAATAAACGCCTTTGGAATACAGTGATTTTAGACGGCTCAGTACCACAAGGTGAAATTGAGCGTATGATTGATAATTCATTTAATTTGGTGGTCGACAATATGCCAGATAAAGACAAACAGGCTATTGAAGCCTTACTGTAAATAAGCGTCTATATCTCTATATTTACTGATAATCAAACATAAAAAAAAGCCGCATAATTTGCGGCTTTTTTACGTTAACTTAAGACATTAATCTTTGTGTTCAGTCATCTCATTTTGAGTATCAGTCGATTTATTATCTACCTGCTCTGACTCAACTTCAGCTGTTCTAGTGGCTGTAGTGTAAAACTTATCGCCTTTATCAGCCATTGCAACCAGTGATTCACAGGGTGCAAAAATCGCATTGCTGTTAGCCAATGTAGACATATCAGAGCTTATTTTACTCGCACCTAATTTGTCCATGTAGCTAAACGGGCCACCTAAGAACGGTGGGAAACCAATACCAAAAATAGCACCAATATCACCATCACGCGGGCTTGCGATAATACCATCATCTAAACAACGAGCCGCTTCATTAAGCATTTGTGAAACACAGCGCTTAGCAATCTCGTTTTTATTTAAACGTGGGGCTGGGGTTACACCTAGTAGCTCATAGACTGACTCATCGACCTTTTTGCCTTTCTTGTCGTATTCATAAAAACCGCGCCCTGTTTTACGACCAAGACGTTTTGAATCAATCATGCGCGAGAAAGCATCAGGCCCTTTAAAGCGCTCACCCAATTCTTTTTCAAGAATTGGCGCAATTTTAGATCCAATATCAATACCCACTTCGTCCAGCAGTGCCAACGGTCCAACAGGAAAACCAAATTCGACTAAGGCCGCGTCTATTTTTTCAATCGGCTCACCAGCAAGCATTAAGTTAGCCGCTTCATTAAGGTATGGCGCTAAAATACGGTTTACATAAAAACCAGCCATATCTTTTACTACAATTGGCGTTTTACCTTGCTTACGTGCAAAGTTAACTACACGAGCAATGGTTTCTTGTGACGTGCCTTCGTGAGGAATGATCTCTACCAGTGGCATTTTCTCTACTGGCGAGAAATAATGTAAACCAATTACATTTTCAGGGCGTTCTGCTTTTGCTGCAATTTGCGAAATAGGTAATGACGAAGTATTACTTGCAAAAATAGTATTCGCTTGGCATTGCTGCTCAACATCAGCAACCATACCTTGCTTAAGCTCTAAATCTTCAAATACCGCTTCTATCACTAAATCTATGTGCTTAAAGCCGCTGTAATCCGTAGTGCCAGTAATGCGGTTCATGGTTAACTGCATATCAGCTTTAGACATAATACGGCGCTTAAGGCGTTTATCTAAGATTTTGTATGTGTAGTTCATGGCATTACTTATGCCCTGCTCTGCCACATCTTTAATACGTACCGGCAATTTAGCCTTAACCGCACTTACATGGGCAATACCTGCGCCCATTAATCCGCCACCTAACACAGCAGTTTTACTAATCGCAGGAGCGTCATCGTTGCGCCATTCTTTTTTCATTTCAGTGGTTGCAAAGAAAATACCGCGAAGTGCTTTAGACTCATCACTCATTACTAACGTAGCAAAGCCTTCGGCTTCGGTTTTATACGCTTTCATTTCATCAAGCTCTACGCTTGCACGAACCGCTTTAATAATCGCAAGCGGCGCTGGGTAGTGACCACCGGTTTTTTTAAGTACGTTTTCTTTAGCTTTTTTAAAGATAAAGTTACGACCAAACGGGTTTGATTCTAATAGCTTACTGATCTTATCAAGTTTAGGCTCTTTAGCTTGTTGCTTTTTCTTCGCCGCAAACTCTTTGGCCACTTTTAGCAGTACGCTTTGTGGAACACAATCATCCAATACACCGGCTTTTTTAGCTTGTTTTGGACGAATTTGCTTACCAGTTAGCATCCACTCAAGGGCTTTTTGAATACCCACGATTTTAGTTAAGCGTTGTGTACCACCACCGCCAGGCAATAAACCTAGTTGTACTTCTGGTAAACCAATTTTAGTTAAATCGCTATCTGTACCAACGCGATAATCACATGCTAAAGCAAACTCTAAACCACCACCTAAAGCAGCGCCGTGAATAGCACTAACCGTGGTATACGGTAGTTTTTTCATATCAAAAAATGCTTGATGGCATAATTCGCTGATAGCTAATGCATCTTCGCGTTTTTCAACGCTGTCTAGCATTTTCACATCAGCACCGGCAATGAAGTTATCACTTTTGCCACTAATAAATACCATACCTTTCACTGCATGCTCTTTAGCTTGTGCTAATAATGCTTTTAAATCATCAGCAAAGCTGTCACGCAGGGTATTCATTTTTTCACCCGGCACATCAATGGTTACCACGGCTATTTTGTTATCATCAACCGTTAAATTAAATACTGAATCTGTCATTACGCACTCTCCAATACAAAGGCTGCACCTAAACCACCCGCAGCACAGGCAGTCGTTAACGCTAAACCACCGCCACGACGCTTAAGCTCGTATAAGCTTTGTGTAATTAAACGCGCGCCGGTTGCCGCAAATGGGTGACCATAAGCGAGTGAACCGCCGTTAACGTTAAACTTATCCATGTTAATTTCACCTATGGCTTTATTACGCCCTAAGTGCTCTTGTGCAAATTTATCTGAAGCAAACATTTTCATATTCGCTAAGGTTTGCGATGCAAACGCTTCATGCATTTCAATAAGGTCTAAATCAGCTAACGTAATACCTGCTCTATCAAGCGCGATTGGCGTTGAGTGGGCAGGCCCCATTAGCATGTCTTTTTCTACGCCTATAGCTGAAAACGCAAAACTGCGTACGTAGCCTAATATTTCGTAACCCAATGCTTTTGCTTTGCTTTCGCTCATCATTAACACTGCAGCTGCGCCATCGGTTAATGGGGTTGCATTAGCGGCAGTCACAGAGCCGTGCTGACGATCAAATACGGGTTTAAGCTTAGCGTAGCCTTCAACCGTTGAGTTTTTACGAATATTGTTATCTTCTTCAATAAAGCTTTTATAAGGCGGTAAGTGCGCCGTCATTACTTCATCTTTTAACTTACCATCGGCCCAAGCTTGAGTTGCTAATGAGTGAGAACGATGTGCTAAGGCATCTTGATCTTCACGGCTAATATTATGGGTTTTAGCCATTTGCTCAGCTGTTTGTCCCATTGATAAACCCGTTGAGTACTCAGCAACCGCTGGCGGTACTGGTAATAAATCTTTTAAACGTAGTTTTGAGAATATTTTTAAACGCTGACCAAGCGTACGGGCTTTGTTTAAATCGACTAAACTGCCGGCTAATTTTTTACTTACACCAATTGGCAATACAGACGATGAATCGGCACCACCAGCAATACCCACGTTTACAGAGCCTGCCATAATAGATTCGGCAACATTTGCAATTGCTTGAAAGCTAGTTGCACACGCACGTGACACTGAATATGCATCAACGCCAACTGGCATACCTGTACCTAATACAATTTCACGTGCAATATTTGGCGCTTCTGGCATTTGTACTACTTGACCAAAAACCAGTTGATCGATTTCTGACTTGTCGAAATTTAATCGCTCAAGCATTTCATTAACTACTAGCTTACCCATATCCAATGCTGGTACATGGTGAAACGCAGTTGCTTGCTTAGCAAAAGGAGTACGTAGGCCGCTTACAATGGCAATACGGTCGCCTTTTGGTGTTTTAA